>CAJOLI010000038.1 GCA_905235285.1 uncultured Bacteroidaceae bacterium
AAGAATCTTCGTGCACTGCACGGCAAGCTCGCAGGCCATGACCGAGGCGTCGCTGCGGGCAGAGTTCCGCCGCAAGGGGTGGAAGAACCCCGGCTACCACTATGTCATCTTCCCTGAGGGACGCATCTGCCAGCTGCTCGACGAGGGCGGCGTGGCCAACGGCGTCAAGGGCTACAACCAGACGGCCATACACGTGGCCTACGTAGGCGGCATCGACACCCAGGGCAAGGCCATGGACAACCGCACCAACATGCAGCGGGCTCAGCTGCGACTGCTGCTGCGACAGATCCACAAGCGCTACCCCGAGGCCCGCATCCTCGGACACCGCGACATCAGTCCGGACAAGAACCACAATGGACGGGTCGATAGTTGGGAGCGCATCAAGGAGTGCCCCTGCTTCGACGCCATAGAGGAGTACCGGGATATCTGAGGATGAAGAATAGTAAATGATTTTATGCTCTTCAGCATCCTGAATGCAACTTTTCCCCTTTTTTCTTGCATATATCTGAGATTATGCTGTACTTTGCAGCGTCAAACTACAATTGCGGTATGAATGCCGCCAGTGTCACCGCTGGCTATTTTTATACCCATACCCTCTTAACGAAAAAGTCAAACCCATTGACTGCGCAAGTGTCGAGTACCAGAAATGGCTCGGGGTTTTTGCAATTGTAGACCTGACAGCACTTCGCGCAGTTTTATTTATGTCAAATTACAATTGTATGGAAACAACGAACGTAACGAACCCCGAGAACGTGCAAGGCATGTTCCTGTGCTGGCTGCAGGTGAGCCGCCGGATGGAGAAGACCAAGACAGTGGAAGAATGGCGCCTAGGAGACTGGCTGCTGGAGAACGTGGTGCATCGCACCATACACGCCCGCGAATGGGATGCCGCCATGCAGGCCATCCGCAAACGAATGTCTGAGGCCAACGCCCAAAAGAACCCCGACGACTCGCCGCTGAACATCACATGGTCGGAACCAGACGAGGTCAGCTCCGGCTACATCCGCATCATTCGTGATAGTGACCCGAAGGCCGTGATGAACATCCCCGTCATCGACTGGAGAGGCAATTTTATGCCATAGAGCATATAAGGCACAAGAAAACGGCGGTTCCCTTGGCCACGTGCCGGGGAATCGCTACCTTTGCCGATGTAAAAACAAGTAAGTAATTCGACTATGTTCAACTTTTCCCCATTGAGCGTGATCATCGGGCTGCTCATCATCGCCATCGCCACGCTCTTCTCGAAAGATTGAGAAAGAGTTCCTACGTCTGAACGCCTATATCGTGTCCCACCCTCTTACGGGTGGGATTTTTTATCTTTGCACCATGAAAGACCATCTCATCACCGCCGCCGAGTTCAACGCGCAGGTGCGCCGCTGGGCCGCGGAAATCAAGGCCATGGCACAGCAGACCCTGACCACGGGCACCCATGGCACGGGCCGCCTGCGCGACCAGCTGGCTGCTTTTGTCGACACCACCAAACATGTGGGCGGTGAAGCCGGCGAAGAGGCAGCCTACAAGGTGAAGTTCGACTTCGACCGCTACGGCGTGTTCCGTGCCTACGGCGTCGGCCGCGGCTGGGTGCGTGTGGGAGGCGTGCTGACACGGGGATTCCGCGCACGATCCGAACGCGAGATACGAAACCATACGTGGAACTTTTACACGACCGAACTGCGACGCAATGGACTCACGAACCGCGAAATCAACACCCATAAGTTCCTGACCAAGGACAATGGCAAACTGACAGTGCGCACACCGCTTGACTGGATTGACCAGCACATATCCAAGCGTATCGATGAGCTGGCAACATACGTGCAGGAGTTCTACGGTGACGAAGCACTGCGGCAGATGCTCACACAGTTTGACAAAATCAAAATCGTGAAGAAATAATATGGCAGTAAAAGTAACGGGTAACAGGGATGTCAAACGCGGCATCAAGGTGTATCTTGACGGCAAGGAGGTGGCGGCAAACGCCACAGCCATCCGAGCCAAGATGAAGGAAATAGAGAAGGAGTTGAAGAACATGACCATCGGCTCCGAGGAGTACCGGCGCAAGGTCAAGGACTGGGATAAATTGAACGTCATCCTGAAGGAGCACAAGGCGAACCTCCGTGCCATCGCCAAACAGCAGGAAACGGTGGAAGGCGGGTTTAAGTCTATGTTTAAACGAGGTGCTGAGCTTTTCTCAAAATACTCTCTTCAGATTTTTTCTGTCATTCAAGGACTCACAGGTGTGGCCATGCAGTTAAATCGCTTCCGTCAGCAGGCCGCCGAGAAGGAGGATGCCGCCGCCAACCTGAAGGCCCTCACCGGACTCTCGGACGAGAACATCCAGTGGCTCCAGCAGCAGGCCGAGACGCTCTCCACCACCATGGAAAAAAGCGGCCTGCGTGTGCGCAAGTCGGCCACGGAGATACTGGAGGCCTACATGCTCGTGGGCTCGGCCAAGCCGGAACTGCTGCAGGACAAGGAGGCCCTGAACGCCGTCACCATCGAGGCCATGCGCCTGGCCGAGGCGGCGAAGATGGACCTGAAGGACTCCGTGCAGGCACTCACCACTTCGCTCAACCAGTTCAGTGCCGGAGCTGACCAGGCCGTGCGCTTCACGAACGCACTGGCGGCCGGCTCCAAGTTCGGCGCGGCCAACGTGCAGGACCAGGCTGCAGCCGTAGTCAAGGCCGGCGTGGCCGCCAGCTCCGCCGGCGTCAGCTTCGAGCAGCTGGTGGGCGTTATCGAGATGCTTGGCGAAAAAGGCATCAAGGCTGAAGTTGCCGGAACGGGTCTGAAGACATTCTTCCTGAAGCTCCAGACGGGAGCCGATGACACGAATCCCGCTATAGTGGGGCTGGACCAGGCTCTTCAGAACTTGGCGGCCAAAGGCCTCTCCATGGGCGAGCTGGAGAAGATGTTCGGAGATAGGGCCATCAACATCGCCAAGATCCTCGTGGACAATACCGACAAGGTGAAGCAGTACACCGACGCCGTCACCGGCACGAACACCGCCGTGGAGCAGGCTGCCATCAACAGCGACACCACGGCGGCCAAGATGGCGCAGGTGCGCAACCAGATCAACCTCACCGGGCAGGAACTGGCCAAGACGCTGGCGCCCATCATGTCGAAGACAGTTGGCTGGAGCCGACGTTTCGTCATGATGCTGCCGGAAATCATCGACTTCCTGAAGAAATGGGGGGTGCAGCTGCTTGTGCTGGCGGCAGCCTACAACGCCCTGGCCATCAAGAACGCCGTGGCCACCGTGGCGCAGAAAGCCTGGAACACCGCTGTCTCGCTGGGAAAGGGCATCGCCGGAGGATTCCGTGCCATGCTGCTCATGCTTCATGCCGGATATACGTTGCTCACCAAGGGCATGGCAGCTGCCAAGCTGGAGATGACTGCCCTCAACGCAGCCATGAAGGCCAACGCATTCGGCATCATCATCACCCTCGGCGTGGCTCTCTACGAGGTCATCACGCGCCTTATCAACCGAACCAAGGAACTGACCAAGGAACAGAAGCTGCAACGTGACATGCAGCGCGACGTGGCAGAAGCCGAGCGCGAGGGCAACAAACAGACGGCAGAAACCGAATCGAAGATCAAACAGCTCTCTGCAGTGGTTCACGACAACAACCGGACGCTGAAGGACAGGAAGATTGCCCTGCAGGAGCTGAAGAAAATCGTGCCAGAATATCATGCAGAGCTGACCTCGGAGGGGAAACTCATCAAGGACAATACCACAGCCCTGAAGGATTATCTGAAAAATCTGAAAGAAGTCGCCGTACAGCAGGCCCTGCAAACGAAGATGACAAAGCTGGTGGAAGCAGAACTCAACCAACAGGAGAGCCGGAGCCGCAGAGACAACGCAGCACGCATCAGGCGAGACAGACTGAGTGCTTTCGATGCCGAACACCCGGAAATAAGAGACTTTACAGACCGCCTAAAACGCTCTGACGGTGATTATGGGGAAGTCTATTCGATTGTAAGGCAACAGATGAAGGCCGCCAATGTTGGGGAAAATACCGCTTATAGACAGTTGCGGGAATTGGCGAAACAACGATACCACATACTGGAAACCATACGCGAGGCGGAAGGTTGGGTCTCCGAGGCCGATGATGCTATTAAGAATATACAGAAGCGACAGGAGAACCTGCAGAAGCAGGGAGCCGATATAGTAAAGGCCTTACCAAATGCTGTCAGCAACATTAATGCAGCAGATGCACCAGATCTTCCCCAGGATGGTACCAAGCCCTCCGGCGTGGTGCAAGACGGACAGCAAGACAGACAGAAGCGCATCCGCGAAGAAATAGAGGCCGTTAACGCAGAATACGATGAACGTGCCCTGCAGTTAAAAAAGAAATATCTCGAAGGTGAAATCGCCTCTGAGCAGGAGTTTGCCAACAGGCTTCAAAAACTGGAAATAGAACGACTCGGCAGCCAACTAAGAATAGCTGGAACTGAGCCGGAAGAGCGTCGTAAAATTCAAGAAAAGATTCTTGACATCTCAATAAAACTAAAAGAAAAGCTCAAATCAATAGACGAACGTCATGAAGAAGACAGCCGACAGATTGCCAAGCGCGCCACCGAAACTTTTCTAAAACAAAAGGAAGAGGAAGCCAAACGACTTGAAGAAATAGCGAAGGAGGAAGAAGATAAGCAGAAAAAACTTTTCGATGCCTTACAATCTGCAGGGGAGGAAATGGGACAAGCTCTAGGCGATTGGCTCACGGATACAAATAAGACATTCAAGGACTTCTCTAAGGAATTGCTGAAGACCATCGTCAAGACGGTCAAAAACATTATGACTGCTGCTATCGCACAGCGCACAATAGATAATATAAAAGACCTGGGATACGCGGGAATAGCCAAGGCTGCCGGAGAGATAGCTCTTATTGAAGCTGCCGGAGCCGCGCTGAACGGACTAATATCAAACTTTTACACTGGAGGCTACACCGGCCAAGGCCGCTGGGACGAGCCGCGCGGCGTGGTCCATGCCGGGGAGTTCGTGGCCAACCGCTATGCCGTGGCCAACGATGCCGTACGCCCTGTCCTCGACCTCATCGACCAGGCACAGCGCTCTGGCAGCATCGCCAACCTGACTGCCGACGATATTGCGGCAGTAGCCCGCCCATCAGCGCCACCGGTTTCGGCGGCCACCGTGCCCGTCGCGTCAGCGTCGGGTGCTCTGGCCCGCGACCCCGAGCTCACCGCCGCCCTCCGACTCCTGACGCGCACCACAGCCCGCGCCGCCGAAGCCTATCAGGAACCGTCGCCTGCCTTCTGCTATCTCGAAGGCAAGGGAGGTATCAATACCGCACAAGATCTACTCATAAAAATGAAGTCCAACGCATCCAGGAAAGTATCATGATAAGACTCGAAATCACAGACCCCGAGACGAATAAGATATACGTCCCACACCTCGCAGCCGACTTCTCCTTCGAGATGTTCCGCGAGAACCCTCTCTTTACACGTCGGGGGAATTATACCTACGACATTGACATATCCTTAAAGGATCCACACAACCGGGCTATATATTGGCACCTCGACAGACTAACATCTAACTCAATACCCAAGAATCGCAAGGCGAAGATCATATCAGACGGGCATGTTGTATGCGATGGAATAGAAGAAATCCTGAGCGTTCAGAACAATATAGTCAAGATCCAGATCTTGGCAGACAATTCTGCTTTAAATCATCTTGTTGCTGATGATAATCTGAAGATAAGGGACCTCGACTTCGGACGTTTCTATAGTTTTCCACCTGAACAGACTGAGCGGTATCATTTTTCGATATATCCAGATGTACCCTTTACCACCGGTCCATTAATTGAAATTACGAACGTAGAAGATACACCTTACCATTTCAGAAATTACTATCAATATAGCATACATCCTCATGGCACCAATTATGATACTAATGTTCGTAGTATGGGTATAGATACACCTTTTCTCCTCAGTTATGTAGAAAGGTTGCCGGGACTGTTAGGATATGAGCTTCGCACCAATGAATTACTGGAGCATGAAAGATGGAGAAGGCTTGTAATTATGGACGGGTATGCTTCAAATGAGTTTTCCAAACGCCTCCCATCATGGACTGTGAATGAGTTTATCCAGCAGGTTGAAATGTTCTTTAACTGCATCTTTGTTGTAGAAGGTAAATTCATTGACATTCTCAGTGTAGAAACTTTCTTTGATAGGTATGGTCCGATAGAGATCAAAGATAAGGATATATTAGATGAGAAAGACAGGGATTGCAGCAATAGTAGCAGTGAATTGTATCTGCAGAGGCAAAACATAAAATATGGCTTTCCCGGTAGTATGCACGGAGCCCTTAACAACTTTAATGAAGATGTTGAGGAAATGTGCCAGAAGACAGAACGTTCTGTGTCGACAGGGAAGATGGATTATGAAACCCCTTGGCGTATTTACCATGAGCCAGATTTTGATTTTGAATATGTTTGGCTGTTGAATGAAGACGAGAAGGTTGTAAAACCATATATGATTAAGAGACTTGGGCCGTATATCAATAACCGAGCAGACGAAATCGCCGAATTGAAGATTATACCGGCTGAAGTTGTTGCCAAAACATGTGAATTGAGGGAAGTCCGTGGGACTTCTTATAGGGTAGTCGGAGATGTCTGTTTGTTGCTTGCACAAGTATCTCTGATAGAGGTTGAAGACACCAGAAACCAGTCTGCTTTCGCAAAAGCTATCTCAGGAGGTGTCAGTGACAACGCATTAGACACAATGAGTGTTGCCTTTGTTGCTGATTTATCTGTGCCTTTCGAACCATCTACAAACGGCGCAGCAACCGAGGCTTCAGGAGAGGTAATGAGGCAATGTCTTACGACTCGTAAATACATAGCTTACCATGAAAGAGAAGAAAGGGTCGTTGTTCTTCAAACAGAAGATAATGGAATCAGAGACACAGTTAGATGTGAACTGTCACTTACGGACGATGACGGCCTTTATGACAGGACGAGAGAAGTCAACAACATAATAGATACCACTCAATTATTTACGATAAGATTCAAATGTAGAGCTATATTGAATCCAATGCGACAGTTTCTCATCCACGGGCGTCTCTTCGTCTGCGAGCAGCTGAAGTACACCTACGGAAACGGGCGACAGGACCCCATCGTCGAGGGCCTCTTCTATCCTTATATATAATACGCGCACGCATAAAAAAGCCCCGCAGGTTGGCTCTGGCCTGCGGGGCGGGTGTGTTAAGAGATTGTCTCCCCTAAGCGAGACAAAACGAGCCAATACGCTGACCGAGTTTTCACGTGATTTTTATAGATTTCCCTCGTAGTTCTTCAGCTCCGGCTGCGCCTTAAGCTGTTCTTTGCGCGCATAGACGGAAGTAATGGATATATCGGAATGGCGTGCCTGGTCCTTCGCTACGACCAGCCCGACCTTTTCAATCATTGTCGTAACGCCCGTGTCTTTAAGGCTGTAAAACTTATATGACGGAGGGAAACCGCAGGCCTTTCGGACCTTTGACCATCGATCACGATAAATCTTCTCGCTTGCCCGCTCACAGCTTGGCTTGAACCCAGAGCCGAAAAGATAATACTCTCCAGGATAATCAAAGATACACAAATCAAGCATCTGACAAATGACCACTGCGGGAAGTGTCACCTTTGCATCCTCATGGTTCTTGGAATGATCACCGCTTATGAATATGGTCTGCTCCTTCAGGCTGATATCCTTCAGCCGGACATAAGACATTTCCTTGGGTCGTAGCAAAGTGTAATAATGCACCATGCATGCAAGCAGGTAAAACGGGTCGTTCGTACGCAGGTAATCGCTCAGTCGCTTCATAGCGTCTTTGGTCAGAGGCCTACGCTCTTTCTGTCCGACACGCAGCCGTCGTATGCCCTCCGTAGGATCGCTTTTCATATATCCACGCCCACGCATGTAGTTGCACAAGCTACGAAGCCAACTTAAATAATTGTTGCGCGTTATAGGCTTAGCGTTCCGACGGATATATATATAATCGAGAAAAAGCTCGATATAGGGGCGGTCTATCTGGTAGACATACTGTGCAGGTTCCGGCAGCTGGGCATTATAAGACATCAGTATATTGACCCTGCTCTGGTAGTCAATCAGGCTGTCATGGCGTATCGCACCATCCTCATGAGCTTTCTCCAGATAGTTCAAGTATTCATCCATTACGCCCTTGATCGGACGGAATGATACATTGCCGGTATTGTCGATGAGAGGATTCCAGCCAGTCATGAGCTTGGCTGCTACAACCTCGCAGAAACGGCGGGCTGCAGCATTTCGCTCACGGACATTCTTGATGTGGTTGAACCGATGCCGGACCCTCACAAGCTTGGGATCCCCTCTTAGAACGGAATCCGGGTCCAGGACATAGAAATAGACGTAGGTATCGTTCTTGCCCTTCTTGATAACCGGCAACCGATACTTTTCAATTAAATCATAACGCGTGCGATGTCGGCGCTGCTGTAGAGAAAACATTTTTTTACATTGTTTCGACACGCGAACCAATGCTATGAAACTTCTATGTATGGCACAATTCTGGCGCAGCTTTGTGCCTTATAAACGCGCAGCCTGCTGAAATTCAGCAGGCTACTCATTTGATGTCGGGATGACTAGATTCGAACTAGCGACCCCACGCCCCCCAGACGCGTACTCTAACCGGACTGAGCTACATCCCGAATCAAGGTGCAAATGTGAGAAAAAGCAATCTTTTTCGTTTTGCGGGTGCAAAGGTAGACGATTTTTTTGATACGTGCAAACTTTTTTCTACTTTTGTGGCGAAAATTCTTAGAAAACTGTTTTTCGCTTATGACTATCCGCCTCCACAGGCCGTATAACCTCAGCGCAGAAGTGGCGCTGCCGGCCAGCAAAAGCATCAGCAACCGGGCGCTCCTGCTGTCTGCCCTCAGCGGCTCACCCGTGTCGGAGCTCACAAATATCTCAGACTGCGACGACACGCGTGCCATGCTTGCAGCCTTGACGGATGACAGCACGACCATTAACATTGGGGCTGCAGGAACAGCCATGCGCTTCCTGACGGCGTGGCTGAGCTTGGGAATGTGCCAAGACGACAGGACTAGCGCAGCACCTCGCATCCTGACGGGGTCAACACGAATGTGTGAGCGCCCGATAAGTGTCCTCGTAGACGCCTTGCGAGAGCTTGGCGCTCAGATAGAATATTTCGGGGACGAGGGATTCCCGCCCCTGCGCATAACGCCGGCGACGCTACGCGGCGGACGCCTCTCGCTGCGCGGCGATGTGAGTTCGCAGTATGTCTCGGCCCTTCTGATGATAGCTCCGTTGCTTGCCGACGGGCTCGAGCTGACACTCACGGGTACCGTAGCCAGCCGGCCATATATAGATATGACCATGTCGATGATGAGGCACTTCGGAGCCGAGGCCTGCTGGAAAGACGAACAGACGATAGCCGTGAGGCCACAGCCCTACCGGCAGGAAGCTTTCACCATAGAGTCCGACTGGAGTGCCGCTTCGTACTGGTACTCCATCGTACTGCTGAGCAGCAACGAACACGAGACGGCAACCCTGAAAGGGCTTTTTGACACGAGCCTGCAAGGCGACAGCGAATCGCGAGGACTATTTCGAGAGCTGGGCGTAGAGACAATAGCCCTGTCACAGGGTACACGTGACCCCATGATTAACATAGCAAGGCGACCGCAACAGCCCGAGTATGTGGAATATGACTTCACGCGTATGCCTGACCTCGTACAGACCTTTGCCGTAGCATGCGCACTCAAAGGTGTACCCTTCCGCTTCACTGGCGTTCAGAGCCTTCGCATAAAAGAGACCGACCGCATCGCAGCGCTGCAGCACGAGCTCGACAAGCTGGGCATCACACTCGAGAACGAGGGCGACGAAGCTATAACCTGGCCCGGCCCTGACAGGCAACGGATGGCCAGCGTTGACTATCTGCAACTCTCTGCTGGCACAGTCATAGACACCTATGCCGACCACCGTATGGCTATGGCCTTTGCGCCGGCAGCACAGGTCCTTGGGAGCATCATGATAAACAACCCCGAAGTAGTAACTAAATCATACCCCCGTTTCTGGGACGATCTGGAAAAGGCGGGCTTTACAATAGAGGTTATTCAGAGTTGAGACAAGATAAACCATCACCCGAAGACTTCATCTGCTGCGGCCAGCATGCCGTCTGCGAGAAAGAGCTACTCATGAAGGCAGTGACAGAGCCCATCGACTACTTCGACGATGAAGAGCTCGACCGTTTCAGCGGGCGTGAGGCTGACAGCTACAACGAGGATGAGGAGGAAGAGTTCCGCGAGGTGCTCTACACAACACTCACCCGCGAAGTGCCAGATTGGCTGCGGAGCCTGCAACTGCGAGGCATTGAATTGCCCACGGGCCTCCGCGACGAAGCACTCATGCTTGCAGAAGAAAGAAATGAAGGCGGCGTGCAATAAATCAAGGCCGTCAGACGTTATATATCAAGTTCATGTTTCGCGCGCGGACATATATTATATGTATTACCCTGTTGCTGACAGGGCTGTTGCTCTCGTGCTCTACACAGAAGAACACTTCTGGCTCTCGTTTCTATCACCGCACGACAGCCCACTTCAACACTTTCTACAACGGCCGTACTGCCTTTGAAGAGGGTATAGAGACACAGCTGAAAGGGCATGTCGACAACTACACCGAGCTGCTGCCCATGTTCGTCGTTTCCGACAAGAAGACGGCCGGGATGGGCAAGAGCAACTTCGAGACAGCGATAGAGAAAAGCCAGAAAGCCATAAAGCGGCACAGCATCAAGCGCAAGCCCAAGAAACCATCGGGACGAATGTCGGACAAGCAAAAGGCATTCTTCGCACAGAAGGAGTATAACTCCTTCCTGCGCCACGCCTGGATGCTCTTTGCCGATGCTCAGTTCCAGAAAGGCGAATTCATAGAGGCAGCGTCGAGCTACAACTACATCATACGTCTCTATGCCGACAATCCCGACATCGTCAGCGTGGCGCGAGCCAAGTTGGCCCGCTGCTACGTGCTGATGGACTGGCCTTACGATGCAGAAGACGTCTTCAACAAAATCCGGCGCGACAGCATCTCGAAACGAGGCGAACGTGAGCTGGCAGCTTCAAAGGCAGCCTACCTAATATCTACAGAACAATACTCTGAGGCCATAACGCCCCTTACCGCAACTGCCAAAGCTACTAAAAACAAGCTGCAGAAGGCACGGCTCTACTATCTTTTGGGACAATTGAACCAGCAGGCAGGCAACAAAAGCGCTGCCTACAAGGCCCTACGGAAATCAGCAAGCCTCAACCCGCCCTACGAACTGCAGTTCAACGCTCGCATACTGCAGACCGAGGTCATGGCTGACGGGCAAGGCAAGGCCATGATCCGCAAACTGCGCCGCATGACGAAAGACCCTAACAACGAGAACTACCTCGACCGCATCTACTACGCCATCGGCAACATCTACCTCGCCAGTCGCGACACGATGAACACCATCTACGCTTGGAAGGAAGGTATAGAAGAAAGTCGGCAAAACGGCTTCGCCAAGGCTGTCGTACTGCAGCATCTCGGTGAGCTCTACTGGCAACGCGAGAACTACATCGACGCCGCCGACTGCTACAGCCAGTTGGCCGGCATGATAGATAAAGAGCGAGAGGACTATGAAGAGCTGCAGCGGCGCAGCAAGATGCTCACCGAGATAGAGCCACACCTCTCAGCCGTGAAGCTGCAGGACAGTCTTCAGGCTCTGGCCAAGCTGCCGGAAAAGGACTATCTCGCTGCCATTGACCGCGTAATCGCCGAGTTGAAGAAGAAGGAAAAGGAACAAGAGAAACGCGAAGCCCAGACGGGCGCTAATGCCACAAACCGCAGCAACACTATGCCTAACAGCACTGCCAACAACGCTGCAGCAGGGGCCGTACGTCGAGGCACACAGTCGGCGACTTTTTATTTCTATAACCCGCAGACCGTAGCCCAAGGAAAGCAGGAGTTCCAGCGCCGGTGGGGCAACCGCCCTAACGAAGACAACTGGCGGCTGAGCCAGAAGCGCACCGACAGCGGCGACGGCAGTTCAGGCAACGAGGCGCTTGCCGACTCGCTCGGCGGCGACTTCGGCGACATCGGCGAAGGATTCAGCGAGCTCAGCGAAGAAGAGCAGCACCTGAAAGACTCCCTTGAGAACGACCCGCATCAGCGCGAATACTATCTCAAGCAGATCCCTTTCACCGAGGAACAGGTTGAGGCTTCTAACCAGCTAATCTGCGATGGATTGTACAACGGAGGAGTGCTGCTGATGGAAAAGATAGGTAACTACCCGCTGGCGAAGAAGACCTTCGCCAGGCTGATGAGCACGTTCCCTGACTTCGACAAAATGGACGATGTCTACTACCACCGATTCCTGTTAGCCATGCGCGAGGGCGACGACGAGACCATGCAGAACTACCTCGCCCTGCTGCAAAGCGAATACCCGGAGAGCAAACTGACACGGACGGTGGCCAACCCGCGCTTCATAGAACTTGCAACCAACGGTCGCCACCTCGAAGATACACTCTACGCACAGACCTACGATGCCTATAAGCAAGGCACTTATTGGCAGGTGGAGCAAAACGTAGAACAGAGCAACCGCGACTTCGAAGAAGGTGCACACAGGGCCAAGTTCCTCTTCCTTCATGCTATGACGCAGTTGTACACCGGACACCGCGACTCTTTCCTTACTGCCATGAAGGTGGTGACCGAGAAATATTCGAAAGATGAGATTGCCGAACTGGCCAGTGCATATGTCAAAGGCGTGCAGGAAGGGCGCCTGCTGGCCTCTGATAAGTGGGACTCCTCAAGCATCTGGAAGCTACGTACGGCAGCGGGTGCTGGCACCGACAGCACCGCCACGGCGGCCGACTCGCTTCTGGCTGATCCAGAAGTGCCTTACGTCTTCGTGCTCGCCTACCCCACCGGCGAGGTTGACGAGGACCAGCTACTCTTCGAGATGGCCCGATACAACTTCACGTCTTTCATGGCACGTAACTTCGACATCGAGATTGTGAAAGCAGGTGTCATAAGCCAACTGCGCGTGACGGGCTTCATGAGCTACGACGAATGTCACGCCTATGCCCAGCAACTCTACGGCGAAACTCACATGCGGGAACGCCTCGAAGGCATCAGGGCCATACTCATCAGCGAGCACAACCTGAAGCTGCTTGGCACACGCTACAGCTACGATGACTACGCTGAATTCTTTGAAGCTGAGTTGTCGCCACGCGAGATTCCTGAAGAACTGATTCTTGATGAGCCTACAGACAACTTCCCAACAGACATCGACGACGTACCCCTGAACGAAGAGAAGGAAGGCGACGACGGAGAGGACGACGAGAGCGAAGAAGAGACCGTCGATGACGAGGATTGGATGTTCTGAAGCGCATTACACACACTACCAAAAGATTTTCAGCCATGACTAATAACGAGATATTGCACCAGCCTCAGCCTTCACAAGCTACAGACAGTGGAGGCGTTTCGGCATTTCATCTCCTGTGGGTGGACGATGAGATAGAACACCTGAAAGCCCACATCATCTTCCTTGAGAAGAAAGGCTACGAGGTAGACACCGTGACCAACGGCTTTGACGCTGTGGACCGTTGCTCCGAGCATACCTACGACCTCATCTTCCTCGATGAGAATATGCCAGGCATCAGCGGCTTGGAAACGCTGCAACGCATCAAGGACGTCGCACCTACGACGCCCATCGTCATGGTCACCAAGAGCGAGGAAGAGGACATCATGGACCAGGCTATCGGCAGCAAGATTGCCGACTATCTGATAAAGCCCGTCAACCCGACACAGATTCTTCTGACTCTGAAGAAGAACATACACCAGCGCGAAATAGTTGCAGAGCAGACACAGACGGCCTATCAGCAAAATTTTGGAACCCTGGGGATGCTCATCGACGATGCCTCGTCAGTGGCCGACTGGAACGAGGTGTACCGCCGACTCGTTACGTGGGAGCTACAGCTCAGCGAAGCCGACAGCGCCATGAGCGAGATGCTCGCCATGCAAAAGCAGGAGGCCAACAGGCTCTTTGCCCGCTTCATAGAGCGCAACTACCTGAAATGGATGGCCAATACCGAAGCCGACGACCGACCGCTGATGAGCCCCGACATCTTCAAGCGCCGTATATTCCCCATCTTGGACAAGGGAGAAAAAGTGTTCCTCATCGTCATCGACAACTTCCGCTACGACCAGTGGCGCACCATCATGGGCGAACTCAGCGAGCTCTTCAACATCGACGAGAGCCTCTACTGCAGCATACTGCCCACGGCCACCCAGTATGCGCGCAATGCTATTTTCTCGGGACTGATGCCTCACATCATCGCGGAGATGTTCCCAGAGCTATGGGTCGACGAGGACAGCGAGGAAGGTAAGAACCTCAACGAGGCACCGCTCATCCAGACCCTCTTCCGCCGCTACCGCCGCCAGCACACCTTCTCGTACAACAAGGTCAATGACTCTGCCGCTGCCGAACGCCTCGTAGGCCATCTGTCACAGTTGGGGAAATACGACGTCAACGTGTGCGTGCTCAACTTCATCGACATGCTCTCGCATGCCCGCACCGAGAGCCGCATGGTGCGCGAGCTCGCCAGCAACGAGGCGGCCTACCGCAGCATCACGCTTAGTTGGTTCCGCCACTCCGCCGTGAGCGACCTCTTCCGTAGCCTGGCCTCCTCAGACTACAAGATAATCCTTACGACCGACCACGGCTCCATCCGCTGCCAGACTCCTATCCGTGTCAAAGGCGACAAGAACACAAACACCAACTTGCGCTACAAGTTGGGCAAAAACCTCGACTACAACGCCAAAGAAGTGTTTGACATATCAGACCCACACAAGGCATTCCTGCCGTCGCCCAACCTCTCCACACATTACATTTTTGCCCGCGGCGACGGTTTCTTTGCCTACCCCAACAACTACAACTACTACGTAAGCTACTACCGCAACACCTTCCAGCATGGTGGAATATCCATGGAAGAGATGCTCATTCCGCTAATCGAACTGACACCCAAACGGAGGGGACGATAAGACATAAATAATAAAGGAGAAGAATGGAAATAAAGATTTCATCTCTCGAAGAGATAGATAACGCAGCACACGCTTTTCTCAAAGCCTTAGGCTCGCAGCGTATCGTTGCTTTCTACGGACAGATGGGAGCAGGCAAGACCACATTCACGCGAGCCTTATGCGAGGCTGTGGGCGTGACCGAACCCGTAACATCGCCCACCTTTGCTATCGTCAACGAGTACGAAGCCCCTGCTTTGGCTCCTGTCCGTGAAGTCTATCATTTTGATTTCTACCGCATCAAGCGTCTCGAAGAAGCTTACGACCTGGGGTTCGAGGACTACCTCTACAGCGGAGCACTCTGCATCATAGAATGGCCGGAGCTTATTGAAGAGCTCCTGCCAGAAGAGACAATGCGCGTGCACATCCTTATCAACGAGGATGGCACGCGCATTTTGCGTTGGTAGCTACGCCGCCTTTGCGGACTGTCTGCCGCCAGCTATCTACCTATATTCCCTACTTTTATGAGGTACTCGGCTATCTGCACGGCATTGAGTGCGGCGCCTTTCTTTATCTGGTCGCCGCAGAGCCAGAAGGTGAGGCCGTTATCGCTGGCGAG
Source organism: uncultured Bacteroidaceae bacterium (assembly GCA_905235285.1). GTDB lineage: Bacteria > Bacteroidota > Bacteroidia > Bacteroidales > Bacteroidaceae > Physcousia. Next base: position 15,644 of record CAJOLI010000038.1, read on the forward strand.
GTCTTTGCGTATGCGGCCTACGTAGACATCGTCCTTGCCAGCTGTGAAGAGAGGCATGGGATACTGCTTCTCGGCAGGGTTGTCGATTACTGTCACGCCCTCGGCAGCGTCGAAAGCCTTGCGAGCCTCGTCGGGCGAGATGGGCTGCTCGGTCTCTATCCAGACGGCTTCCGAATGGCTTCGCAGCGAGGGTACTCTGACGCACATGGCCGAGCAGGCGGCATCGGTGTGCATGATCTTGCGGGTCTCGTTGAACATCTTCATCTCTTCCTTGGTGTAGCCGTTGTCGGTGAAGACATCAATCTGCGGTATGACGTTGTAAGCCAACTGGTAAGCGAATTTGTTCACGGTTGCGGGCTTGCCGTCGAGCACCTCGCGGTACTGCTGTTCGAGTTCTGCCATTGCAGCTGCTCCGGCTCCGCTGGCAGCCTGATACGAAGCGATGTGAATGCGTTTTATGTGGCTGATGCGCTCGAGCGGTTGCAAGCATACGACCATCATGATTGTCGTACAGTTGGGGTTAGCAATGATGCCTCGTGGTCTGACGAGAGCATCTTCGGCATTGCACTCGGGCACGACAAGTGGCACGTCGGCATCCATGCGGAACGCGCTTGAGTTGTCGATCATCACAGTGCCATACTTGGTTATGGTCGTGGCAAACTCTTTCGAGGTTCCGCCTCCGGCACTGACGAACGCTACGTCAATATCCTTGAAATCATCGTTGTGCTGGAGCAGCTTCACGGTGTAGTCCTTACCGCGGAAGGCATACTTGCGACCAGCGCTACGCTCGCTGCCGAAGAGCACCAGCTCGTCAATAGGGAAGTTACGCTCATCGAGCACTCTTAGGAATTCCTGACCAACGGCGCCGCTGGCGCCCACAATTGCTACTTTCATCTTATCTACAATTATTATGCGTTTGCGCGTGCAAAGGTACGACATTTAAACGAAATGAAAGCAAAGAAAAACGAAAAATATAGTCTTGTGGCACTAAGGTTCCACGCTCAGAGCATAAAGTCGCTCATGATATCATCGGATACCATGAGCGATTTTTCGTTTATGCGCAGGGCGTTGCCGTCGAGTTCGAGCCGGCGGGCTTGCAAGTGCGGCTCGGCCGTTGCCCGTAGCAGTCTGAGGCGCTCGACGCCAAAGCGTCGGGCTATGTCTTCAAGGTCTATTCCCCGAGCCGTTCGCAGCCCGCACATGATGGTTTCTTCGTAGAGCTCATCGTCCGAGAGTATTTCTTCCGTCGCCGCCTTCAGCCCCAGCTTATCTGCTGACGCGTGTGCATCCGTGCTGCTCCAGCAACGCAGGTATTCGTCGAGGTCGGGCTTGTTTGCCCTGCGCTTACGCAGTCCGTCGAAGCTGTGGGCCGCCGGTCCGAATCCCAGGTATGGCGTCCGTGCCCAGTAGCTGCTGTTGTGGCGCGAGGCGAAACCAGGCAGGGCGAAGTTCGATATCTCGTAGTGACGGAAGCCCGCCTGGCGTGCTCTGTCGCACAGCACTCTGTACATCTCTGCCGAGAGCTCGTCTGTCGCCTCCTGCACGCGCCCCTGCTGCAGCCATCGCGTCAGCGCTGTGCCCGGCTCGTAGCTCAGGGCATAAGCCGAGAGGTGCTGTATGCCGAGCGAGAAGGCCATGTCGAGGTCGCGCTGCCAGAGCTCCATCGTCTGTCCGGGCAGGCCGTAGATGAGGTCTATGCTTATGTTTCTGATGCCCGTCTGCTGCAAGAGCCCGACGGCCGACACCGCGGTCTGCGCGTCGTGGCGCCGCCGTATCAGCCTGAGCACGCCGTCGTCGAACGTCTGTATGCCGAGCGAGACGCGGTTCACGGCTGTTTCTGCCACGCGTCCCCACCTCGCCACATCGTCGGGGTTCATCTCGAGCGTCACCTCGGCATCTGGCGCCACGCAGTAGTTACGGCAGAGAGCATCAAGGATATATTGCACCTGCCGGGGCGTCATCAGCGATGGCGTCCCGCCGCCGAAATAGACAGTCGTCACGGGCATCGAGCACGCAGTGGCATTGCCGAGCCTTTCGTCCCGGCGTATTTCGGCCTCACGCACAAGCGCCCTGACGTATCTATCGACCTCGCCCGAGCGCGTGGTGGAGAAGAAGTCGCAATAAGCACACCGCGACTTGCAAAAGGGTATATGAATGTAAATGCCTGCCATGAGTATTGCGGCTCAAAGGTACATAAAAAACCTTAATTTTAAGTGTCGCGAGAAAAAAAATCGGATAACGTGACCTCCGATTAAGGATTTATTATTAACTTGCGGCGCTTTTTAGCGAAATAGGCCTAAAAAGGTCTCCTGAAACGACCAAAAAGAAAGCTTTTCAGACCAAACATTTATTATCTTATAAACTCACAGACTCTATGAGAAACTATTCAACGAAAGAAATCAAGAACATTGCCTTGCTTGGCAGTGACGGGGCTGGCAAAACCACCCTCACCGAAGCGCTGCTCTTCGAGAGCGGCATCATCTCGCGTCGCGGACGCATCACCCAGAAGAACACCGTGAGCGACTACCTCCCCGTAGAACAGGAATATGGCTACTCGGTCTTCGCTACGCCTTTCCACGTAGAATGGAACGAGAAGAAGCTCAACATCATCGACTGCCCGGGCTCCGACGACTTCGCCGGCGCAGCCCTGACGGCCATGAGCGTGACGGACACCACCGTGATCCTCGTCAACGCCCAGAACGGCCCTGAGGTGGCCACCCAGAACCACTTCCGCCTGACGGAGAAGATGCAGAAGCCCGTCATCTTCCTTATCAACCGCCTCGATGACGAGTGCGACTACGACAATATTCTGGAGCAGTTGCAGGCCACCTACGGTTCAAAGGTCGTGCCCGTGCAGTACCCTGTGAAGACCGGTCCCGACTTCAACGCCGTCATCGATGTCCTGCTGATGAAGAAATATTCATGGAAGCCCGAGGGCGGCGCTCCCATCATCGAGGAGATTCCTGCTGACCAACTCGACAAGGCCACTGAGTTGCATCAGGCCTTGATAGAGGCAGCTGCCGAGCATGACGAGGGTCTGATGGAGAAGTTCTTCGAAACCGAAGCCCTCACCGAGGATGAGATGCGCGAAGGTATCCGTGCAGGTCTGGCCTCACGCGGTATGTACCCCGTCTTCTGCGTCTGCGCCGGTAAGGACATGGGCGTACGCCGCCTGATGGAATTCTTGGGCAACGTAGTGCCTTTCGTAGACCAGATGCCCGCCGCCAAGAACGCCGCCGGCGAAGAGGTCAAGTGCGACCCCAACGGCCCCACCAGCCTCTTCTTCTTCAAGACAAGCGTAGAGCCACACATCGGCGAGGTTCAGTACTTCAAAGTCATGAGCGGCACCGTGCACGAAGGCGACGACCTGACGAATGCCGACCGTGGCTCGAAGGAGCGCATCGCACAGCTCTTCGTCTGCGCCGGCTCCAACCGCACCAAGGTCAGCGAGCTCGTAGCAGGCGACATAGGCTGCACCGTGAAGCTCAAGGACGTGCGCACGGGCAACACGCTCAACGGCAAGGACTGCGAGAACCGCTTCTCAATCACCTATCCTGACCCCAAATACATTCGTGCCATCCGCGCACAGAACGAGGCCGACACCGAGAAGATGATGTCTATCCTCGCCCGCATGAGCCAGGAAGATCCCACATGGGTAGTAGAGCAATCGAAGGAGCTGCGCCAGATCCTCGTCAAAGGTCAGGGCGAGTTCCACCTGCGCACTCTGAAGTGGCGTATGGAGAACAACGACAAGATGCCTATCGTCTTCGACGAGCCCAAAATCCCGTATCGCGAGACAATCACCAAGGCCGCCCGCGCCGACTATCGCCACAAGAAGCAGTCGGGCGGTGCCGGACAGTTTGGCGAGGTACACCTCATCGTAGAGCCCTACGTCGAGGGTGAGCCCATCAAGGAAGTCTACCGCTTCGGCAACCAGGAATACCGCATCACGGCCAAGAGCGAGGACGTCACCGAGCTCGAGTGGGGCGGCAAGCTCGTGTTCATCAACTCCGTCGTCGGCGGCGCCATCGACGCCCGCTTCATGCCCGCCATCCTCAAGGGCGTGCTCAGCAAGATGGAGCAAGGCCCGCTCACAGGCTCCTATGCCCGCGACGTGCGCGTCATCGTCTACGACGGTAAGATGCACCCGGTAGACTCCAACGAGCTCTCATTCATGCTCGCCGGCCGCAACGCCTTCGTACAGGCCTTCCGCGAGGCCGGTCCGAAGCTCCTCGAGCCTATCTACGACGTCGAAGTCCTCGTCCCCGGCGACTGCATGGGCGACGTGATGAGCGACCTGCAGGGCCGCCGCGGCATGATCATGGGTATGAACTCCGAGAACGGCATCGAGAAGCTCAACGCCAAGGTGCCCTTGAAGGAGATGTCGAGCTACTCCACCGCCCTGAGCTCCATCACTGGCGGCCGCGGCTCCTTCACCATGAAGTTCTCAAGCTACGAACTCGTGCCCATCGACGTTCAGACCAAGCTGCAGAAGGAATTCGAAGAGAGCCAGAAGGAAGACAACTGATTCCACTCTCACTAATAAGCAAAAAGGCTGTGCCAACCATTTGGCACAGCTTTTTTCATGCTCTTGTCCGCCACGTCGGACTAGGTAAAAAGGGATTAGGGATTCTGACGAAAGTCATAAGAAGTTCGGACAAAAGGCTTAAGAGTTTCGCAGTAAGACAACTTGTTGTACCTTCACACGACTGGGATTATTTTTGGACTCAGCCAGGAGGGTCTGATGATGCTTAAAGACAAATATTGAAATGCAGCCGGATGAATATTAAGATATATTGCTGTCCGCTAAAACTTAAAAATGCATCAAATATCCGTCCGCAATGCCGATAAACAGGCATTGCGGATACTTTTTTCAAAAAGTAAGCCCCTCTCAGTCGAAAAGT
>CAJOLI010000039.1 GCA_905235285.1 uncultured Bacteroidaceae bacterium
CAGGGGCTTGAGGGGGGCTTTGGGGGGTGATTGGGGAATAATTGGAGGGAGGGGGTTGAGTGGCAGGAGGTTTGTCCTCCTGCGCTGCCAGGGCGCGGCGCTGGGCGGCGCTGGGGCGTGAGCCTTTTACGCGGTGAAGGCCTCCGTAGCGGGCGTCGAGGGCGCGGAGGTAGGCTACGGTGGTGGCGTGCTTAAAGGCTCTGACGAGGACTCCGAGGTGCTTCGTCATGGGCTGATGCACCTGCAACACGATATGCACGTGGTCGGGCATCACTACGGCACGAAGCACCTCTACAGCCAGCTCCTGCAGGGCTGTCGCCGTGAGGCTCTCCCTCACGGCTTCGCCCAAAGGAGTCAGCGTCACCTCAACGTGGCCGTCGGTGCCCTGCGAGAGCGTGCCGAAGGGGTGGCCGCGCTGCTCAGTCACGACCGTGAGCATATATATCCCCGGGTCGCGGTAGTCGTGCCATGGGGCTCGCTGATGCTGGTCCGCCATGCTGTGTGGTGGTTATTTCTTGTTGCGCCAGAGCTGGGCCATATCCTCGATGGCCTTGCCTTTGGCTTCGGGCACGAGGAAAAGATGAAATTAAATATAAGATATAAGGGATGGGATTCCTTTACTTCATTATTTCAATTCAATTTCGAGGCGCTTGAGGTCTGCAGGCCTTGAGCTGGTGCCGTAGAACAGTTCGTAGCGGCCGGGGTGAGCGCGCATGGTGTTGGTGGCGGTGTCGAAGAGCTCGAAGGTCTTGAGCGTGAGGGGCAGTTCTGCACGTGCCGTCTGTCCGGCCTTGATATCGATGCGCTTGAAGCCGCGCAGCGAGCGCAGCGGACCTTCGGCGTCGCTGAGGTCGCGGACGTAGAGCTGCAGCACCTCGCTGCCGTCGCGGTGTCCTGTGTTGCTGACATCGACGCTGAGAGTGATGCCGCCAGCCTCGAGGGCACTGCGGTCGAGGGTGCTGCCCGCTGAGAGCTTAGCGTCGCCGACGGCGAAGGTGGTGTAGCTGAGGCCATAGCCAAAGGCGAAGAGCGGGTCGTCGAAATAGCGGTAGGTGCGTCCGCGCATGGAGTAGTTCTCGTAGTCGGGCAGCTGCTCCGTGGTGCGATAGAAGGTTACGGGCAGTTTGCCGCTGGGGTTGACCTTGCCGAAGAGGACGTCGGCCACGGCCGTGCCGCCTTCCTGTCCGGCATACCATGCCTGGACGATGGCGTCGCACGATTCCGCCTCGGGCGTCAGCGCCAGTGCAGAGCCGGAGCAGTTGACGTAGATGACGGTCTTGCCGGCAGCCTTCAGTGCCTTCAGGAAGTCGCGCTGCACGCTGGGCAGCTCTATGCTGGTGCGGTCGCCGCCGCGGAAGCCGTCGATGTTCACGGGCATCTCCTCGCCCTCGAGGGCCGGCGAGATACCACCTACGAAGACCACCGTCTGCGCGCCTTTGAGCTTTGCTATGATAGCCTGATAGTCGATGGGCTGCTCCTTGGCGATATTGATCTTGAGGTCGGAGCCCCACGTCTTGACGAACTGGTAGCGCACCTCAATCTTGAAGGATTGTCCGGCCTCTGCCTGCAGTACGGTGCGGGTGGGAATCGTGCGCCAGGTGTGCTCCTGCCGGCGCAGCTCACCGTCGACGTAGACCTCGAAATGACCGGTGCCCTCGACGTTGACGACATATTCGCCGGCCTCGCGCGGGGTGAAGGTAGTCTCGTACTTAGCCGAGAAATCCTCGAGAGCCACGCCGGGCGCGAAGTTGTGCAAGCCGGCGGTGGTCACGGCGAGGGGAGTGGTGTAGTATTGCGTGGTTACGGTCTTGCCGCCGAACTCGAGGTTGTTCCAGAAGGTGCCGCGCAGGCCGCGGTGGCCGTTGACTTGGCACTCGGTGGCGAGGCGGCAGTCGAGAACCTTGTTGTCGACGAAATCGCAGCCGGGGAGGTAGATTAATTTACTGTCTGATGCTTTGCCGTTTACGACTTTGTCCTTCTTCACCTTTAATGCGTTGCAGATGCCCTCGAGGATTGAGACGGTGTAGTTAGGCGTTCCGTTATAGTTGCCCCAGAGCATGGGCTTGTTGTCGGCATTAGGGCCTATGACGGCGATGCGCTCTTTTCCGGCGCGCAGGGGCAGCACATTACCTTTGTTCTGCAGCAGCACGATGGTCTGGCGTGCCATAGCGAGAGCTTTCTGTGCGCTCTCCTTGGTGGACATGGCAGAATATGGAATCTTAGACCACTCGACGAGCGACGTGTCGTCCATCTCACCCAGGTCGAAGCGGCCTTCGAGGAGGCGCAGCACGTGTTTGTCCACCTCGGCCTCGGTTATGAATCCGCGTTGCACGGCTTCGGGAATACTGCGGTAGACGTAGCCCCAGCCACACTCGACGTCGGTGCCAGCCAGTGCTGCCACCTTGGCTGCATGTACGGGGTCGCTGGATGACTTATGATTATTGTGGAAGTCGCTGACGGCTCCGCAGTCGCTGACGACCAGGTACTGGAAGCCCCATTCGTCGCGCAGTATTTGCTGCAGCAGACGTGCGTTGCCGCAGCAGGGCTCGTCGTCGAGGCGCTGGTAGGCGCACATGACCTCGCGTACCTTGGCGTCCTCGACCAGCGTTTTGAATGCGGGCAGGTATGTCTCCCAGAGGTCGCGCACGCTGACATCGGTGAGGTTAGCCGTGTGGCGCGTGTATTCGGGCCCGCTGTGGACGGCGTAGTGCTTGGCGCAAGCCCACATCTTGCGATACTTGGAGGTCTCGGGGCCTTGCAGACCGCGCACTACCTGTGTGCCCATGACGGAAGTCAGGTAGGGGTCCTCGCCATAGGTCTCCTGTCCGCGTCCCCAGCGCGGGTCGCGGAAGATGTTGATATTGGGCGTCCAGACGGAGAGGCTGTGGAATTTCTCATCCTCGCCGCCTGCGAGCATACGTTTGTTGTACTGAGCGCGGAACTCGGTGCTGGCGACGTCGAAGACCTGATAGAGAAGGTCGGGGTTGAAGGATGCCGCCATGCCTATGGGCTCGGGAAAGACGGTGACGTTGCCCTGGTTGGCAGCGCCGTGGAGCGCTTCGCTCCACCAGAAGAATTTCTTGATGCCGAGGCGCGGTATTGCCGGCGACTCGTCGAGCATCAGTTGTGCCTTCTCCTCGAGGGTGAGGCGCGAGCAGAGGTCGGCGGCGCGCTCCTTGGCGCTCAGCTTAGAGTCTTGGTATGGGTAGGTCTGTGCCTGAAGCGTTGCTGCCGCAACGAACATCGTGGCGATAACGAATAGCTTTTTCATAGGTCAGTGTGTGTTGAAGTTAAAAGTATATTTTCGTGTGATTGCGTGACAAAGGTAATGCTTTTTCCAAGAAAAGAGTTCTGTTTATGTCTCTTTTTATTCAACTTTTATGTCCCAAAGTTGCCGAAACCCCGCAAAAAAGGTCGTGGCAGCGGTCAAAAAGGCAGGTTATCAGACTTTTTGGCTGCAGTGGAGCCCCTTGACACCTTTTGCGGCAGAAGAAGTAAACGATAAACAGAAGATTGAAAAAAGATATTGATAAATACGTAAATAGTTAAAGACACCATGAACATCGAGAAATTCACAATCAAAGCGCAAGAGGCCATCCAGGAGGCAGTGCGCCAAGCCGAGCGCCGTCGCCAGCAGGCCATCGAGCCCGAACATCTGCTGTCCGCCATTCTCCAGACGGGGCAGCAGGTGACGCAGTTTCTGCTGCGTAAGCTTGCGGTCAACGAGCAAGCCGTCAGCCAGGCCCTTGAAGCTCAGCTGAACAGTCTGCCGCGCGTCGAGGGCGGCGAGCCCTACCTCGCGCGCGAAACAAATAATATACTTACGCGTGCGGAAGAGCTGGCTCAGCAGCAGGGTGACGAATTCGTCTCGCTGGAGCTGCTCCTGCAGGCCCTCGTGAGCGGCAGTTCCGTTGCGGCAAAGATATTGAAGGATGCCGGCGTGACGGAGAAGGACCTCGCCGCCGCCATCCGTGAGCTGCGCGGTGGCCAGCAGGTGCGTTCGCAGTCGAGCGAGGATACCTACCAGAGCCTCTCGAAATACGCCCGCAACCTCATCGAGGAGGCTCGGGCCGGACGTCTCGATCCCGTCATCGGTCGCGACGACGAGATACGCCGTGTGTTGCAGATCCTCAGTCGCCGCACGAAGAACAACCCCATCCTGATAGGTGAGCCGGGCACGGGTAAGACGGCCATCGTCGAAGGCCTGGCACATCGTATCCTGCGTGGCGATGTTCCCGAGAACCTGCGCGAGAAGCAGCTCTTCTCGCTCGACATGGGTGCGCTGATAGCCGGCGCTAAGTACAAGGGCGAGTTTGAGGAGCGCCTGAAGAGCGTCATCAACGAGGTGACGAAGAGCGAGGGCCGCATCATCCTCTTCATCGATGAGATACACACCCTCGTAGGAGCCGGCAAGAGCGAGGGTGCCATGGATGCCGCCAACATTCTGAAGCCGGCGTTGGCTCGGGGTGAACTGCGGGCCATAGGTGCCACGACTCTTGACGAGTACCAGAAGTACTTCGAGAAGGACAAGGCCCTGGAGCGCCGCTTCCAAAGCGTGTTGGTCGACGAACCAGGAACGGTAGAGAGTATCAGCATACTGCGCGGCCTGAAGGAGCGCTACGAGAACCACCACCGCGTGCGCATCCAGGACGATGCCATCATCGCCGCCGTAGAGCTCTCGCACCGCTACATCACCGACCGCTTCCTGCCCGACAAGGCCATCGACCTGATGGATGAGGCCGCCGCCAAGCTTCGTATGGAGCGCGACAGCGTGCCCGAAGAACTCGATGAGAAAACGCGCCGCCTGAAACAGCTCGAGATAGAGCGTGAGGCTATCCGTCGCGAAGCCGAACACGCCGTGGGCAGCGACTCTGTGGCAGCAGAGAAACTGGAACAACTGAACCACGAGATCTCTGAGCTGCAAGAGGAAGTGAATACCTTCACGGCTAAGTGGGAAGGCGAGAAAGCCCTGCTCTCGAGGATTCAGTCCAACAAGCAGCAGATTGAGCAACTGAAGTTCGAGGCCGACCGTGCCGAGCGTGAGGGCGACTTCGCCCGCGTGGCAGAGATACGCTACGGCCGCTTGCAGGCCCTGGAAGCAGAGATACAGCGTATTCAGGAGCAGCTGCGCTCGACTCAGGGTGCTGAGGCGATGGTCAAGGAGGAAGTCACGGCCGACGATATCGCCGAGGTGGTCAGTCGCTGGACGGGCATCCCCGTGGCGAAAATGTTGCAGAGCGAGCGCGAGAAGCTGTTGCACCTCGAGGAAGAGTTGCACAAGAGGGTAGTGGGTCAGGACGATGCAATCCGTGCCGTGGCCGATGCCGTGCGCCGCTCGCGTGCCGGTCTGCAGGATCCTAAGCGCCCCATCGGCTCGTTCATCTTCCTCGGCACTACGGGCGTGGGCAAGACAGAGCTGGCCAAGGCCCTTGCGGAGTTCCTCTTCGACGACGAAACGATGATGACGCGTATCGATATGAGCGAATATCAGGAGAAGCACAGCGTCAGCCGTCTCATCGGTGCCCCTCCGGGCTACGTAGGCTACGACGAGGGCGGACAGCTCACCGAGGCCGTTCGTCGCAAGCCTTACAGCGTAGTCCTCTTCGATGAGATAGAGAAAGCGCACCCCGACGTGTTCAACACACTGCTGCAGGTGCTCGACGACGGCCGCCTGACAGATAATAAGGGTCGCACCGTCAACTTCAAGAACACCATCATCATCCTCACCTCCAACCTCGGGAGCGAGTATATCCGCGAACAATTCTCTAAGCTCGATGCTCCCGACACGCGCATCACAGCTCCCGATGCCACGGATGTGGCCCGCCGTCGCGAAGCTGTTATCGAAGAGACGAAGCGCACCGTGATGGACCAGCTTAAGCGCACCATCCGTCCCGAGTTCCTCAACCGCATCGATGAGACAATCATGTTTGAGCCTCTGACGCAGACCGAGATACGCCAGGTGGTGAAGCTTCAGGTGGCTTCCGTGCAGAAGATGCTCGAGGGTAACGGCATCACGCTGACGCTCGCCGATGCCGCCCTCGACCTGCTGACCCGTGAGGGCTACGACCCCGAGTTCGGCGCACGCCCCGTCAAGCGCGCTATCCAGCGACTGCTGCTCAACGACCTCTCGCGCGCCATCCTGGCCGGCACTGTCAGTCGCGACCACGGCATCAGCGTCGATGCCGCGCCCGACGGCCAGCAGCTTGTGTTCGCTTGACGTGACTTGCGGCCCGGCGGAGAAACGCCGGGCACAGTGGCCACGAAGAGAGCCGCCGGCACAGGGGCCGAAATTGAGAGACGTCTCTGTAATTGCTGTGTTGAATAAAAAGGAAATCGCATTGTGACAAGGTTTTGTCGCAATGCGATTTTTTTGTGCCTTATTTCAAGCGTTTCGTGATGTCGGTTCAGAATAAATGTGTATTTTTGCAGCGTCTTAAATGAAAATGATAATCAACAACACACAATAGTCCTATGAAGAGATTCCTCATCTCAATCCTCACACTCGCCTTGGCGCTCACAGCCAGCGCCGGCGAGGTCACCTCGCCCGATGGTAAACTGAAAGTGACCTTCACGCTCGACGGCACAGTGCCTACCTACTCCGTTGCCTTCCAGGGGCTCGACGTCATCCGCCCGAGTCGCCTTGGCTACGAACTCGTGGACTCCGACAACCTGCTCGACGGTTTCAGCCTGCTCGACGAGCAGACGTCCACATTCGACGAGACATGGCAACCCATATGGGGCGAGAATGCCAATATCCGCAACCACTACAATGAGTTGCTCGTGCGCCTCACCCAAGCATCTACGCAGCGCATGATGAACATACGCTTCCGCGTCTACGATGACGGCCTCGGCTTCCGCTACGAATTCCCGCAAGAGGGCAGCCTCAACTACTTCATCGTCAAGGACGAGCGCACCGAGTTTGTCATGACGGGCGACCACACCGCCTGGTGGATAGCCGGCGACTACGATACGCAGGAGTATGAGTACACACGCTCGCGATTGAGCGAGATTAGGAGTCTTTTCCGCTCCGCCGTCACGGGTAACATCTCGCAGAAGCAGTTCTCAGAGACAGGCGTGCAGACCTCGTTGCAGCTCAAGACCGACGCGGGCCTCTACATCAACCTCCACGAGGCTGCCCTCGTTGACTATCCCGCCATGCACCTCAACCTCGACGAGGCGTCGCTGACCTTCACTTCGTGGCTCACACCTGATGCCCAGGGCAACAAGGGACGGCTGCAGACGCCCTGCCAGAGCCCCTGGCGCACCATCATGGTCACGGACGATGCCCGCCGCATCCTCGCTTCCGACCTCATCCTCAACCTCAACGAACCATGCAAACTCGAGGACACAAGCTGGATTCACCCAACGAAGTACGTTGGCGTGTGGTGGGAAATGATCTCGGGCAAGGGCGACTGGGCCTATACCAAACAGTTCCCCACCGTGAAACTCGGGCAGACCGACTATACCACGGCACAACCCTCCGGGCGCCATTCGGCTAACAATGCCAACGTTCGCCGCTACATCGATTTTGCCGCTAAGCACGGCTTCGACGAGGTGCTCGTCGAGGGTTGGAACATCGGTTGGGAGGACTGGGCCGGTAACTCTAAGGAGTATGTCTTCGACTTTCTCACACCTTACCCCGACTTCGACATCCGTGCCCTCAATGACTATGCCCACTCCAAGGGCGTGAAACTGATGATGCACCACGAGACATCGTCGTCCGTCATGAATTACGAGAAGCACATGGACCGCGCCTATCAGCTCATGGTCGACTACGGCTACGATGCCGTAAAGAGCGGCTACGTGGGCGACATCGTTCCTCGTGGCGAATACCACTACAGCCAGATAGAGATCAACCACTACCTAAACGCCATACGTCGGGCCGCTGACTACCACATCATGGTGAACGCCCACGAAGCCGTGCGGCCTACAGGCCTCTGCCGCACATACCCCAACCTCGTCGGTAACGAGTCGGCCCGCGGCACAGAGTATCAGGCCTTCGGAGGCTCAAAACCCGGCCACACAGCCATACTGCCTTTCACGCGCCTGCAGGGTGGCCCTATGGACTACACGCCCGGCATCTTCGAGATGGATTGCGCGAACGGCTCTCACGTCAACTCCACCATCTGCGGGCAACTGGCCCTGTACGTCACTATGTACAGCCCGCTGCAAATGGCTGCCGACTTTCCAGAGAACTACGAACGCTTCCCTGACGCTTTCCAGTTCATCAAGGATGTAGCCCTCGACTGGGATGAATCGCTCTACCTCGAGGCCGAGCCCATGGAATATATCACCGCCGCCCGCCGAGCCAAGGGCACCGACCGTTGGTTCGTGGGCAGCGTGGCAGGCACCGAAGCTCGTACGTCGCGCCTCGCCCTCGACTTTCTGGCGAGTGGCAAGAAGTACGTAGCCACCGTCTACGCCGACGCCCGCACAGCCGACTACAAGACAAATCCGCAGGCCTACGTCATCCGCCGCGGTATCGTAGACGCCAAGACGGTCCTCAGCGTCACTGCCGTAGCCGGTGGCGGCTATGCAGTCAGCCTCGTTCCTGCCACGCAGGCCGACCAGCGCTCGCTGCCCCGTCTGCGCAGCGTGAAGCAATAAGCATAAACTTGCTTTGAGCCCCCAGCCGCCAGGGCACATTCCGAAAAAAAACGGGCCTTGCCGAAAGATTTTTCTCATTTCGCTTTTCTGTTCAGAGTTTTATGCTTATCTTTGCGCCCGCTTTCGGCACGGGTCGCTGTCAGGATGCAGAGTTCCCTGTTATGCCCGCGCTCGACCGACAACAACAATTTAACCCATTACACAGAACAATGGCTGATTTAATCAAAATTGCTGAAGAAGCTTTTGCTACGGGCAAGACCTATCCCAAGTTCAAGGCAGGTGACACCGTGACCGTGGCTTACAAAATTGTCGAGGGAAACAAAGAGCGCATCCAGCTCTACCGCGGCGTAGTAATCAAGATTAGCGGACACAAGGACCAGAAGCGTTTCACCGTCCGCAAGATGAGCGGCACCATCGGTGTGGAGCGTATCTTCCCTATCTCAAGCCCGAACATCGACAGCATCATCGTCAACAAGATTGGTAAGGTGCGTCGTGCTAAGCTTTACTATCTGCGTGGCCTCACGGGCAAGAAGGCTCGCATCGCTGAGAAGCGTCCTGCTACTCAGGAGTAAAACTCGTTGACACGTTAACAGGTAAACACGTTAACACTTACTTCAACAAAAAAGCCCCGCTGCTAAGCAACTGCTTGCAGCGGGGTTTAATTTTTTTAATGTGTTTACCTGTTTTAGGGCAGGCTGATAGCGCCGGAGGGGCAAGCGTCAGCGCAGGTGCCACATTCGGTGCACTCGTCGGGGTTGATGCTGTAGATGTCACCCTCGGAGATAGCGCCTACGGGGCATTCGTCGATGCAAGTGCCGCAAGCAACGCAATCTTCACCAATTACATAAGCCATAGTCAATACAAAAATTAATGATTTAACGAATTAATGATTTAACTCTGTCGGGATGCCCGCAGGGGGCTTGCTGTTGTCGTTTCGACGGCGCGAAGGTAATCACTTCTGATGATTTGCGCAAGTAAATTTCTGTTTTTTTTGTTTTTCGCTACCTAATTTTAGTGATTTGGGGCATTAAATCTTAAGCTCCTTTAAAAGTTTCTTCTTTTCCGACGTTTTCTCGAAGAAAAGGTTTAACTTTGCACCCGAAATCTGTGAGAAATGAACGCCAACAGCATTTCTCATTAAAAATTAAACTATAAACATTCAACTGCGGGCAGCGCCCGCGCCCTAAAAATGGCACAACAAGAAGACGTTTTCAAGAAAATCGTTTCCCACTGCAAGGAGTACGGTTTTGTGTTTCCCTCGAGTGATATCTACGACGGCCTCGGCGCCGTCTACGACTACGGCCAGAACGGCGTAGAGCTGAAGAACAATATCAAGCAGTACTGGTGGCAGTCGATGGTCTTGCTCCATCAGAATATCGTCGGCATTGACGCTGCCATCTTCATGCACCCCACGACGTGGAAGGCCAGCGGCCACGTCGATGCCTTCAACGACCCCCTCATCGACAACCGCGACTCGAAGAAGCGCTACCGCGCCGACGTCCTCATTGAAGACCAAATGGCGAAGTACGACGAGAAGATAGAGAAGGAGGTAGCCAAGGGTCGCAAGCGTTTCGGCGACAGCTTCGACGAGGCTCAGTTCCGTGCCACCAACGGCCGCGTGCTTGAGTATGCTGCCAAGCGCGACGCGCTGCACGAGCGCTTCCAGAAGGCCATGAATGCCAATGACCTCGACGAGCTGAAGCAGATTATTCTCGACGAGGAGATCGTATGTCCCATCAGCGGCACACGCAACTGGACCGACGTGCGCCAGTTCAACCTCATGTTCAAGACCGAGGTGGGTAGTACGGCTGAGGGTACCAGCACCATCTTCCTACGTCCCGAGACCGCTCAAGGCATTTTCGTCAACTACTTGAACGTGCAGAAGACGGGCCGCATGAAGCTGCCCTTCGGTATCGCACAGATTGGTAAGGCTTTCCGCAACGAGATTGTGGCGCGCCAGTTCATCTTCCGTATGCGCGAGTTTGAGCAGATGGAGATGCAGTTCTTCGTCAAGCCCGGCACCGAGCTGGGGTGGTTTGAGGAGTGGAAGAAGACACGTATGGCCTGGCATCAGGCTTTAGGCTTCGGCGCCGAGAACTACCGTTTCCACGACCACGACAAGCTGGCGCACTACGCTAACGCCGCCACGGACATCGAGTTCCATATGCCTTTCGGCTTCAAGGAGGTGGAGGGCATTCACTCACGCACCAACTTCGACCTGAGCCAGCATGCTAAGTACTCAGGCAAGAAGATAGAGTACTTCGACCCCGAGACCAACGAGAGCTACACGCCGTTCGTCATCGAGACCTCCATCGGTGTCGACCGTATGTTCCTCAGCGTCATGTGCCACTCATACTGCGAGGAGCAACTGGAGAACGGCGAGACGCGCGTCGTGCTGCGCCTGCCTGCCGCCCTGGCTCCCGTGAAGCTGGCCGTGCTGCCGTTGGTAAAGAAGGACGGCCTGCCCGAGGTGGCACAGCAGATTGTCAACGATCTGCGCTTCCACTTCAACTGCAAGTACGACGAGAAGGACACCATAGGCAAGCGCTACCGTCGCATGGACGCCATCGGTTGCCCCTACTGCGTCACCATCGACCACGACACGCTCGAGGACCACTGCGTGACGTTGCGCGACCGTGACACCATGGAGCAGCGCCGCGTGCCCATCGCCGACCTGCAGGCTATCATCGAGGACAAGGTGAGCATCACCAGCCTGCTGAAGAAACTGCTATAACACCCCTGAATATAAAATATGAAATATAAAATATAAAAGAAAATGAAGACAACCTTTCATCCGACAGCAGACAATAGCACCGTAATGCACAACAGACGATTGCATCTGCCTCATATTTTATATTTTGTATTTTGTATTTTATATTTACCCGTCCTCCTCTTCTCCTGTTCATCCGACACTGAGGACTACGACCCCTACCACGACTGGCGCGCCCGCAATGAAGCCTGGTTCAAGCAGATAGCCGATTCCGCCCGGCGAGGCGGCAGCGAGTGGCTGAGCTTCAAGTCGGCACTGAAGAGCCCTCTGTATCAGAGCGGACAGCGCTCCGACAGCATCTTTGTGCACGTGCTTTCACGCGGTACAGGGGCTGTAACGCCGGCCTTCACCGACACCGTACGCATCAACTTCCGCGGCACACTCATGCCTACACAGGACATCGCCGGCACACCGATGACGATGGTGTTCACGCAGACCTACTATCAGAGCTTCGACCCCGCCACAGCGGCTCCACAGAAAGCTTGTGTATCCTCGTTCACGGCTGGCTTTGCTACCGCCTTGCAGCACATGGTGGAGGGCGACGACTGGCTTGTCTACATCCCCAGCGACCTCTTCTATGGCGCTAATGCACAGGGCACTATCCCAGCCTACAGCACCGCCTGCTTCCGCATAAATATGGTAGGAGTATATCCTCTTGGCACAACGGTGCCAGAGTGGAAATAAGTTGATGACCTGACAAATAGTAGGTCAGTTCTTTATAGGCTCCAGCCTTAGTCCAACATCAAAAATCCCCTGAATGCCTTGTTCACGCATAATGTGGTAAACAAGGAATTCAGGAGATTCGTTTTTCTTAAGACTGAGTGTGTGCAGGCGCTGCGAGGCTTCGTGGAGCACGACGCCAGTCGTCTGCCATCGTCCGTTGGCATCTGCGAGGATGAAGTGTACGGTGTCGCGGTGGGGTTTGAGTAGGCTGTCGGAGCGCTGCTCGCACACGAGCCACAAGTCGCGGTACTTAAATTGCTGTCCCAGCCGCAGGCAGAGGCTCAACGTGTTGTCGGCAGCGATTGTAGCGGTGTCGGGCACGAAGTGCAACGTGTCGGTGCAGCGCCATTCGTGTGCATCGACGGGCTGAAACTCGTAGTAAGCCAAGTCCGGCATGGCACGATGGTCGCTGCAGGCGCCCACGACCAGCCATGCTGCGGCCACGGCAACGATATAATAATGAACGCGCGTGCGCATACGCGAGGGTTATTGTTGCTGGTTAGCTTCGGTCTTATGTTTTTTCTTTTTCTTCTTGCGGCGAGCCGTGTCGAAGCGCGTGAGGTCATCCTGTGTGGCCAGGTCGAGGGGCTTGTGCTGTGTATTGCGCTCCTCTTCGTTGAGCACCTCGGGCTTCTTACCTTCCTTGTTCATGGCTATGACCTCGAGAGCTCTCTCTGCCGGTATGGTGGTGAGGTTAGCCGCCAGACGCTTGTCGGTGGAGTAGGTGATCAAGCCGCTGAGGATGTCGGCCTTGAAGAAGTAGTATGTGTTGTCGAGCGTCTCAAGCTGCACCTCGCGGCTGGGCAGTCGTCGTGAGGCTTCTACGTACTGGTCGGCCTCGTAGTTCATACAGCATTTAAGCTTGGCGCATTGGCCGGCCAGCTTCTGCGGGTTGAGGCTGAGGTCCTGGAAGCGGGCGGCAGCGGTGGAGACGCTGACGAAGTTCTTCATCCACGTCGTGCAGCACAGCTCGCGGCCGCAGGGGCCGAAGCCTCCAATGCGCCCTGCCTCTTGGCGTGCGCCTATTTGCTTCATCTCTATGCGCACGTGGAACACGTCGGCCAGCACCTTGATGAGCTGTCGGAAGTCCACACGCCCGTCGGCGATGTAGTAGAAGATGGCTTTGTTGCCGTCGCCCTGATATTCCACGTCGCCAATTTTCATCTCTAAGCCCAGGTCCTTGGCAATCTGTCGCGACTGTATCATCGTGGCATGCTCGCGGGCCTTGGCCTCGTTGTATTTCTCCATGTCCACGGGGCGAGCCTTGCGGTAGACGTTCTTGATGTCGTCCATGCTCTTGGGCGGCGTGCGCTTCATCTGCAGCAGTACGAGCTTACCCGTGAGCGTCACGGTGCCTATATCGTGGCCTGGCGACGCCTCTACGGCAACGATGTCGCCCTTCTCCAGCGGCAGGTTGTAGACGTTGTGGTAGTAGCCCTTGCGCGTGTTCTTGAACTGCACCTCGACCAGGTCTGTCATGTCGACATTGCCGGGGATATCGGCCAGATAGTCGTAGACGTTAAGCTGGCAGCTCTGCTTGGGGCAGCCGCGAAACGAGAGGCCGCGGTCGGTGAAGAACACTGAGGTGCCCTCAGCCTTCTCACGGGGGGAAGACTGTGCCATACCGGGGAAACCCAATCTCTGGGAACCCACATCCGTCCCTTCATTCTTTATGTCTTGCTCTAAGTTTTCTTTAGATTCCATTTTATATAGTTGAGGCGTTAATTCTTGTCAGGTAATCATAAAATACAAAATATGAGAATTCCATATTTTACTTCGCAGTGTGACAGGTCTTATTGTATGAGCAGCACAATCATTTTCAGCGCCAGGTCGAAGAACACCATTCGAGCGTTGACGTTCTGTGTGATGTCCGTCTCGGCCTTGGCCAGTTCGTCGCTGATGGTAATGACGTTGCGCTCGTTGATGAAGCGTGCGAAGTTGCGGCTGAATGCCGCCTCGTCCGCGCTCTGGTCGTTGAGCTGGGGCTGACGGAAGTTATAGACGAAGTTCTCGCGCACCTGCCGTTGGCAGAATTGCAGGAACGCTTTCTGCCCTTCGCGGCCCATCCCGGCCAGCTGGTCGGCCCACTCGCGCAGGTCCTTGACCTTGCGCTGGTAGGAGAGTCGCATGAGCATGATGAAGAGGTCCAGCATCAGGCGTTCATCCTTGGGCGGGTGAGCCCTGACGTAGTCCTCGCGGGGCAGCGGCGGTACCAGCATCTGCTGCGTGCGACTCAGTATAGTGCCCAGCACCAGGTCTGGCTCCTCGCTGACCATCAGGAAATGCGTCTCTGCCGGTGGCTCCTCAAAGAGTTTCAGCAGTTTGTTGGCTGTCTCCTGGTTCATCTTCTCGGGCAGCC
The DNA here is from genome assembly GCA_905235285.1 of uncultured Bacteroidaceae bacterium. GTDB lineage: Bacteria > Bacteroidota > Bacteroidia > Bacteroidales > Bacteroidaceae > Physcousia. Next base: position 14,460 of record CAJOLI010000039.1, read on the forward strand.
ACACCACCATGACCTTACGTCCGCCCTGATTGGACTTCAGCGCCAGCTTGCGCTGAATGTTGTCGGCCTCTGCCACGTAGTAAGTTGCCTGTGAGTTGCCCGCGTCGATATCATCGAGCCAGTCGTTGAGGTCGAAGTAGGGACTCTGTAGCACCCGCGCGCGCCACTCCTTGATGTAGTGGTCGGCAATGGCATCCTCGGCATTCTTGATGCGCGTACCCTTCACGAATGGAAACGTGAAGTGGAGGTCGGGGTGCTCCAGCTTAGCCGCCATGCGGCATGAGGTACACTCGCCGCAGGCGCTGCCATCCTCGTGGGGATGCTGGCAGAGCAATGCTTCGGCGAAGGCCAGAGCCAGGGCCAGCTTGCCCGAACCAGCCGGCCCGCACAGCATCAGGGCGTGGGGCACGCGGTTGGCCTCGAGGTCAGCCATCAGACGCTGCCACGTAGCAGCCTGTCCTATCAGAGCATCGCGCAACATTTATCTTTTAACCTTACGTTCGACGCTTGCGTCGCTTGATACTTCAAGCGTCCGTTCGGCCGATATTCGTTTGCAAAGGTAGTTATTATTCGCGACAAAAAGTCATATTTGAGTAAAAAAAACTATTCGTGTCCGCTAAACTTTCTTTGAATAGCAATATTTATCGGACAGTAATAATTACTTTCCCCACGCTCTGCCGCGCTGTGCTACCCGCCATCCTCGTTGCCTCATTTCTGTTGCTTCATCCTCGTTGTCTCATCACTGTTGCCGCTGTGCCATATCCCGCTTGGTAATAGTCGGAAGCTTTGTTCCATCGCGACGGAACAATTGACGTAACCAGTACCTTTTCGTTGTGTGACTATTGTAGTGTCTCAACGCCGTCTGGTTCAGATGTGGCTGAGGTCGTCTTCGTTGATGGCATGCAGGCGATTTTCGCTGATGATGTCGTGTGCGCGTTCCGTGTTGTCTGTGCGGAAGATGAGAATACCTTTGCCGCCGAGCAGGAAACTATAGAGGTATACGATGCCTACACCTTCCTGTGCGAAGGCGGCGATGGCATCGGCTGCGCTGCCGGGATGGTTGTCGAGCTCTATGGCGAAAACCTCGTTGAGGTTAGCGCTCATGCCGGCTTCCTGCAGTATGGTGCATGCCAGATGTGGGTTCGTGGCGATGATGCGGCAGATGCCGTAATCCATAGTGTCAACGATGTTCGTAGCTACGAGTTGTATGCCAGCATCTTTAAGTAGTGAAAGTATCTGGAGAAGTGCTCCGGACTTGTTCTCAATGAAAACAGATAGTTGGTGAATCATATTTAAAATGAAAAATGGAGAGTGAGAAGATAATAATAAACAGTTAGTCGTAAGTGTACCGATGCAGCATCGGATGTAATGTCCAACGTTTAGAGTTTGCGGTTGTCTATGACTCGTTTGCTCTTGCCTTGACTGCGCTCGAGCGTGCCTTGGGGAAGGAGTTGCACCTTGGCGCGTATGCTGAGCACGCTCTTGAGCTTTTCTGCCAGCTTGTGCTCGAGGGCGGCCATCTCAGGCAGCAGGTCCGTCATGAATTCGTTGCGCAGTTCTACGCGTACGGTGAGGCGGTCGAGATTGTCGATACGGTCTATGACGAGCTGGTAGTGTGGCTCAAACTCTTCGGTGGAGAGGATGACGCTCTCGACCTGCGATGGGAAGACATTGATGCCGCGTATGATTAGCATGTCGTCTGAGCGGCCTAGGATGCGTCCCATACGTACGGCCGTGCGCCCACATTCGCACTCTCCCTGCATGAGCGAGCAGAGGTCGCGTGTGCGGTAGCGCAGCAGTGGCATGCCTTCCTTGGTCAGCGTCGTGAAGACGAGCTCGCCGGTGCTCCCGAGCGGTAGCGGCTCCAGGGTGTTCGGGTCTATGATTTCAGGGAAGAAATGGTCTTCGCAGATGTGGGAGCCGTTCTTGCACTCGCACTCGTAGCTTACGCACGGCCCCATAATCTCGCTCAGTCCGTAGAGGTTGTAGCCTTGCAGTCCAAGGCGGCTTTCTATCTCGCGGCGCATATCCTCGCTCCAGGGCTCGGCGCCGAAGGCTCCTACGCGCAGGTGAATGTCCTCTTTCTTGATGCCCATCTTGGCCATCGTCTCGGCCAGATGCAGAGCATAGGATGGCGTACAGGCTATGCCCGTTATGCCGAGGTCGCGAATGAGTCGCAGGTGTTTCTCGGTGTTGCCCGTTGATGCAGGGACTACTGTAGCTCCGAGGTTCTCCACGCCGTAGTGGACTCCGAGCCCTCCGGTGAAGAGGCCATAGCCGTAGGCAACGGAGAAAGTGTCGCCGCGCGAGACGCCGTAGGCCGTCAGGCAGCGTGCCATGCACTCGCTCCAGACGCCAATGTCCTTGCGCGTATAACCTACGATTGTGGGATTGCCAGTTGTGCCGCTGGAGGCGTGCACGCGCACGATCTCGCTCTGAGGAGCCGCCTGCAGTCCGTAGGGATAGTTGTCGCGCAGGTCCTGTTTAGTAGTGAACGGCAGTAGCTTGATGTCGTCGATTGTCCGTATGTCGTCAGGCTCCAGACCCATGGCCTGCAGCTTGTTGCGGTAGAAGGGCACATTGTGGTAGACGTAGTCCACAATCTTGTGAAGGCGTCGGCCCTGGAGCTCGCGCATCTCTTCGCGGCTCATAGATTCTTTTGTGGGATTCCAGATCATTTTTTCGCTATACAAAATGAAAGGTGAGAAATAATAGTTGTTTTATTTATGGTTGTGTTCGAAAATGCTCATGCGCTGCTCGAGCTGCTCATACTGGTGATCCTCGACGAATGAGGTGCAGATACGCAGTCCTTCCTGCCACGAACCGGTAGTTATGAGGCAGATGGCCGAGACACCGTAGTACATCAGCTCGCGTGCCAGCTCGCCGCTCGTCATGCCGCGGTAGCCGATGGTAAAGTAGAAGCCGTCGGCCAGCGGGCGCCCGAGGTCGCTGTCGTAGACGATGTGGAAGCCGTGACGCAGGAAAATCTCTTTCAGGCGTCGTGCGCGTTCGCCGTAGACCTTCACCTCGTCGCGGAAGGCGTAGGTACCGTCGGTGGCGGCCCGGAAGAGTGCTGCCAAGGCGTATTGTGCCGAGTGGCTGGTTCCTGCAGTCATGGCGTATAGCATTCGCGTAGAGAAGATGGGCCCGAAGGGCAGTCCCTCGTAGCGAGCGCTGAGGTCTGGGTAATGTCGGTGGAACACTTTCTGGCTGATGCATGCCACGGCGATGCGCTCGCCGGCGTATGAGAACGCCTTGGAGCCGCTGATGAGCAGCAGATAGTTGTCGGTATATCGTGCCACGGATGGCTGGAAGGGGGGCTGGAAGGGCACGCTGAGGTCGTCGCGGAAGTCCATGGCGAAGTATGCCAGGTCCTCGACGACGATGCAGTCGTACTGCGTCGCCAGTTCGCCTATATCGCGCAGCTCCTGCTCGGTAAGGCAAATCCATGATGGGTTGTTGGGCGAGGAATAGACGATGGCCGAGATGCGTCCGCTGCGCAGGTAGCTCTCGACCTTCTCTCGCAAGCGTGGGCCGCGGTAGTCGAAGATGTCAAAGGTTTCGTAGCGCACGCCCATTACCTGCAGCTGCATCTTCTGCACAGGGAAGCCGGGATCGATGAAGAGCACTGTGTCCCGTGTACTGTCGAGCTGAGAGCAAGTGAGCAGTGCGGCGAAGGAGCCTTGCATGCTGCCGCTGACGGGCACACAGCCTTCAGCGTCAATGTCAACACCGATGAAGGCCTTGACGAAGCGCGCCGTGGCGGCTTTCAGCTCAGGCATGCCCTGCATGTTGGGGTAGGAGTGGGCCACGCCTTGGCGCAGCGCTTCAATCTGGGCGTCCACGCCTATCTGGGCGGCCGGCAGGCCAGGGATGCCCATTTCCATCTTTATGAATTCTACGCCGCTGCGCTGCTCGGCCATGGCGGCCACCTGTTTGACTTCGCGTATCGTGGCTTTGGCAAAATCATCGATGCCCAACTGAGCTATCAGTTGGTCGACAAGGTCGCGGGGAATAGGTGTCGGTGTCATAGCGCGGCCTCCTTTCCTATGGTCAGCGCCTTGATGTTAGCGTTGACGACAGCGTCGCCTTTGCGCTCAAACACGCGGCGGACGGCGCTCTCGAGCTTAGCATAATCGATGCCGATGGCCTCTTGTGCGGCTCCGAGAAGGATGACGTTCGACGAGCGTGGCACGGCGTTCTCCTTAGCCAGGTGCTCTATGTCGAGCACGACGGCGTGTGGCAGGCGTGCCAGGCAGCCTCTGACCTCCTCGAGGTCGGGGTAGTTTGGGATGTTTACGAAAGGAGCTGAGGATGTGATTACCCAGCCGTCGGCGCTGAGGTAAGGCAGGTAGCGCAGCGCTTCCATGGGCTCCATGGAGATGATGGCATCGGCCGTGCCACGGGAAACGAGGTCGCTGGCAATAGGCTCGCTCGAGAGCCGTAACATAGAATGTACGTCGCCGCCGCGCTGACTCATGCCGTGAACCTCTGCCTGCTTCAGGTAGAGGCCTTCGGCCATAGCTGCTTCGCCGATGATGGTGGCTATCGTGAGTATGCCTTGCCCGCCGACGCCACAGAGAATTATATCTGACTTCATATTAAAATGACGAATGACGAATTTGAAATAACGAATCAGGCCTGTGCCTTTTTCTCTTTAGCGTGTCGCTTGAATGTCTGTATGCACTCGCGGCGAGGGATGATGACGCTGACGCCGTGGTAGTTGATTTCCTCGCGGATGAGGCGTGTGATTTCAGGCATATTCTTCGGCAGGGGCACTACGACGTGCAAGTGGTCCTCTTCAACGCCCAAGCCTCGGCAGATGGCCTCGAACTTGTTGGTCCCGGCAGAGTCTTGTCCGCCCGTCATGGCCGTCGTCAGGTTGTCGGAGATGACGACGGTGATGTCGGCGTTCTCGTTGACAGCGTCCAGCAGACCTGTCATACCTGAGTGAGTGAAGGTGCTGTCGCCGATGACGGCTACCGACGGCCACTGCCCGGCGTCGGCTGCGCCTTTAGCCATAGTGATTGAAGCTCCCATGTCGACACATGAGTGAATGGCTCGGAATGGAGGTAGGAAACCGAGCGTGTAGCATCCAATATCGCCGAAGACGCGGGGATTCTCATACTCGCGCAAGACCTCGTTGAGGGCTGCGTAGACATCGCGGTGACCACAGCCCTGGCAGAGCTGCGGCGGGCGTGGAGCCACTATAGAGGGCGTTTCCGCTTCAGGTGGCGTTATGCCTAATGCCATACTTACGCTGTCGGGCGTCAACTCGCCGGTGCGTGGCAGCTGGCCCGTGAGGCGTCCCAGTATATTGCTGTCGTCACCGACGCCTCGCACTTGTTCCTCTATGAACGGCTGTCCTTCTTCTACTACGAGCAAGCGTTCGCACTGGCTCATCAGCTTGCGCACCAGTTCTTTAGGCAGCGGATATTGTGAGACTTTCAGCACCGGGCAAGCCAGTTCCGCGTGAGCCTTGAGGACTTCCTGAACGTAGTTGTAAGCTATGCCGCTTGCAAGGATTCCAAGGGGCCACTTGCCGGCGGACGGCGAGGCTGGCGTCTCCAGACGGTTGTAGGGCGAAACTGCGGCATCAGCCTCAAGCTGTGGCTGCTGCGCCGTGACTTTGTCGTTGCGCCGGCGGGCGTTGGCGGGTAAAAGGACCCAGTTGGCTGCCACGGCGTCATAGCTTAGGACATTCTCAGGGCGTGGCTGTGCCTTCATGCGAACAACGGCGCGCGAATGGGCCATGCGTGTGGTGATGCGCATCAACACGGGAAGGCACTGGCGCTCGGAGTAGTCGAAGGCAGCGTCCATCATGTCGTAGGCCTCCTGCTGGTCTGATGGCTCAAAGGTAGGCAGCAAGGCGAACTTGCCGTAGAAGCGAGAGTCCTGCTCGTCCTGGCTTGAGTGCATCGAGGGGTCGTCAGCCACTACTACGACCAGTCCACCGCAGACACCCGTCATGGCGCTGTTGACAAAGGGGTCGGCGCAGACGTTCAGCCCGACATGTTTCATGCACACCAGGGCGCGCTTGCCCATGAACGACATACCGAGGGCGGCCTCCATGGCCGTCTTCTCGTTTGTGCACCAGCGTGAATGTAGGCCTCGTTGGCGAGCAACGGTGTTCTGCTGGATATATTCCGTAATCTCGGTCGACGGTGTGCCAGGGTAGGCATAGACACCCGAGAGGCCTGCATCGATGGCGCCCTGCGCTATCGCTTCATCGCCGAGCAGTAAAAGACAATTAGCATTTACCATTTGACTATCTAAAATTTACTATTTACCAATTAAACGTCGCGGTCTTTCAGGACGGGGAACTTCGTTCGGAAAGCGCGCAGAACATCCATGTCGAGTACAGCTGTGGCGCTGCACTCCTCGTCTATCGCGCAGGCGGCGAGGTCGTGCCCGTATGGGTCAATGGCCAGCGAGGCTCCACAATATCGGCAGGCCGGGTCGGTGCCGACACGGTTGACGCCCACGACAAAACACTGGTTCTCTATGGCACGTGCACGAAGCAGTGCCGTCCAGGCTCCTATACGTGAGGTGGGCCAGTTGCCGACGTAAAGTGCGCAGTCGTAGTCCTCACGGTTGCGGCTCCATACGGGGAAGCGCAGGTCGTAGCACACAAAGAGTATGAACCTCACGCCTCGCCACTCCACCACGACACGCTCGTCGCCGGCCGTGTAGCTCTGCGGCTCGCCTCCGTAGGTGAAAAGGTGGTGCTTGTCGTAGTGAGTGACGCTGCCGTCGGGCTTCACGAAGAAGAAGCGGTTGCGATAGGTCGTTGTACCATCGTTCACGGCCACAGCTACGCTGGCGGCCACGGCACAGCTACGCTGTGACGCCATAGTACGCATCCAAGCGAGCGTGGCGCTCGGTTCTGCTTCAGCTATGCTCTGAGGCTGCATGGCGAATCCCGTAGAGAACATCTCGGGCAAGACGATGAGGTCTACATCTGTGGGCAGCGACTCTATGGCCGTTTCTGCCCGAGCCCTGTTTGCGGCAGGGTCGGCCCAAGTGATGTCCATCTGTATGAGTGATATTGTCATACGTGCGTGTGCTTGTTTGCGTTATCCTTAGCCCGCTATCGGGCACAAAAATACTAAAAAATCCTTATGACGAGACAATATGTTCAGTTTTTTCTACCATAAACTTTATTTTTGTCATTGAAACGGCTGCAGATACATCATTGTGAACATAAAAAAAGGACAGCGCCCCTGTGAGGTAACGCTGTCCATTGTTATTAGTGTTTTGTCGAAAGGACTTATTCTTGTAGCCGAAGGCTTCTTCCTGTTGTCGAGGACTTTTGCCTTTTGTCTAATGGCTTTTATTGCCTGATGTTTTCTGCTGCTTAGTTCTTGCAGCAGAGTGGCTTGAGCTGTTTGAAGAAGTCGTTGCCCTTGTCGTCAACGAGGATGAAAGCGGGGAAGTCCTCGACCTCAATCTTCCAGATAGCCTCCATGCCCAGCTCGGGGTACTCTACGCATTCGATGCTCTTAATGCTCGACTGCGAGAGGACAGCAGCCACGCCGCCGATGGTGCCGAGGTAGAAGCCACCATGTTTCTGACATGCGTCGGTGACCTGCTGCGAGCGGTTGCCCTTGGCTATCATGACGAGCGAAGCTCCGTGGTCCTGGAACTCATCAACATAGGGATCCATGCGATTGGCCGTAGTCGGACCCATGGAGCCGCAGGGATAGCCTTCGGGCGTCTTGGCAGGACCTGCGTAGAGCACGGGGTAGTCCTTGAAATACTGGGGCATATCTTCGCCGGCATCCAGGCGAGCCTTCAGCTTGGCATGGGCGATATCGCGGGCTACGATGATAGTGCCTTTGAGATTTACGCGAGTGCTGACAGGATACTTCGTAAGTTCGGCACGGACGGCGTCAATGCCCTTCGAGAGGTCTATCTCGATGCCCTTAGTGCCTTCACCCGGGCGGCGCAGAGCTTCGGGAATAAGCTCCGTCGGGTTGGAGTCCATTACTTCGAGCCATACGCCGTCGCGGTTGATCTTTGCCTTAATATTGCGGTCGGCAGAGCAACTTACACCCATGCCGATGGGGCACGAGGCGCCGTGGCGGGGCAGGCGGACGACACGTATGTCGTGGGCCATATATTTGCCGCCGAACTGCGCGCCGAGGCCGATGTTGTGGGCTTCCTTCAAGAGTTTCTGCTCCAGGTCGATGTCGCGGAAGGCACGTCCGGTCTCGTCGCCCGTTGTGGGCAGACTGTCGTAGTACTTAATGCTGGCGAGCTTCACGGTGAGCAGGTTCTTCTCGGCCGAGGTGCCTCCAATGACGAATGCGATATGATAGGGCGGGCAGGCTGCGGTGCCGAGGCTCTTCATCTTCTCGACGAGGAAGGGAATGAGCGTGCCTTCGTTCTGGATTGTGGCTTTGGTCATCGGATAGAAGTAGGTCTTGTTGGCTGAGCCGCCGCCCTTGGCCACCATGACGAAGCGGTACTCGGCGCCCTCGGTAGCCTCGATATCTATCTGGGCAGGCAGGTTGCAGCGCGTGTTCACCTCGTCGTACATCGTCAGCGGTGCGTTCTGCGAGTAGCGCAGGTTGTCCTCGGTGAACGTATTGTAGACGCCGCGCGAGAGGGCTTCTTCGTCCTCGAAGCCTGTCCACACCTGCTGGCCTTTCTCGCCGTGGATGATAGCCGTACCGGTGTCCTGGCAGAAGGGGAGGATGCCCTTGGCGGCCACTTCGGCATTGCGTAGGAACTGCAACGCCACGTACTTGTCGTTCTCCGTAGCCTCGGGGTCGTTGAGGATGGCGGCCACTTGCTCGTTGTGCTCACGGCGCAGCATGAACTCTACGTCGTGGAAGGCCTGCTGTGCGAGCAGCGTCAGAGCTTCGGGGGAGACCTTGACAATCTCCTTGCCCTCGAATTCCGAAGTTGTCACTCCCTCCTTCGTCAGGAGGCGGTACTCGGTCTTGTCTTCGCCCAGCTGGAACATGGGGGCGTACTTGAATTGTGTGTTAGCCATATTATGTTTTTTTAAAGTTTATGAGTGCCATACATAGGGATTTCGTCCGCAAAAGTACGTAAATTCAATGAGAAAGCTTCATATTTAACGTTATTTTGCAAGAAAAACTTTCAAGGTGGGCGTTAATATATTAACGGGCTAACAGATTAGCTGGTTAACAGGTTGACAGATTAAGGGATTAACCGAAAGACGGAGAACGAAAGACGGAGAATAAGAGGCAACGAGGATGTGGTGAGGCAGAGCGTGGGAAAAGTAATTACTACTGTCCGCTAAATATTGCAATTCAAAGAAAGTTTAGCGGACAGTAATACTTTTTTTGAGGTATTTCTCTTCCGTTCCAGCTTTTTTAGTAATTTTGCAATACCAATCTCGTTAATCCGTTAACCTGTCACAAAGTGGTAATATGGCAAAAGATAAAATAATGTATGTCTGCGACAACTGCGGGCAAGAGAGGAGAGCTCGAAATGGATGGGCAAATGTCCGTCGTGCGGGCTGTGGAACACGTTTAAGGAGATACGTGTGGCGGCCAAGGCTCCGGCCACAGCGCAGCAGAGATTAAGAGTGCCTCAGGCCCCCGGTCTCAGCGCTGAAGGCAATGCCGCCACGCGCCCCATCCCGCTCGCCGACATCCGTGCCGACGCCGAGCCGCGCATCGACCTGCGTGACGAGGAGCTCAACCGCGTGCTCGGTGGCGGCCTCGTGCCGGGCAGTCTCGTGCTCCTCGGCGGCGAACCGGGCATAGGCAAGAGCACGCTTGTCCTCCAGACTATTCTCCGGCTGACAGACAAGAAGGTGCTCTACGTCAGCGGCGAGGAGAGTGCGCGCCAGCTGAAACTCCGTGCTGAGCGACTATGTCCTGCAGGAACCGCAGAGATAGCCGCGCCGTCGACCTCGCTACTCGTCGTCTGCGACACGTCGCTCGAGAACATCTTCGCTCACATCGAGGCTGAGCGACCAGACCTCGTCGTCATTGACTCCATACAGACCGTAGCCACTGATAGTGTCGAATCGTCGCCCGGAAGCCTCAGTCAGATTCGCGAGTGTGCCGCCGCGCTCCTCAAATATGCCAAGAGCGGAGGCCCCAGCATAATCCTCATTGGACATATTAATAAGGAAGGCACTATAGCCGGGCCGAAAGTGCTCGAACACATCGTCGACACAGTGTTGCAGTTTGAGGGCGACCAGCACTATCTCTACCGCATACTGCGTGCGCAGAAGAACCGCTTCGGCAGCACCTCCGAACTGGGCATCTACGAGATGCGGCAAGATGGCTTGCGACCCGTCAGCAACCCCAGCGAACTGCTCCTGACCGACAACCAGGAGGGCCTCAGCGGCATTGCCATTGCCGTCGCCATCGAGGGCGTGCGGCCCTTCCTCATAGAGACGCAAGGGCTCGTAAGCACGGCGGCCTATGGTACCGCCCAGCGCTCGGCCAACGGCTTCGACTACCGGCGCCTCAACATGCTTCTGGCCGTGCTCGAGAAGCGCGTGGGTTTCAAGCTGGCGCAGAAAGACGTCTTCCTCAACATCGCAGGCGGCCTGCGCGTGACCGACCCCGCCATAGACCTCGCCGTCATCGCTGCCATACTTTCGTCGAACGTCGACACGGCCATCGAGGGCGACACGTGTCTCACCGGGGAGGTGGGACTCTCGGGTGAGATACGTCCCGTAAGCCGCATCGAACAACGTATCGCAGAGGCTCAGAAACTCGGATTCCAGCGAATCGTCATTCCTGCGGCCAGCCTTAAGGCCATTAACCCCCACGACTACAAGATCGAGGTAGTGCCTTGCCGACGCGTCGAGGACGCCTTCCGGGCACTCTTCGGATAACCTTCCCTTTTATTAGTGTTGCATTTTTTTTCGTAAGACAGCATAGTCGTTAAAGAATAATTTTAATTCCTAATACCTCTGTTTCTGCGTTATGAATAGAATCAGATTATTTAGCATTATGCTCCTCGCAGCTGTGAGCGCAGGTGCAACATCCGCCAAAGTCGGAACAGGCAAGATTGTCAGCCGCACGGCAGGCGAGCAGACGGTAAGCGTGCAGTACTACAGCGACAACATCGTGCGCGTGACGAAGTACGTGGGTGCTGCGGCTCCCTCGAAGAAGAGTTACTCGGTAATCATGCAACCCGGTGCCGTAGGCGAAGGTTCCATGCGCGTGGCCATTGACGACAAGGGGCTCGTGAGCTTCAGCACCTCAGACGGCGCGTTGCTGCTGGCCGAGACGGAGCCCGCCACCTTCCGCCGTCGCCTCGAGGGTGCCGATGCGGGCTCTTATGAGGTCTCGCAGTCGTGGCGCTTAGGCACTGACGAAGCCATCTTCGGGCTGGGTCAGATTGCCGACGGGCAGATGAACAAGCGCGGGAAGAAGATAAAGTTCTGGAACACCAACACATATACGCCCATCCCCTATTTCTCGAGCGAGCGTGGCTACGGCCTCTTCTGGGACAACCCTGGCCGCTCCTATTTCGACGACACGCCCGAGCGCACCACGTTCCGCTCAGAGGTGGCGCCAATGGTGGACTACTACTTCATGTATGCCGACGGCTCGCAGGACGGCCTCATTGCCTGCATACGTCAGCTCACGGGGCAGGCCACGATGTTCCCGCTCTGGGCCATGGGTCACTGGCAGTGCCGTGAGCGCTACAAGACGAGCGACGAGCTGGCCGCTGTGCTCGACCGCTACCGTGAACTCGGCATCCCGCTCGACGGCATCGTGCAGGACTGGCAGTACTGGGGCTGCGACAGCAACTGGAACGCCATGAGTTTCATGAATCCCTACTATATTAATAAAGTAGGCGACGAGCAGTGGGCAAAGTTCTTACCAGATGACCTTAAACCGCTTGCCGATGAATATAAAGCCAAGGGCCTGCAACCCCGACTGAAAAGCCCACAGGAGATGGTCGACTATGTCCACCTCCACGACGCACACTTGATGATTTCCATCTGGGCCAACTTCGGGCCCTGGACTGAGCCCTATCGCGAGCTGAAGGCCATCGGCGCATTGCTGCCTTTCGATACTTGGCCGCGCCGGCGTGGCGTACAGCCCTATGATGCCTTCAACCCCCAAGCACGGGACATCTATTGGAAGTATCTCTCGAACCTCTATGCTATGGGCTTCGACGCTTGGTGGACCGACAGCACCGAGCCTGACCACTTCGAGCGCGAAGGCGACGACGAGGTGATGACGCACGACGGCTCGTGGCGCTCGGTGAAAAACGCCTTCCCGCTCGTGACGAACCGCGGTATCTACGAGCACCAGTGCGCGGCCGAGGCAAAGAAAATCAAGAGGAACAAGAACTACCGAGGCAAACGCTCGGTGCAGATGACCCGCAGCGGAGCCTTTGGCCTGCAGCACTATGGCACTTTCTCGTGGAGCGGTGACATACAGGCCAACTGGCAGACGATGAAGAGTCAGGTGCCGGCCGGACTGAGCTACACGCTCTGCGGGATTCCGTTCTGGAACACCGATATCGGAGGCTTCTTCTATTGGGACTATTCGAACGACCCGAAGAACCCCGCGTTGCAGGAGTTGCACACACGCTGGATGCAATGGGGCACTTTTATGCCGCTGATGCGTAACCACGGGTCGTCGCCTATGCCCACTGAACTCTACCATTTTGGCCAAGCAGGCGACTGGGCCTACGACGCCCAAGTGGAGGCCGTGCGCCTGCGCTACCGACTGCTGCCTTACATATATTCTTCTGCGGGCGACTGCGTACAGCGCAGCGGTTCCATGATGCGCGCACTGGTCATGGACTTCCCGTCGGATAAGACGGCCATTAATCTTGCTGACGAATATATGTTTGGGAGACAACTGCTTGTGAAACCTGTTACAGACCCGCTCTACACCTGGCGCGAGGACCAGCGCCACGGCCATCAGATTTATCCTGATGTTGAGAAGGCAGCAGCGCCCGTCAGTGTCTATCTGCCTAAGGAGCAGAACGTTGGAGGCAAGAGCGTGGCTTGCAGATGGTATGACTTCTTCACAAATCGCCTTTACGACGGAGGGCGCACACTACAGAGGCCTACGCCGATTACCGAGATGCCCGTATACGTACGAGCAGGGGCCATCCTCCCCTTCGGTCCCGACGTGCAGCACACGTCGCAGCAGGCGTGGGACGATCTTGAAGTACGCGTCTATCCCGGCGCCGACGGACAGTTCATACTTTACGAGGACGAGGGCGATGGCTACAACTACGAGCGTGGCCTTTTCTCTGAGATAACATTCACGTGGGACGACAACGCGCACACGCTGACCGTCGGTTCCCGCCGCGGCAACTTTCCTGGCATGCAGTCCCGGCGTCGCTTCCGCATCGTGAAAATCACCGAGCAGTCGACCCGCGGCGACCAGCCCATAGCAGGTGGTAGCACCGTAGAATACGATGGGCGGGAACTCAAAGTACAACTCCCATAAAATATTTAGTAGACCTTTTAACTCGCATAACTCCAGATGAGTCGATTCCAAACAACAACAATCATCATTCTTGCCTGCGCAGCGCTGCTTGCTGCCTGCAGCAGTCCGCAATACACGCTCCAAAGCGTGATGCCACACCGCATCGAAGTCACCAAGGCCCTCGACTCACAGCCCTCGGCTGCTGCCGAAGCTTTCATCAGCAAATACCGCGCCGGCGTGGACAGCCTGCGCATGCCCTACGTAGGGCAGAGCGCTATGTACATGGATGCCAAGCGCCCCGAGAGCCTGCTAAGCAACTGGGTGGCAGACGCCCTTGTAGAGGCCGGGCGGAGCCTTGGCTATGAACCCGACTTAGGTGTTTGCAATATGGGAGGCTTGCGGGCGGCAATGCCCGAAGGCACAGTGCGCCGCGGCGATATCCTGGCCATTGCTCCTTTCGAGAATTTCCTGACGATACTTAAACTTAAAGGCTCTGACGTTGAAGCTCTCATGCACGACATCGCTGCCGTGCGCGGCGAAGGCGTTAGCAGCAGCGCCCGAATCGCGATAACGCCTGGCGGCAAGCTCCTCAGCGCTACTCTCGGCGGCAAGCCCATCGAAACCGACAGGATGTATACTATAGTCACACTCGACTATCTCGCCGACGGCAACGACAAGCTCTATTCGCTGAAGCGTTCCGCAGAACGCATTGTCACGCAAGAGCCCATTCGCGAGACACTAATAAACCGGTTTAAGCTACTCGAGACTCAGGGCAAAAAAGCATCGGCAGAGATAGAAGGACGCATCGTAGTGGAAGGGGCCACAGAGGCTGAGATGGCTATCATCAGCCGTGCGGAACCTAAAGACGAGACCGTAGAGAGCGAGATAAGTATCTCTGGAGCCGCCCAAAAGCAGAAAGAGCAGCGCTCGCTGCTGCTCGTGCACACCAACGACACACATTCCTGCATAGAGCCCCTCAGCTCGCTGCTCGCAGACACCGCCAACGCTGACAAGGGAGGCTACCTCAGGCGTGTAGCACTCATCGACGAACTGCGTCGCCGCACACCCGACCTGCTGCTCGTCGACGCCGGCGACTTCTCGCAAGGCTCGACCTACTACAGCCTCTACCATGGCGACGTTGAAGTAGGACTCATGAACCTGATGCGCTACGATGCCGCCACCATCGGCAACCACGAGTTCGACTTCGGGCTCGAGAACATGGCACGTATCTTCCGTCTGGCAAACTTCCCCATCATATGTTGCAACTATGATTTCACGGGCACACCTGTGGAAGGTCTCGTGAAGCCCTACACCATCATACGCCGTGCCGGCCTGAAGATAGGCATCGTGGGAGTGTCACCGCAACTCGAGGGATTGGTGGCCGCCCACACCTGTGAAGGCGTACGCTTCAGCGACCCCATAGCTGCCGTACAACCCATTGCCGATTTCCTCAAGACGACGGAGCGGTGCGACCTTGTCATCTGTATCTCACACCTCGGATGGAAAGTCGCCGGCGTCAGCGACGAAGAACTCATACAATCAACACGAAACATAGACATCGTCATTGGCGGCCACTCTCACACCTATTTCCGGCACCCAGAAGTTCTCAAAAACGCAGACAGCCGCACCGTCGTCGACAACCAAATGGGCAAGAACGCCCGCTTTGTTGGCACACTCTCACTGACGTTCTCACGATGAGACTATAGGCAGCACCTCCGCTCACCATGACAACCGCCGAAAGAAAGCGCCCCGAAAGGAGCGCTTTTCTCGTAGCTGGTAAGCCTATGCCATTAAGGTGG
>CAJOLI010000040.1 GCA_905235285.1 uncultured Bacteroidaceae bacterium
CCCTTGCGTTGCTTGGTCATAGACACCTTATCCTCGCCTTCTTTAGAGATGTCGAAATGGGTAATGAGCTTCGTTGAGATGGTTCGCGGATTACGCTCATGAGCCACAATTCTGTCAGCCGCCACCACTTCCTGTTCGTATTCCGAATATTGAATCAAACTCTTGAGAGCAGACGAACAGAAATTCTTCAACGGATAGCTCCGTTGATTTGGTTTGCCGTAGTCGAAGATGTTAGGTTCATTCCGCTTCATCTTTTTCACTTCTTGGCTCACGAATCGCAGCACAGCCTCAATGGTATCAGCGTCTTGCACATCATACAGGGACTGTCCACGAAGGTCTATTACCTCCTGATATGGCAGCACCTCGTCCAGAATCCGTATGGCACGCGCATAGCTGTCTGCCTTCCCCGAGTTCTCAGGTGAAAGTCTGGTGTTAAAGTCTATAAAGCCCAGTCTATCCATACCAGGTATTTGTATTTATCAGACTATTAGGTGTACCTCACGGTCGCGCCAGGCGACATTTAATGTGATATTATATGTTTGACTTACGCCAATACTATTAATTGTCCTATTATGCAATATACAAGCATGTGGAATGCTTTATTTCTCTTTCGTCGACCAAAGCAAATCCTTTACGTCCACGTTCAAGACCTCTGCAATCTTGAATAGTTGTTCTATACCTGGTTGGCAGCTGTTAGTGCACCACTTGGATACTGTGGCTTGGTCTTTACCCAATTCCTCTGCCAACCATTTGTTGGTGCGTCTCTGTTCTGCCAAGACCACCTTGATGCGGTTGTAATTCTTTACGTCTTTAGTAGCGTCCATAATTTGATGGATTGTAATTCTTTGGGTACAAAGATACAAAATATTATGGAATAGAAGAGACTTTAAAGAAAATTATGATAAAACTTCATCAAAAAATTGAATAATTACATCATATTCTTGTTAAATAACCATCGGTTTGCATCCGTCCCACATAATTACACCATGCCTTTTTGCATTTAGTTCTGCCTTTCTGTATTTCCTAAACTCAAGATTTTTGGGGTCGCTTCGCTTCGCTCGGTGCTTGCGACGCTTCACACTTGAAGCGCTCGACCTTTGGTAGCTTCGATACTTCGAAGAATATCATTCAAACACATATATGTGATAGATTTTTCAAATAGCAGGGCAGAGCGGTATCCTCTGTTGGTGGCGCCGCCGTATCACAACGGAGTAAGCAGTCATGTGAGTCTCGCGCGCGCGTGATGAGTTTTAAATTTCATTTTTCACTAAAAGTGGTATAAATGACTGATTACTATAGTAATGACTAAGTGAAAAATGCAATTTAAATGCCGAAAATTGGGTGAAAAACGGCTTTAAATAGGCGTTTTTGGGTGAAAAATCGGGCATTTTATACCATTTTAGACGTCTTTTTATGCCTTTTGGGGGCTTTTTGAAGCCTTTTTGGATGCTATTTTATGCTGTTTTATGCTATTTTGAATGTTTATTTGGCGATTATTCTTGCCGTTTTTGATGCTTTTCTGGGTTGATTTAAAGCGTAAATGGCTTACAACATGACCAGCTGAAGTATTAAATGCAACCGGTTGAAGTGCTCAACACAACCGGTTGAAATGGCGAATTCAACCAATAGTTTGAGGTGTCCCACCTAGGTGGGACACCTCAAACTATTGGCTCTATAATCCAACGTGAGTAGGGGATTAGCTCTATGCAACTAATCTGTTTTTGCCAAAGATTTCAATGTTCATCTTTGGTTTCATTGGTAGTATATTGTATGCAATGAGCCCCGCAAAGAGATTGCCCGTAATTCGTTGTTTCGCAGCTGCGTAGGTATGAAGTAATTCGCACTCCTGTAATTTTCCAAGCATATTTCTTATACCGAACCGTTCAAATAGCCCCAAAAGGTTTCAAAAAGACACCCAAAAGACATCCAAAAGGCTTCAAAAAGACATCAAAAAGGCTTCAAATAGCACCCAAAATGCTTCAATAAGACATCCAAAAGGCATAAAAAGACGTCTAAAATGGCATAAAATGCCCGATTTTTCACTAAAAAACGCCTATTTAAAGCGGTTTTTCACCTTATTTTCGGCATTTATATCGTATTTTTCACTTAGTCATTACTATAGTAATCAGCTACTTATGCCACTTTTAGTGAAAAATGAAATTTAAAACTCCTCACGCGCGCGCGAGGCACATGACTGCTTACTCCGTTGTGATACCAAAATCAGGAAGAAGATTTTCGGGGGATAATACTGCGTTCTGTGACTATCTTACGCACTGCGGCATTATTGTCGACATGCTATGGTGACCGGCCGAGTGCAGGCTACTTGAACACAGGCTTGCCGTCGGCGCTCCACGAAATTGTCTTGAGGAAGATGCTGCGTAATTCTTGCCCATTGTCCTCCCAAAGGGCATCGAAGAGGAGGTAGGTGGAATCGGGTTTTTCGGAGGGCACGATGCAGATGTTTGAGGCGCCATAGAGGTTGTCATCGACGAGAATGGGTTCGATGGATTTTGTCCACGAGGCGGGGTCTATGAGGTCTGCCGTGGCGGGTGCGGTGAGCATGCCCAGTATGTGGTAGCTCGTCCAGATGCCGCTGGCGGAGTAGCATACGCAAACGGTATGTCCGTCGGGCGAGAGGTATGCCTCAGGATTCTCGTTGACGTAGATGGGGTATGCAGAGCGTCTGCCGTCGGGGTTTATCCATTGGCGCTCCCACTCATACTCAGGCTGCGAGAGCAGGACGCGTTCAGAGGCTACGGTGCACGGGTCGCTCATGCGCGCGATATATATACATTGTGTCTCGTGCTCTACGCGCCGCTTAGGCCACCCTGACCAGAAGAGGTAGAGCTGGCCTGCCACTTCAAGGACGTTGGGGTGGATGCCGTAGTTCCATTCGTCGTTGGTGTGCAGCGTGCCGCAAAGCTCCCAGGTGTCGCGCAGCGGGTCGTTGCCCGTGCAGTGGATGACGTAAAGCTGGTGGTTGTCTGTGTTGCCATTGTCAGCTTCAAAATAGATGTACCATTGCCCGCCGATATGGAAGATCTCGGGAGCCCATGCGTGGTAGAGTCCGAGGCTGTCGGCGTTGAAGATGACGTGCTCCTGTGCCTCGCTGAGTTTAGTGAGGTCTGCGGTTGCTGACAGACGAATGTCGTCGCTCTGTGACTGGCGCGTGAAATAATATGTGCCGTCGAGGTATGCGGCATGCGGGTAGCTGCCAGTCCGGAATAGCATTAGCGGAGTCTTCGCGGGAGGGGCCTCTTGACGGCATGCTGATGTGGCGAAAAGCAGCGTGAGTACGAGCAGGGGCATTGTACATCGCTTGATTCCGGCGACACAGCGTTGTATGTTGATATGTAAGTTTATCCTCATTTAGTTGTCTGAAGGTAAATATTGATGTCTCAGCCATCAATAATATTAAATTGCGCTGCAAAGATAATGATTGATTTTGAAAAAGAATAAAAACAGCGCAAGAAAAGTTGTTTGTTATACAAAATGAGCGCGATGAACATTTTTTTTTGCGTTTTGAAGAGTTTTTCACTTTTCTTTTATAATTAATGTACTATTTTTGCGGGGTGAACATAATAATTAAACAAAAATAATCAATTTTATGAATCAAGCTCATTCTTTCATGACCCTCATGGCAGCGTCAGTCTTTCTCTGCTGCACCAGCTGCTCAAGTCAAGCCGGAGGCACACCCTCTGACGAGTTTTTCACCCCTTATGAGGCAACGGACCTGCGGGTTCCCTCAGTGCCACTGGTCGTCAACGACCCGTATTTCTCAATCTGGTCGCCCTATGATAAGCTGACAGACGGCACTACGCGCCACTGGACTAATGACGAGAAGCCGCTTGAAGGCCTGCTCACCGTAGATGGTACAGTGTACCGCTGGATGGGCTCCGAGCGTTTCGTGCTGAAGAGCATCGCTCCGATGGCCGACGAGGAGGCTTGGGAGGCCGACTACACCCGCGCCGTGCAGCGCGATGGTTGGCAGCGTCCCGACTTCCAGCCTGCTGGCTGGCAGCGTGGACTTGCGGCCTGGGGTTCTGACGGCCTCGATTACGTGCGCACCCATTGGAGTGACCTCAACAGCGACCTCTACGTCCGTCGCAACGTCAACCTGACTGCCGAGGATCTGAAGGAAGACCTCTGGCTGGTCTATTCCCACGACGATGTCTTTGAGTTGTTTGTCAACGGCACGAAGGTTGCCGATACTGGCGAGACTTGGGTCAACGGCGTGCGGCTGCATCTGGATGGCGAGCTGAAGTCTCTCCTGCGCGAGGGCGACAACGTCATCGCAGGTCACTGCCACAACACTACCGGCGGTGCTTACACAGACTTTGGCCTGTACAAGAATATGTCGGAGACGAAAATTGTTGCCGTGGCCGAGCAGAAGAGCGTGGACGTGTTGGCTACAAACACATATTATACTTTTGCGTGCGGACCCGTTGAGCTCAGCGTAGTGTTCACGGCCCCGATGCTGATGGACGACTACGACCTGCTCTCGGCGCCCATCAACTACATCTCTTACCAGGTGCGCTCCACCGATGGCCAGAAGCACGACGTGCAATTCAGCCTCTCGGCTGCCCGTGAGCTGGTGCTGAACAAGGCTTCGCAGCCCACGTGCTCCGAGATTATCGAGGAAGGTGGCATCAAATACGCCAAGAGCGGCACCGTGGATCAGCCCGTCCTGGCCAAGAAGGGCGACGGTATCTGCATCGACTGGGGCTACCTCTACATCCCCGCCATCAATGGCGAGGTAAGTCTGGCTGATGCCGACCAGCTCGTGTTCACCCGTAACCTGGGTAATGTCGACAAGGCCGCCAGCTACATGATGATAGGCTATGACGAAGTGCAGGACATCGAGTATATGTACAAGCGCTACAAAGGCTATTGGGCACACGAGGGCAAGGTTACTATCTTCGATATGTTCAACCGCCTCAACAAGGATTACGCTTCTATCATGGATCGCTGCCGCAAGTTTGACAAGCGCATCTACGACGATGCCGTAGCAGCTGGCGACAAGGAGTATGCAGAGATCCTCTCGGCATCCTATCGTCACGTCATTGCCGCCCACAAGCTCTTCAAGGATGACCAGGGCAACCTTCTCTTCTTCTCTAAGGAGAATAACTCAAACGGCTGCGTGAACACCGTGGACCTCACCTATCCCGAGGCGCCGCTCTTCCTCGTCTACAACCCCGACCTGCAGAAGGCGCAAATGACATCTATCTTCGACTACAGCCTCAGCGGCCGTTGGACAAAGCCCTTTGCCGCACACGACATCGGCACCTATCCTATCGCCAACGGTCAGGTCTATGGTGGCGACATGCCCCTGGAGGAAGCAGGTAATATGCTGACGCTGGTCACACAGATTTGCCGTATCGAAGGCAACACGAAGTATGTCGACAAGTATTGGGAAGTCATCACCACCTGGGCCGACTATCTCTCGGAGAACGGTCAGGATCCTTCGAACCAACTCTGTACCGACGACTTCGCAGGCCACTGGGCTCACAACTGCAACCTCAGCATCAAGGCCATCATGGGTGTAGCAGGCTACGCTGAGATGGCTCGCATCAAGGGCGACCAAGCTACAGCCGACAAATACATGGCCCGCGCCAAGGAGATGGCCGAGAAGTGGGAAGCCGATGCCCTTGAGGGTGACCACTACCGCCTGGCCTTCGACCGCGAAGACACTTGGAGCCAGAAATACAACATGATCTGGGACAAGCTCTGGCAGACCAATCTCTTCCCCAACGGCGCCATGGAGCGCGACGTGCAGTTCTACCTTACGAAGCAGAACAAGTATGGACTGCCGCTCGACTGCCGCCGCGACTACACCAAGAGCGACTGGATCATGTGGACGGCAGGCATGGCCAAAGACAAGGCAGACTTCCTGAAGTTCGTGGCTCCGCTCTACGATTACATGAACGAGACAGGCTCGCGCGTGCCTACCAGCGACTGGTATGACACCAAGACCGGACTGATGGTAGGCTTCAAGGCCCGCTCCGTCATCGGCGGCCACTGGATGCGCGTGCTCGTGGATAAAGAAGTCAAATAAGACAAAATAATATAAAACCTTATAAACTAATGAGAATGGAACAAAGAACGAAAGCATTCTCGTCATTAGCCCTCATTGCTGCTGTGATCGTAGGCCTCGCAACCTCTGGTTGCCAGTCCTCGACCACGGTAGAGGACTATTATGGCGTACAGTCATCAGCACCTTTCGACCCATCGAAGCCGGTGGTGATTTCTGAGTTCACTCCTACGTCAGGGAGTGTGGGCCAGCAGATATGCATCAAAGGCTCAAACTTCGGCAACGACCCTGAAAAGGTACACGTAACAATCGGCGGCAAGGATGCCGTGGTGGTCAGCGTACGCAGTAAGTCGCTCTATGCCTATGTCCCCAGTGCCGCCTACGACAAGATTGACGGTCAGATTCTCACCGGAACGGTAGAAGTCTCCGTCACCGATGGCAAGACCACCAAGAACACTCAGGCTTCAAACATCTTCACCTACGAGCGTAAGATGGTCGTAGGCCGCCTCTGTGGTAAGTTCTACGAACGTGAGGATGATGCTATTTGGGTCGACGGCAGTTTCGAAGAGTGCAGCGGTTTCAAGAACGACGGTGTGATGCAGTTCTCGCCGTACAACCACGACCAGCTCTTCATTGTCTATGACCAGGAGCCGCACTTCGGCGTCGTTGCCCACGGCATCCAGTTGGTAGACCTTAGAGAGCGTACAGTGAAGACAATTCTTCCGCTTAACAAGTTCTCCAACCAACGTCTGCGCACCATCGACTTCGCCGTAGACCCCTTCATGTACAACGAAGATGGTACCTATGCCTGGCGTCTTGATGAAGACGGCAACAAGACCGGTTACTCCGATGCCGAATGGGAGGCCACCGCTACCCACGAACAGTTAAAGTGGCGTGAGCACCTCATCATCTCAGCCGATAACGACAATACCGAGTACCGCGCCAACTCCGTCTACATCGTCGACCGCGACCCCAACGGCGAGTTCAGCTCAGCCTCTAACGTGCGCCCGTTGGCCAACTATCGTCAGTGTAACGGAGCTTCGTTGCATCCCGTGAACGGTGAGCTCTATTTCACGAGCTTTACACAGGGTGAAGTCATTCGCTTGGACATGGACGTCTATTGGAACACCATCCTCCCCGACAGCATAGGCGGTAAGGGCAGTGCATGGTCGCCATACGTACTGCAGAATGAGACCACTTCAACGGGCAGTTCCAGCGGTCACGGCGCTTTCGAGCGTCTGTTCACCGTGCAGGATACCGGCTGGGAGTTCCAGATTGACATACACCCCAGCGGTAAGTACGCCTATATCGTTGTCATCAACCGCAACTACATCCTCCGCAGCGACTACAACGAGAAGACCAAGAAGTTCTCCGCTCCCTACCGCATCGCAGGTGACATGAGCCATGAAGGCTTCCAGGATGGCGTAGGCCTCTCGGCACTTCTCCGTCGTCCCTACCAGGGCACCTTCGTCAAGAACGAACAGTATGAAGCCCAGGGCAAGGATGACATCTACGACTTCTATTTCTGCGACAGCCGTAATGACGCCATACGTCTGCTTACTCCCGAAGGCATCGTGAAGACCTATGCCGGAGGTAGTGCAAACACTCATTCCGATGGCAACACATACGGTAATGAGAACGGTGAGTTGCGCGATTTCGCACGATTCCACCGTCCTACAGGTCTCGTCAACGATGTCCACCGCGATGCCATCACGGGCGAGAACACCTTGATTTTCTACATTCTCGACACCAGTAACTTCTGTCTCCGTACCATCACCATGGAGGAGAACTTCGAAGATTCAGAACCTGACGAGATAGATATTCCAACTCAACAGTAAAGCCGACCACTATGAAAAAATATTTAGCAACTATCATACTCCTGCTCGGGACGGCTTTTGCAGCTTTGGCACAGCAGGAAGTCACTATTACGGGTGTCGTCAGTGACGATACAGGTCCGCTGCCCGGCGTTAACGTCACAGTAAAGGACGCAAAGGGCTTAGGTACAATCACAAATATCGATGGTCAGTACACCATTAAGGTGGAACAATACAAGACGCTGGTCTTCTCTTACATGGGCTTCCAGAGTCAGGAAGTCATGGTCAAAGACCAGAAGACCATTGATATCGTACTCTCCGAGGCTAAGATCAGCGCCATGGACGAGGTCGTGGTCACCGGTATGCAGGCTCAAAAGAAGCTCACGCTGACGGGTGCCGTGACAAACGTCAAGATGGAAGAGCTGAAGCACTTCAATACGTCCAACATCACGAACACCCTTGCCGGTAACGTTGCCGGTGTGCTGGCCTTCCAGAAGTCAGGTCAGCCCGGTAAGAACACGTCAGAGTTCTGGATTCGCGGTATCTCCACTTTCGGCGCCAGCAACTCTGCCTACATCCTTGTCGATGGTTTCGAGCGCGAAAATATCGACGATATCAACATCGAGGATATCGAGTCCTTCTCAGTCCTCAAGGATGCCTCCGCCACCGCTATCTACGGTTCCAAAGGCGCTAACGGCGTAGTGCTCATTACCACCAAGCACGGTAAGGCCGGTAAGGTGGACATCAACGCCAAGTTCGAGACGTCGTACAACACACGTACCATCACGCCTGAGTTCGTCAGCGGTTTCGACTATGCCAACTACCTCAATGAGGCACGTGTGACCCGCAACCTCGGTGTGCTCTACCAGCCCGTGGAGCTCGACATCATCCGCTACGGTCTCGACCCCGACCTCTATCCTAATGTCGACTGGCAGGACCTCCTCTTGAAGGACGGCGCCATGAGCTACCGTGCCAACCTCAACATCAGCGGCGGTGGCGAGACAGCCCGCTACTATGTCTCCATGGCCTACACTCAGGACGAGGGTATGTACAAGACCGACAAGACTCTGCGCGACCGCTACGACACCAACGCCAACTACGACCGCTGGAACTACCGCATGAACGTCGACGTCGACGTTACGAAGACTACCGTCTTGAGGTTCGGTATCAGTGGCAACCTGAACAAGCGCAACAGCCCGGGCATCGGCGACGATAGGGTCTGGGGCCAGATGTTCGGCTACAACCCGCTCTACACGCCTGTGCTCTACAGCAATGGCACCTTCCCCGCCAAGGGCGTTTTCAATGAGTCTGAGGTGGATGGCGTCACCGTTTACACCCTCGATGAGAACTATATCAACCCGTGGGTCAGCTCCACACAGACAGGTTACAACACCGAGTGGCAGAACAACATCCAGACCAACGTCACCCTCGATCAAGACCTGAAGTTCATCACCAAGGGTCTCAAGTTCACCGGACGCTTCGGTTACGACACATATAATAATAATAGTATCCAGCACCACCGCCTGCCCGCTCTCTACTCCGCGCGCTCGCGCAACACAGAGACAGGTCAGCTCGACTTCCAGCAGGTGCAGTCTGTACGCGACATGACGCAGACGAGTGCCAACGACGGCTCACGCCGTGAGTTCCTCGACCTGCTCTTGCACTGGGACCGTCAGTTCTGGGACTACCACAACTTCGCCGCCAACGTGAAGTTCACCGAGGACCAGAACATCTCTACCCAGAATCTGGGCGCTGATATCAAGAACTCCGTCTCGCGCAAGAACAAGGGTCTCGCAGCACAGTTCACCTACAACTTCGCATCGCGCTACTTTGCCGACTTCAACTTCGGTTACAACGGTTCCGAGAACTTTGCCGACGGTCACCGCTGGGGCTTCTTCCCTGCATGGTCTATCGCCTGGAACGTGGGTGAAGAGCCTTGGGTTAAGAAGAATGTCAAGTGGCTTGATATGTTCAAGATCCGCTTCTCCAACGGACGCGTGGGTTCTGATGCCACGGGCAGCAACCGCTTCCCCTACCTCTACACCCTCGAGGCCAGTGGCAACGGCTACAGCTGGGGTCAGAACCACACCAACACCTACGGTGGCGTGCGCTATCGTCAGGTCGCCTCGGAGTATGTCACGTGGGAAGTCGCCACGAAGAACGACCTCGGTATCGACCTCGTCCTTCTCGACAACAAGTTCTCACTTACTGTTGACTACTTCGACGAGAAACGTACCGGTATCTTCCAGGAGCGCCGCTTCCTGCCTACCACCGTCGGTCTGGAATATTGGGATGATGGTGGCTGGAACTATCCGAAAGCCAACGTCGGTGCTGTTAAGACACGCGGTTTCGATGGTAACTTCAGCTACAACGACAAGTTCGGCAAGGTTGGCTTGACCGTTCGTGGCAACATCACCTACAGCAAGAACAAGATCGACGAGTACGACGAAGAGAACAACGTCTATCCCTACCAGAACCAGTATGGCTACCGCGTCAATCAGGTGCGCGGTCTCATTGCCGAAGGTCTCTTCAAGGACTACGACGATATCCGCAACTCTCCCACCCAGACCTTCGGTGCCGTGCAGCCCGGTGATATTAAATATAAAGATGTCAACGGTGACGGCATCATTGATGGCGGTGACGAATGTGCCATCGGTGCTACAGACCGTCCCAGCCTTATCTACGGTCTCGGTTTCACGATTACATGGAAGGGTTTCGACTTCAATGTCCACCTGCAGGGTGCCGGCAAGAGCACGTTCATGACCTACGGCAAGTGTGTCTATGCCTTCAGCGAGAACCAGTGGGGTAACATCTTCAAGGGTGTGCTCGACAACCGCTGGGTCGACAGCGAGACAGCTCAGCTCCTTGGCATCAAGGCCAACGAAGACCCCAATGCCGACTATCCGCGCTTGAGCTACGGTGGCAACTCAAACAACTATCGCAACTCCACTTTCTGGCTGCGCGATGGCCGTTACCTCCGCCTGAAGAACCTCGATATCGGTTACACGCTGCCTAAGCACATCGTCAACCAGATACACTTCTCAAACATCCGTGTCTATTTGGCTGCCACGAACCTCTTCTTCCTACACAAGAAGTTCGACACATGGGATCCCGAATCCCTGCAGCCGCGCGGCGAGGACTATCCTATCACCAAGGCCATCACAGCTGGTCTGCAAGTTAATATCTAATAAGGTGCAACGACTATGAAAAAGAATATAGCAAAATATGTGCTGCTGATGGCTTGTGGAATAAGCCTCCTGGCAGCTTGTACCGACCTTGATTCCGACAAATACTTTGGCGACCGCAAGACCCTCGAGAGTGTGTTCACCGACCGTCAGCAGGTAGATCAGTGGCTGGCTCATGCCTACTCTTTCCTCGACGGGTGCAACTTCGAGGTCTGCTCCAAGGGCGCCACGGGTAATGACGGTGGCAGCTGGAACCCCTTCAACTTCGCCGACGATATGTACTACGGCGACCGCGACAACACTTTCGGCGATTCCAAGGACGCTGACTACGCATCCTACAATTCCTTCCGCGAAGGCAACTACGACGAGAGCGTAGGTCAGAACGCTTGGGTGCGCTGCTACCAAGGTATCAACCAGGCTACCTTGTTTATCAAGAATATCGATTCCCACGACTGGAACTACGACCTCAGCCTTGATGATCGCATCGACCGCAAGGGACAGGCACGTTTCGTGCGCGCTTACTACTATTGGTTGCTGCTTCGCAAGTTCGGTCCTGTGCCCATCATGCCCGAAGACGGTGCCGACTACACCCTTGAGTACGACGAGCTGGCAACGCCGCGCTCCACTTATGAGGAGTGCGCTGAGTGGATTGCTTCCGAGATGCTGAAGGCTGCCGGCGAGCTTAAGTACTACACACGTGACGAGTCCAATGTCATGCGTCCCACCATCGGTGCAGCCCTGGCAGTACGTGCCATCGTCTACACCTACGCTGCCAGCCCCCTCGCCAACGGTCAGCTGAAGAATGGTGAGCATCCCGCCAGCGTTTCTGACGATGTTGCCAAGGAGCTGAAGAACTTCGACGGTAAATACCTCCTCTCGCTTGACTACGACGAGAGCAAGTGGGCTCGCGCCGCTGCCGCCTGCAAGGATGTCATGGATCTCGGTGTCTACGATCTCTACATAGAGTCCTTCAACAACGAGGCCATTGAAGGCAGGCCCGTCACGGTGACGCCTCCTGACAGCATCGTGTACGGCGATGACCAAGGTGCTCGCTTCGACGACAACTTCGCCAACCAGAACTGGCCCAACGGATGGAAGAACATCGACCCGTACCTCTCCTACCGCAACCTCTTCAATGGTATCGCTGCCCCCTCGGGCAATCCGGAACTCATCTTCACCCGTGGCAACATGAACAATAACGACCACGACAATGGTATCGGTTCACTCGTGCTTCACTCCATGCCCGTCTCTGTAAACGGATGGAACACCCACGGCTTGACTCAGAAGATGGTTGATACCTATTATATGAAGGACGGAACGGATGTCGACGGTATGTATCGAGAATGGCGTACCCCCGGAGCTGCCACTCCTTACAATCAGGGTAACGACAGGCCGCGTCCCGAAGGTTTCATCACCCGCAGCGAGGCGCAGAACGGCAGCTACCCCGAGGTACTTGTTAACCCCACGGCACGTGTCACAGAACAGCGAAGCCAGTTGCAGAATGTTGCTCACCAGTATGTCGGTCGCGAACCTCGCTTCTATGCTTCCGTGGCCTACAACGGAACCATCTGGGAGATGCTGAAGCACCCGACCTCCGATATGTGGAACTCACAGATTACCTATTATCGCGGTGGCACTGATGGCTTCAAGAACTCCTTCTCGTACCTCCGCACAGGTATTGGCGTGAAGAAGTACTACAACCCCAACGACTATATCCCCGCACAGAACAGCTACGAAGGCATCTCTGAAAAGTTCGAACCTGCCGTACGCTACGCTGACATCCTCCTGCAGTACGCAGAGGCTCTGAACGAACTCACACAGTCCTACACCATGAAGACGTGGAAAGGCGAGGACGTCACCATAAGCCGCGATATCAACGAGATAAAGAGGGGTATTCAGCCCATACGCATCCGTGCCGGACTACATGACTATCCTGCTTCCGACTATGCCGACGCCAACCAGCTGCGTGCACGCATCAAGCGCGAGCGCATGATTGAGTTCATGGCTGAGGGTAAGCGCTACTTCGACCTGCGCCGTTGGATGGATGCTCCTATTGAGGAGAACAAGCGTGTCTATGGTCTCAATGTCTTCCAGACAGCTGCCAATAAGAATGAATTCATGCAGGTAATTCCTGTCTATAACCTCTCCTCCACCTTTACGGATAAGATGTACTTCTGGCCCATCTCCTTCACTGACCTCAAGCGCAACAAGAACCTTGTCCAGAACCCCGGATGGAAGTATAATGATTAAGGCCCTTCCTCTCCCCGTTTGGGGAGGGTGCTTAACAAAGAAGATTTGATTTCAATAAATTCATTAGAAAGAACAATGAATACAACTATGAAAAAGAGCTATATGCAAAAGAATATACTCCCCTCCCTGTCAGGGAGGGTCTGGGGGGTGGCTCTTCTGCTCCTCTGTGTACCATTCTTCATCGCCTGCAACGATGAGTGGAAGGACGAGCAGTATGCCCACTACATCAGCTTCAAGGCTCCTCTCAACGACAACGGCGTCACGGCTGTCTACGTTCCCTACACACGCCACAGCGACGACGGCACTCCTGAGATAGGAATCGGCAAGTCCTACTACGACCTGCCCGTGTTGGTAAGTGGCACCACGGACAATAACCGCGACATCAATGTTAAGATTGGTCTGAGCGACACTCTCGCACAGCTCAACTTTGAGCGCTTCGGCAATCCTACCTACCGTTCCGACATCGTCGACCTGTACTACAAGGATATGCAGAACTTCGCTTCCTTCCCTTCGACGCTCCTCATCCCGAAGGGCGAGAACAAGGCACTGCTGCGTGTCAGCTTCGACTTTGCCAAGGATGGCGGTATCGATATGGTCGAGAAGTGGGTGCTCCCACTCGAGATTCAGAAAGATGGCAGCTATGAGCCCCATCCGCGTAAGAACTACGCCAAGGCCATGCTGCGCGTCTATCCTTACAATGACTACTCCGGCAACTACTCCGCCACGACGCTGACCGTGTCCAACAAGGGCGACGAGACCAATGCCACAGGTATGGAGACAGCCCGCGGCTATGTGGTCGATGAGAACACCATCTTCTTCTATGCTGGAACCGTCGATGAGACACGCACCGACCGCCGCAAATATAAGGTGTTCTTTAAGTTCAATCCCGCCAACGAATCGGGCACTGAAGGCACGGTAGATGTCTATTCCGACAATGCTGAGAACAACGGCTTCGTCAACAATAGCGCTATCACCCGCTTCCAGATCTACGAGCAGCAGGATGACATCCAGCCTTGGTTGCTCCACCACTACGTCATCATCAGCAATATCGACTACGAATACATTGATGAGCCCGTGGCTGGAATACAGATGCCATACGTCGTCAAGGGTATCCTCACCCTCGAGCGTCAGCTGAACACCCAGATCCCGAACGAGGATCAGGCTATTCAGTGGTAAGAAAGTAGGAAAAAAAGGACTCTCCCCCCGCCCTCCCTGTCAGGGAGGGAGCGATTACCTAACAAGAAATAAAAAGCTCTAGAATGAAAGTATTAAAGATAGCAATAACATCTATTTTATTATTAACCTCTTCTCTCCTGTCCTCAAAGGTAACCGCTCCCTCCCTAGCAGGGAGGGCGGGGGGAGAGTCTTCCTCTGGGAGAGAGTCCGTATCTTGCTATGTTAGCACCTTGGTAGGTACCCTGTCCAAACACTCGCTCTCCACGGGCAACACCTATCCCGCCGTCGCACTGCCTTGGGGCATGAACTTCTGGACGCCCCAGACGGGGAGTATGGGCGACGGATGGGCCTACGTCTACACCGAGGACAAGCTCCGCGGTATCAAGCAGACACACCAGCCCTCGCCCTGGATTAACGACTACGGCCAGTTCGCCATCATGCCTACCACACGCACCGTCTTCCGCGAGGACGACCGTGCCAGCTGGTTCTCCCACAAGGCAGAGACAGCCACACCTTATTATTATAAGGTATATCTCGCCGATTGGGATGTCGTGGCCGAGCTCGCCCCCACCGAGCGCGCTGCTATCATGCGCCTCACCTATCCCGAGACCGATGAGGCGCGCGTCGTCATCGACCCCTTCGACGGCGGCTCCTACCTGCAGATTGACCCCGACAAGCGCCGCGTCATGGGTTATACCACCAAGAATAGCGGCGGCGTGCCCGAGGGCTTCAAGAACTACTTTATCATTGAGTTCTCGCACCCCATCACCTTTGCGGCTCTCTATGGCGACAAGCAGGGCGGCGACAAGCTCGCCGAGGACGTCGTGATGATGGCCGACAACCACGTCATCGGCGTCGTTGGCTTTCCCACCCTACAACGCGGCGAACAAGTGACCTTGCGCATCGCCTCCTCCTTCATCAGCTACGAGCAGGCCGAGCGCAACCTCCAGGAGCTGGGCAATCGCTCCTTCGATGAAGTCTGTGCCGCAGGCCGCCAGCGCTGGGACGACGTGCTGGGCCGCATCCGCGTCGAGGATGACGACATCGACCACCTGCGCACCTTCTACAGCTGCCTCTACCGCTCCGTCCTCTTCCCACGCGCCTTCTTCGAGTACGATGCCGACGGACAGCCCATCCACTACAGCCCCCACACGGGCGAGGTGCTGCCCGGACGCTATTTCACCGACACTGGTTTCTGGGACACTTTCCGCTGCCTCTTCCCGCTCCTCAATCTTGTCTATCCCGAGATGAACGTGCAGATGCAGGAAGGCCTCGTCAACTGCTACAAGGAGAGCGGCTTCCTGCCAGAGTGGGCAAGCCCCGGACATCGTGGCTGCATGGTGGGTAACAACTCTGCCTCCATCGTCGCCGATGCCTATCTCAAGCTCTCGGCTCTTGGCAGTTCTGCTGTAGACTACGACATTGAGAGCCTTTGGAAAGGCGTCGTCCACGGAGCCAATGCCGTGCATCCGCAAGTCAGTTCCACAGGCCGCTTAGGCTATGAGTACTACAACAGCCTCGGTTATGTCCCCTACGATGTAGACATTCGCGAGAACGTCGCACGCACCCTTGAATATGCCTATGACGACTGGTGTATCTATCAGCTCGGACGTAAGCTCGGCAAGAAGGAGAAAGAGCTCAAGCCTTTCCGCGAGCACGCCCTCAACTACAAGAACGTCTTCGATTCCGAAACGCGCCTCATGCGCGGACGCCTGAAAGACGGTAAATTCCAGGCTCCCTTCAATCCCCTGAAATGGGGTGATGCCTTCACCGAGGGCAACGCATGGCACTACACCTGGTCTGTCTTCCACGATCCC
The DNA here is from genome assembly GCA_905235285.1 of uncultured Bacteroidaceae bacterium. Classification (GTDB taxonomy): domain Bacteria; phylum Bacteroidota; class Bacteroidia; order Bacteroidales; family Bacteroidaceae; genus Physcousia. The sequence goes on from CAJOLI010000040.1 coordinate 16,274, forward strand.
GAAGGTCTCATCCGTCTCATGGGCGGTCGCAGCACCTTCGTGAGCATGCTCGACTCCGTGTTCAATGTGCCGCCCCTCTTCGACGACAGCTACTACGGAGGCGTTATCCACGAGATCCGCGAGATGCAGATTATGAACATGGGCAACTACGCCCACGGCAACCAGCCCATTCAGCACATGATCTACCTCTACGACTGGGCCGCTGAGCCCTGGAAGACACAGCAACGCGTCCGCGAGGTCATGGACCGCTTCTACACGCCTACCCCCGACGGCTACTGCGGCGACGAGGACAACGGCCAGACCTCGGCCTGGTATGTCTTCTCTGCTCTCGGCTTCTACCCCGTCTGCCCCGGTTCGGGCGAGTATGCCCTCGGCACGCCCTACTTCCGCAAGGCCACCGTCAGCCTGCCATCAGGCAAGGACATCGTCATCGAAGCAACAGCGCCCGGCGGAGCATCCCTTCCTCCATATATCCAGCGTCTCACACTCAACGGACAGCCTTACACCCGCAACTACCTCCGTCACGACGACTTGCTGCAGGGAGCAACGCTTCACTTCGATCTTGGCTCGCAGCCCAACCGCTCGCGTGGCACTGCTGCCGATGATGCTCCTTACAGCTTCTCCTCTGAACTCAACAAAAAGTAATTCAACTTTGAACATAGAACTACGGCCGCAGGCCGTGTCCTTCACTAAATGAAAGGAATTGTAAAAAGCATCATCGCTACCTGCCTGGTACTGGCTGTGTCCGCGTTGCCTGCCATGGCACAAAACTATCGCACAGGCATACGCATCGGGTGGGACTACCGCACCCAGAAGTTTGTGACGGGCGGAGCCTACGGCCGGCTGAAATTGCTCCGCGACGGCCGTCAGGCCTTTGTTTACGACGAAGGCGGCATTTGCAGGATACGCTTCAAGCGTGCCGGTGGCACTACCTTTTCTTCGGCCTCTATCGTGGCCACTCCGCCTGCTGGCTCAGGCTATACCAACTGCGAGCTACTCGAGCTTGCCGACGGCACGCTCATGTATGCCTACAACGAGCGCATCGGCAGCACGGGCGTAAAGATAAAGGTCAAGTATTCCACCAACGAAGGCCGCACGTGGCACAGCGAGCAGACCCTCTACGAGGTCCTCGAGAGTGAGTTTATTGCCGACGAGGGCTACTACGGCGTCTGGGAACCGGCAATGATTCAGCTGCCCTCAGGCGAGGTGCAGCTTTACTTCGCCAGCGAGTACCACGTGCCGGGTCATGACCAGAAGATTATGATGCTGCGCTCGCTCTCGGCCACCAACGTGGGCATCCGCGAGTGGGAGGCGCAGCCCGTCGATGTGTGTTACACCGTAGGCTTCCGTGACGGCATGCCCGTGCCCTTGGTGTTGCAGGACGGCAGAGGCATCGTCTTTACCATCGAGGACGACGGCTTCGGCGGTGGCTTCCAGCCTGGTGTCATCTACTCCTCCATGGCCGACAACTGGACCAGCGGCATCCGCTACGGCGACAGCAAGAACCGCTGGGTGGCCGTGGCCAGCGGCGAGCCCCGTGGTGGCGGAGCGCCTTATATCATTCAGCTTACGTCGGGCGAGACGCTTGTCTCTACCCAGACCAACTATTTCAACGACCAGCGCGGAGCACCCTTGGATGATATGTACAAGAACCGCCCCTTCGTCTACATCGGCGATGCCGGCGCGCGCAACTTCGGGTGTTATTCCATTCCTTTCCCGTTCATTGATGAACCTAATCAGGGCGGCGTATGGAACTCCTTGTGTCAAACCAGCGACTCCACCGTAGTATGCGTTTCCGAAATACATGGCCATCCCACACAGAACGGCCTCTGGACAGTGGAGGGACATATCATGCACCCTCTGACGGCTTATGCCCTGCCCTCGGGCACGACTATGAATCATATCGGCTGGGCGCCCTTGATGTCCGACATACTCGTAGGCAGCACTACGCAGGCACAGATGCACGTTGCCGCGTGCTGGTCTACGGATTCGCTCTTCCTCCACTTCGACGTGGCCGACCGCACCTTACGCTCAGGTGCGGCTGACGCTCCCGTCTGGGACACCGACGGCATAGAATTCTACTGCGACATGCTCAACCACGCCACGGACGACGTGCCCACGGGCGCCTTAAAATACCTCGTGAATATCGACGGCGGAACGCTCGTGACGCGGATGACGACTCAGGGGTGGGCAGATGTCGATGCCTCCGCTCATCAGATGCACTACGTCGTAGCCCGCACCAGCAATGGCTATACCATAGACCTCGCCTTGCCCTGGAACACGCTGTTGCGGAAACCGACGTCGAGGAAATTCGCAGCCTACTTCAAGCTCCACAACAACGACCTCCACGGCGGCAAGGAATGTATCCACCACGAAGTGCTCTCAGGTGTCGACGAAGGCCGCACCCGCACCTGGTGGCAAGTAAACCTCGGTAACGAGATGCCCACGGTCATAACCGCGCCGCAGCAGCCTGAAGGGCTGAAGGCTCATGGGGCCTCGACGCGCACCTACGACCTCCGCGGCCTTCCCGCCAGCTTGCCACGACGCGGCATTTTCATCCGCGACGGCCGTAAGGTGGCAGTGCAATGACCATGTTCTTTGAAATTTCCCCTTAATTCATAATCCCTAATCACTTTCATGACATCAAAAACAATCCTCCGCACAGCAGGACACAGCTACCTCATCCTGTTTTGCATCTCATGCTTCCTCCTTCCCGCCCATAGCTTCATGCAGGCCCAGGACTTCACCATCACCGACTCCATGCAGTGGAAAGCTTATGACGACTTCAACGAAGCCCTCCTCGACAAGAGCCGTAATATCTATAAGTCCGACACCGACCAGAGTGCAGCCGCCCACCGAGGCAACGGCGCACGCGACAACGACCGCTCGGGCTGTGCCGCCGCTATCTGGTGCCAGGCCATCTACTACGACATGGTTATCAACGCTTACAACCGCGCCAAGCGAGAGGGTAACGAAGAGCTGATGACGAAGTACAGAAATCTGCACAAGGATATTCATAAGGGAGAAAGAGCCCACTACGTTAACTTTAACTTCCATAATAATAGCACTGAGAACGGATGGTTTGTGTACGATGACATCATGTGGTGGACCTGTGCCCTGGCACGCGCCTTCGAGACTTTCGGCTCTGCCGAATACCTGAAATATGCCGAGCTAAGCTTCTGCCGCGTCTGGTACGGCAGTGATACCGTGGGCGACGATGGTTCGTATGCCGACCCGGCGCGCTTCAGTGGCAAGGATGGTGGTGGCATGTTCTGGGAGTGGCAGCCTATCTCCAATCCCAAACCCCACCAGCCGGGCGATTTCCGTTCTGCATGCATCAATTTCCCGACGGTCATAGCTGCTTGCCTCCTACATCAGCTCGTCCCCGAGGGGCGTTCTGTGCCCACTCAGGCCCGTCCGCAGCAACAGACCAAGGAATGGTATCTGGAGAAAGCTATAGAAATCTACGACTGGGCCAGCAAGACTCTGGTGCCCTCCTCAGGGCGCGTCGCCGACGGCATCCACGGCGGTGGTCCCGAGTATTCCGATCACCTTTACAATCAAGCTACATTCATCGGTGCCAGCTGTCTGCTCTATAAGCTCACAGGCGATGAGCAGTATAAGAAAAATGCCATCAGCGGAACGCGTTATGTCTTCCTCCGCATTGCCAACAACGAGCGTATCCTCAAGTACGAAGGAGGTTACGAGCAGGGCATCTATGCTGCCATCTTTGCCCAGTACCTGCCTATGGTGGTCTATGACCTTGGCCAGACGGACTACCTCACATACGTGCAGGCTAACATGCAGAAGGCCTGGGACAACCGCGACCCCGTGCGCGGCATACAGATGGGTAATTTCACTGTGGCCACGTCGAGCACCGATGTCGTGGAGAGCTATGGCGCCAGCGGAATGCCGGCTCTCATGCTCATGTTCCCGGCCCACGAAACAGCTGATGCCATACGCGGCATCACCGACAGCCCGAGGGCGCAGACTGATGCCCAATCCTCAGCCTACTTCGCCCGCCAGACAGCTTTCGACCTTGCCGGACGCTCTTTCATTCCCTCCCTTCGCCGGGGCCTCTACATCATTGACGGTCGAAAAGTGCTGGTAAAATAATTCCATCATTCAACGACTATCATTATATTTTTCAGAATAATATATGAAAAGGGTTCTCTCACTCATAATCGGCATCTTACTGCCGTAGACTCAAAACAATGGATGGCCGGCCTCAACGATTTGTATTTCGTCTCACAGCTTTCGCTGCCCGGAGCGCATGATGCTGCCACAGGACATGGCTTCTCGGGCATTGATGCCATAGTCGGAGCTTTATCTGGCAAATGTCAGGACTTGAAGATTGATGCTCAGTGGGACGCCGGTGTGCGTGTCTTTGATCTTCGACCTACAGATGCCGACGGCAGTCCAATTTGTCATGGCAGCTTAACGACCAACATCAATCTGAGCGAAGCACTTACAATCATTAAAGGGCGTCTGAGTAGCTACCCCAGTGAGTGTGCTATAGTAATTATGCGCAACGAGAACAACGGTGGCAGCACCGACAATTGGAAGAGCCGCATAACGGCTGTCATGAACAACTTTTCTGACGTCGTTGTACCATTCAACCCTAACCTGCGCCTGGGTAGCGTCCGTGGGAAGATACTCGTCCTCAGCCGCGACTATTTCGCTGACGGCTTGACGATAAGTGGGTGGGGGCATGCACTGAATTACGTTGATGCGTCAGCCAATGGCGTGAGCTTCAGAGTGCAGGATTATTATGAAGTAACAAATGCCGACGGCAAGTCGGCGGCCATCACCGATCTCCTCGCACAGGCGCGTTCCAATACCAGTCGCAACCGCGTCTTCATCAATCACACCTCGGGCTACACCGGTTCTACGGGCACAAACTCGGCAATATCCTCGAACGCCAACACCTGCAACACCCTCGCCCTCAACACCATCAACGACAACCCCGGACCTACCGGCATCGTCATGATGGATTTCGCAGGCTCCAGCAGCAACAACGGCGCCAATCTTGTCAATGCCATCATAGCGCAGAACCGCCAGCCGGTTGACACTGAGCTTTCTGCCACCCTTCATGCTACACTCGATCTCGCACGCGACGAGGGCGTCAGCGCAGCAGCGCTCGCTGATGCCGAATCCCTAATCTCTAACCCCACCACCGACCTCGGCATCAACGATGGCATTCATCTGCTACGTTCTGCACGCCGCATAAGTGCCTGGAGCGTGCCCGATGTCTATACTGGCACGGCCACGCCCGCGGCTGGCGAAGAGTACTTCTTATATAATATAGGAACAGGCTTATGGCTCAACAACGGCTCCGACTGGAACACGCACGCTGCCGTCGATATCTATCCTTTGGCCGTCAAACTGATAGCTGCAGATGGACAGAAGTTTAAGCTTCAGACACATATGTTTGCGGGCAAGGAAGAGAAATGGGTGAATTGGAACGCCTACGTCGACACGCCCAGTCAAGATACTTGGCAGTTCAATCCCGTGCCGGGCAAGACTAATGTCTTCACCATCAACTCCGAGGGCAATCGCACAGACGTAGGGCGACTCCTAGGCTACGACCCTAATGGCCCCACTGACAAGGGCGACTACCAGTACTGGAGCACTGTAGCCAAGGATCGCGAGGGCATCGACAACCCCTGCAACCAATGGAAACTCGTCACCCGTGCCGAGCGCGAGGCCCTCATGGACCAAGCCTCAGCATCAAACCCCGTAGACGTCAGTTTCCTCATCTACAACGGTGGCCTCAGTCGCGTTTGGGGTTTGAACATGTGGACCAAGACCTGCGACGGAGGCAATGGTGGGGCGCATATCACCTCGGGCGATGACAATGATTTCAATCGCAACGCCGACTACGGCTATGAGGTGTGGAACGCCAATGCCTTTTCCTTCACCCAGACGCTCACAGCGCTGCGGCCCGGCAAGTACCGTCTGAGCGCCTGTGGCTTCTATCGCCAGGGCGACGGCAACTTCCAAGCCAATGTCGTCAACGCCGGCGGCGACCTCATCAGCGAGGCTTACCTCGTGGCCAACGACCAGCGCCAGCCGCTGCCTAACATCGCCACTGAGGCAGGCCGCATGCCCGCCATAGCCTCTCAGGCCAGCAATGCTGGCACGTTCGTCAATTGGCCTGCTCAGGCTCTGGCAGCCTTCGAGATGGGACTCTACGACACCAGCGTCGATGTCGTCGTTGGTACCGAAGGAACGCTTTCCATAGGCGTCATTCAGGATCATAAGACCACCGATGCCAGCTGGGCACTCTTCGACACCTTCCGCCTCGCGTACCTCGGCCCCGCGCTCGTCGGCGACGTCAACCGCGACGGAGCCGTCACCATCGCCGACGTCACAGCCCTGGTCAATATCATACTCGGCAAGGACAATGGCTCAACCCCAGTCTATGACCACGTGGCGGCCGACGTCAATGCAGACGGCGCTATAACCATCGCCGATGTCACCGCCCTCGTCAACATCATTCTTGGGAAATAAGCCAAAAGAAATAGGGCAACAACGTGGATAAAAGCATAAGAAGCATAGCTTAAAAGCCATCATTGGTCTAATGACCGATTTGGGTTTAACGCAACATCCCAGGCATATAACACCAACAGTTGGCACTGAGCATTTTCGAAGCTTAGTGCCAACTGCTGTATCTGTGGGCCTGTAAGGCTATCGTATCTCTCAAGGTTAAGCGGACAGTGATAATACAGAAAGAAACGTCCGGTTGAGTTGGCTGATACAGCCAGGTGAGTTGGCTGATACAGCCGGGTGAGTTTGCCGATGCAGCCGGGTGAGTTTGCCGATGCAGCCAGGTGAGTTGGCTGATGCAGCCGGGTGTGCGGCAAGTAGCCGGTTGTATGCCCAGCCTATATACCATCGCCATCGACGAAACCTAACTGCTGTAAGGCTCGCGACTGGCGGACCTGAGAGTAAGGCGGCACGTCGTGTGTTATCCAGAGGTTACCGCCAATGACGGAGTGGTGGCCGATGCGTATGCGGCCGAGCAGCGAGGTGTTGGAGTAGACGGTGACGTAGTCCTCGATGATTGGGTGGCGTGGCAGGTCGAGCATGTGTCCGTCGCTGTCGCGCGTGAAGTGCTTGGCACCGAGGGTTACGCCCTGGTATACCATGACTCCCGTGCCGATGACAGCCGTGGCACCTATGACGATACCGGTGCCGTGGTCGATGCCGAAGGCGGGACCTATCTGCGCGGCCGGGTGTATGTCGATGCCCGTGCGCTCGTGGGCCCGCTCGGTGATAATGCGTGGCAGCAGTGGTACGCCGAGCTCGTGCAGGGCATGTGCCACGCGATAATGGAGCATGGCGATGAAGGCGGGATAGCAGCACATGACCTCGACCTGCGATGTGGCGGCCGGGTCGTTGGCTGCGGCAGCCTCGATGTCGGCTTTCAGAAGTTGGCCTATCGATGGCAGGCGTCGTATGAACTCGCGGCTGAGGGCGTCGCCCGTGAGGGCTTCAGGCGCAGTGCCGTCAGCCTCATACCCTGCGGCATCAGCCGGAAGAGTGCCGTCAGGCCGTCCGGTGGCTGTCGCTGCCGAGTATTGTGCCTTGATGACGATGTCGATGAAGGTGGCCACCTGTTGCTGCAGCTCGCTTTGGTTGCCGCTGCCGAAGACCTCAGGAAAGAGCACGCGGCCGACGAGCCTGAGGAGGCTGTCGACCTGCGCGGCAGAGGGTAGTTGTAGTCCTTGCATAATTTCTGTTGCTGTAAGCTCAGGACTGAGCATCAAACAATCCGGTAGAGAGATAGCGCTCTCCCGTGTCGGGCAGCAGGGCCACGATGGTCTTGCCGGTGTTCTCGCTCAAGCGTGCGAGCTGGAGGGCAGCGGCGAAGGCGGCGCCGGAGGAGATGCCTACGAGCAGGCCCTCGGTGTGAGCCAGCGAGCGGGCTGCGGCGCGGGCATCATCGTCGGCAATGGGGACAATGGCGTCGACGACGGCGGAATCGTAGGTCTGCGGCACAAAGCCTGCGCCGATGCCTTGTATGCCATGCTTGCCGGCAACGCCTGTCGAGAGGACTGCAGAGGTCTGCGGCTCTACAGCCACTACCTTCACGCCGGCCTTGTGGCGCTTGAGGGTGCGCCCTGAACCACTGACGGTGCCGCCGGTGCCTACGCCTGCGACGAAGATGTCGACGGCACCTCCGGTGGCGGCCCACACCTCTTCGCCCGTTGTACGCTCGTGCACGGCGGGATTTGCGGGATTGACGAACTGACCGAGGATGACGGCTCCGGGCGTGGCGTCGCGCAGTTCCTCGGCTCGGCGGATGGCGCCCTTCATGCCTTCGCTGCCGGGAGTCAGCACGATCTGTGCGCCATAGGCTCGCAGCAGGTTACGCCGTTCCTGACTCATGGTCTCGGGCATAGTCAGTACTACTTTGTAGCCGCGGCTGGCACCTACCCAAGCAAGGCCGATGCCTGTGTTGCCGCTGGTAGGCTCTATGATGGTGGCGCCGGGCTTGAGGAGGCCTTTCTGTTCGGCGTCTTCAATCATGGCCAGTGCAATGCGGTCCTTGACGCTGCCGCCAGGGTTGAAATACTCAAGTTTGAGGACGATGCGTGCGAGTTGTCCTTCGCGCTGCTGTGCTTCGAGCAGCGGGGTTGAGCCGATGAGCTCTGTAAGTTTGTTGTAGATCATAATGAATGGCACGGGCTTTGCCCGTAGTTAAAAAGTTAATATTACTCTAAGAATCGCGCGAGTAGAGGTTGAATGTAATGGTTTATGGTAAACAAAAAAGCTCCGCTGGCCTGTTGCATCTGGTCAGCGGAGCTTATTGCTTTCTTAATATGTTATTATATTAATATGTTAATTTGTTAACATGAGAACGAGCCGCTAACCTTGTGGATTAGCGCAACAACACAATGCGGAGCTTGCCTTTGCAGTATAAAGAGAGGCTTGCAGATGTGTTTTCTCGACTTTCATTTCTTGCTTTATTAGCTGTTTGCGCTGCAAAAGTATAGCTTTTACGTCTTGTGGCAAAACAAATTGTAAGGAAAAAGAGAAAAAACGGCATTTATTGACATAAGACAAGAAATGTGGGCTTCTAAGTCTTAGTGAGATATAGTATGCCTTCGGGGCCGAGGTTGAAGAGCAGGTCTACGATGCTGAGGTCAGCCTGGAAGCCGAGTCTCTGGGCGAAGACTTGGTAGTAAGGGCGCTGGTCGGGAGTGGGCAGTGGTGTGGGCGGCAGGTAGTTGTCGGCGACGATGGTCGTGGGCGTGTCGATGTCGAGGAGCTGTGCTACGAGCTGTCGCAGGGCTTCGTTGTAGTCGGCAAGGAATTCGTAGCGGCGCTCGTAGAAAGGAGCGAAGTCGTCTGCGTAGTATTCGAAGAAGGGACTCTTGCCGTAGGCAGTGCGCAGTGCGCTCCAGTGGTGGTGTCGCCACTGGCCGTGGTCGCTGATGCGTATATCGCTCAGCGGTGTGTGGCCAGCCGCGGCGCAGACAGGGACGACGAGGTCTTGGGGACCGTCTGGCATGAGTATGCGGCAACGGTTGCGCGTAGTCTGCTTGACGTAGTGCTCGGCAGTGCAGATGACGGCGCTCTCCGCCTTGGCCAATGCCTGCCACCAGCTGATGGGGCCGAGATATGCTGAACTGAGAATCAATCCACTACTCATAATCCCTAATCCCTAATCTCTCATTACCTTTTCTCTTTTCTCTAAAAAACTCTAATCCCTAATCCCTAATCTCTAATCTCTAATCCATACTTAAGAGCCTCTTCACTCCGGCTCTTATGCTTGCGAGACCGAAGTCGTCGGGGTTGATGTCAGCAGGGCGCAGCCATAGGATTTCGCCGGCATCGTCGGCAGCCCGTGCGACGGACGTCTCGGCGACGCTGCAGCGGAAGAACATATCTATCGTATGAACGTTGAATCCCGAATAGAGATATTGGTTGGGCAGCGAGAAGAGGAACTCGACACCCTCGACCTTCAGGCCCGTCTCCTCCTTCACCTCGCGGCAGATGCCCTCTTCGCTCGTCTCATACAAGTCCGAGAAGCCGCCGGGCAGGTCAAGGGTACCCCGTGCCGGCTCCTTGGCACGCCGCACGCAGAGCCATTCCACGCCGCCGTTGGCCGTCGGCCGTTCGATGAGGGCTACGGTGGCGGCTGAGGGGTTGAAGTAGTAGGTGAAGCCGCAGGCCTCGCAGTGCTTCGATTTGGCGTTATGCTCTACGAAGTGCGGCGAGCCACACTCGGGGCAGTAGCGGAAGAGGTGTAGCGGATGCGGAAGACGCACGTCTTCACCCTCCCGACAGGAAGGTGAGAGGGCGTTTTCTCTGTTGTCAGTATTCTTGGCCATTCACGAATGAGAGCGTTCGCTCTAATCCCTAATC
>CAJOLI010000041.1 GCA_905235285.1 uncultured Bacteroidaceae bacterium
CTAAAGATACACCTATAACTTAAACCTTTGTATTACATAATAATATTCTATTTTGTAGGTGTATAGGTGTTTCTATACTTTATAGATATATACATTTATCTACTTTTCTACTCCTGTAAAAGTCATTTCCCTCTTAATTGACAGAAATCATGCTTCCGGCCGAAATCGTCAATGGTTCCGGTCGAAATGGTCAATGCTTCCGGTCGAAATGGTCAATGCTTCCGGTCGAAATGGTCAATGCTTCCGGTCGAAATGGTCAATGCTTCCGGTCGAAAGAGTCAATGCTTCCAGTCGAAAGTCTTAAGAGTTCCGAGTAAAAGTCCTAAGGGTTTTGAGCAAAAGTCTTAAGAGTTCTGAGCAAAAGTCCTAAGGGTTTCGAGCAGCAGGCTTGATTGTTCCATGCAGCAGGCTTGATTGCTCCATGCAGCAGGCTTGATTATTCCATGCAGCAGGCTTGATTGCTCCTTTCAGCAGGCTTGATTGCTTCGAGCAACAGGGTTAATGGTTCCGGTCGAAAGGCAAAATGCTTTCGGTCGAAAGGCTTAAGGGCTCCAGCCGAAAGGGGCAGGGAGCCTGAACGAAAATATTGTTTATATAGGACTATTATTCACGCCATTCGTGCGGAACTATGTAGGCCTAAGGAGCAGGACTTTCTTAATCTGACAAATATGTGGCGCGAGTCTGATTCCACCTCCGATTCAGGGACGTCCCGAACGCCGTTCTCGTAGATGAAAGTCTCAGCCCGCGCTCTGCTACTTCTGTCGGTAGCTCTTGCGGTCGAGCTTGCCGTTGAACGTACGGCGGATAGCCTCGGCAGTCTCGTACAAGGCAGGAACCTTGAAGGCTTCAAGTTTCTGTCGTAGGTGGAGCGCTATGCTTCGCTTGTCGAGTGTACAGCCGTCGTTGAGCACGACAATCAGTCGCAGTGCCTGTCCGCTAATCTTATGAGGCACGGCGGTGCAGATGCAGTCCTTGACGGCGGGGTGGGTGAGTGCCGCTTCCTCTACTTCTGTCGGCGCCACTTTGAAGCCGCCTACGTTGATGATATCGTCCTCGCGCCCTTTCAGGTGTAGGCGTCCATGGCTGTCGATAGAGCCTATGTCGGAGGTGTAGATGGTGGCGTCGCGCAGTATCGAGGCTGTGCGCTGTGGATCTCCGATGTAGCCGGTCATCAGCGTGCGTCCCTTGCAGGCGATGAGCCCGTCGGCTGTGATAAAGACTTGTGAGTTGGGCATAGGCGTGCCCAGGCAGCCCGACGTGCATTCGCCGTTGTTCCAGTCGTAGGTGGCGATGATGCCTGTCTCGGTGGAGGCGTAGGTGTTGTAGAGGCGGCTCGACGGCAGCAGCTGGCATAGCGCCTGCATGTCGCTTTCTGCTATTGCCGCCGCTCCGGTCTCTATGAAATCGATCTTGTCGGCGAGCGACGCTAAGCGTGCTGCGCTGAACTGTATGAGAATGCGTATGCTCGCCGGCACGAGGAAGGTGGCATATCGTGTGTCGCGCAGGTCGAAGGCGCTGAAGAAGCGGTCGAGGTCCTTAAGTCCGTCTACAATAATTATTGTGGCTCCGAGCAGGATATTGGGATATACTTTCGAGAGGCTTCCGATGTGGTTGAGCGGACCGTTGATGACGAACGTCAGGTCGGGCGTGAAGCCTTGACCGGCGATGAGATTCTCGGCGTCGGCGAGGATGGTGTCGGCGCTTATCATTACGCCTTTCGAGCGTCCGGTGGTGCCTGTTGTGTATAGCACGTCGGCGGTGCCCGGCGGGCAGCTGTGGCGCGACAGTTCGGCCTCAATGGTTGCAAACGCCTCGTCGGGGATGTCGCGCTCGAGCGGTGCTGCAATGCATCCTATGCGGTGTAGTGCGAAGTAAGTGGTGAGGAACGCTGTCGATGACTCGGCACGTATGCATACCACTTGTCCGGCGCTGAAGCCTTGGCTGCATAGCTCGGCACAGCGGGCGTCGATGCGTCTGTCGAGCTCGGCGTAGGTGAGTATCTCTTCGCCGCAGATAACAGCCTCTTTGTCTGGCTGCTGCGTCGCATGTAGGGTGATATATTCTTCTATGCAGTTCATGTCCCTTTTAATCTCTAATCCCTAATCTCTAATCCCTAATCCCTAATCCCTAATCTCTAATCTCCTACCCCAATTTCCTTTCCACGAGAGCCACGAGACTGTCGATGTTCTTGAAGTTGCGCGGCGTAGCGTCGGTGGCTTCCATCGTGATGTGAAACTCGTCGGCGAGAATCATCAGGATGGTGGTTATGCCGAGCGAATCCAGTTCGCTGAAGAGGAAAGACGAATCGAAATCTACGAGTGGCAGCGCATCTTCGAGCAGTGTGCGGATCTTTTCTTTCATACGGTCTTATTTTTTAGTGGGTTAGCATATATGTTGAGTAGCAGTTGGCGCAGCGCTTCGGTGTCGCTGATGCCTAAGGTGTCCACTTGCTGCAGGTGCTTGCTGAACAACTGCCGTTGGACCTGGCTGTAGCGGTCGCTGTAGGTGTCGTGCCCGCTGAGTATGTCGTAGGCGATATAGTTGTTAGCCGAGAGCCGGTAAGCGCCTAAGATGCGCTCATCGATGAGGTGCGCCACGGCTCTGTTGAAGTCCGACGCGGCTCCGGCATGCAGGTGTGGCTGTTCGGACGTCTTCTCGGCTTCTGCTGCGAGCGTCTGCAGCTCGTCGGCGGTGAGGGGCTGGCAGAACGTGATGTGTACGTCGCCCTTGGGCTGCATGACGCCGGTGAGTATGCTGTTGAGGTCCTCGCCGGGCTGCTTGACATATTTCGTGCCGCGGCTGAGGTATAGCTCCCGTGCCTTGAGGAGGTCGCAGCTCTCCCATTCGTAGCTGATGCTTACGGGCACTATGTTCAGCTCGGCCAGAGCCTCTACGGGTGCTGCGGAGCGGCTCATGCCGAACATCTTGATGATGCCCTGGTCGGTGCGGTCGTCGCCGTCCTTGGTGCGCCCGTTGCGCTGAGCAATCCATACGCTCTGGTGCTTCTCGGTGATGCAGTAGCGTATGTAGTCAGAGAGGTGGAGTGACGACTGGTAGAACTCGCGCGGCGTGCCTCCGCGTTCTACGCGGAACATCTTGTTGCTCTTGCCTATGTCGATGACCAGTGGCGTGCTCATCAGGTTGGCGCCGAAGGTGATTTCGGTAGTCTCGTGGCCGCAGCGCCAGAGGGCGTACTGCAGCAGGCAGGCGTCGAGCATGATGTCGCGGTGGTTGCTCACGAAGAGGTATCGCTGCTGCGGGTCGAGGGCGTCGAGGCCGTCGAAGGTGAAGGATGTCATGCTGCGTGCTATGACCTGTTCGTTGACGCAGCGCATGACTTCGTGCTGGAAGTCATCGACGTTTGTGAACTGGCGCATGAGTTGTCGCACTTCCTCTATGTCTTGTCCAGGATAGACATATTGTGCCAGCAAGGGGAAGTGTGGGCTGTCTGCGATGCGTTGCATGGCAGCCGGAATCTCTGCGTCGTAGAACGGACGTATGTCGTCGAATTTTGTCATTGTATGAGTGTAATGCGTTATGTACGAATTGAATAGCAGCTAATGCGTATTGGGATGAGCCCTGGATGAGAATCAGCGCTCCTCAGGATGATGGCGGCAAACCGCTAATGAGCGCAGCCAGCTCAGGAACGTCTCTTGCCATTGAGCCGTCTCGGCGTTCATCCGTCGGGGCATGACGCCGAAGCCGTGCCGTCCATGGGTGTATCTGACGTATGTATGTGGGATGTGCCGTGCCGTGAGGGCGCTGTCGAGGAGCTCGCTGTTGCGGGGATTGACGATGTGGTCGTCTGCGCAGTTGAGCAGGAAGACGGGCGAGCAGACGTCCGTGATGTGCCGCTCGAGCGACAAGGAGTCGCGCATGGCGCTGTTGTGCTTGCGGTACTCGCCGAGGAGTGCACGGCGGCTGCGCTTGTGGGTGTAGGGCTTGTTCATCGTCACGACGGGGTATATTGATGCTACGAAATCAGGGCGCAGGCTGACGTCGTGGCTGATGCCGAGAGGGGCGAGGAAGTCTGTGGCGGCGAAGGCTGCAGCGCTCATGCTGAGATGTCCTCCGGCCGAGAAGCCCATGACGCCGACGCTGCCGGCGTCGATGCCCATGTCGTCGGCGTGCTCGCGGAGGTATTGTATGGCGCGCTGCACGTCGCACAGGGCATCGGGGTGCTGATGTCCGCGCGCGAGGAGGCGTGTGTGCAAGATATATGGTACGAAGCCCTGTACGCGGTACTTCAGCACGAAGGCGGCGATGCCCTCGCCCTGCAGCCATTGGGCTACGTGTGTGCCCTCAGCATCGTAGTCGAGCCAGCAATAGCTGCCGCCAGGGCAGATGATGACGGCGGGAGCGGGGACCGAAGGAGCGGCGGATGATGCCGGTAGAAAGGGGGCGAGTGTGACGCTTTTGGCTTTCACGGGCGTTCCTTCCCATAGGCGTATGAGTGGCTTCTGCCCTTGAGCCAACGAGGCGAGGGCAGACATGAACAGACAGAGGAGAAGATGTCGACGGGCTCTCATCCTTGGTGATTTAGCACGCGATGAACTTCGTCTGTGGAGAGCTGGGTGTAGGCCGGGCGCTCGCCGCTGAAGTCGACGCGGAAGTATTCTTCGTCGTAGAAGGAGAGCTTGGAGTTGGTGTCGGGCGTGCACTCGATATATGTGATGTCGGAGAGCTTCAGCCCTTTGGCGTCGCATATCTGCTCGGCAAGTTCGCGCCCTGCGTATGTGACGCTGGTGCCGGGGTTCTCCTGATACATCTCGGTGACGATGACATAGGTCGAGCCGTCTATAGTGCGGATCTTCAGACCGCAGGCCGAGGGCATATCCCACTGTCCGCGGAACTCGAATATCTCGTCGTAGTATTCCTTGGGAACTTTCATTGAGAATTAAAAGTGAAAGAGTGAATAATTAAGCGTTGACGTTGCGCTTGCTGCGGTCGACGACACGGCCGAAGCTGCGGTTCATGAGGCGCCGGTCGCGCGGTCGGTAGGTGCCCTCGTTCATCTCGCGCAGGGCGACCTGGCAGAAGAGGTTGAACATCTTAGCCTCCTGCGACTCGTCCTTGTAGAAGCTCTGCCAGGCGTAGTCGTAAAGCTCCTGCAGGCGTTCGGGCGTCATGTGCTTGGGCTGGAAGACGACCTGACCGGCGTTGTAGTGGTTCCAGTCGAAGTCGAAGATGCGTCCTTGGCGCAACAGGTCGTCGTAGCCCTTGGTGTGGGGGAAGGGCGTCATGACGGTGAACTCAGCCAGGTCGAGGTCTATCTCGCCGAGGAAGTCGATGAGGCGCTTGATGTCGTCCTCAGTCTGGTTGTCGAGGCCGAGCAGGATCGTGCCTTCGACGCCGATGCCGTTGTCGTGGTAGCGCTTCACGCGTTCCTTGATGTAGTCGCTGGTGTCGTAGACGGCCTGATAGACATACCAGGCACCGGCCTTGGCGGCGAGGTCGAGAATCTCGGGGTCGTCCTCTATGGTGTGGCTGATCCACTTCTTCTTCAGCGGCGCTATGGCCTTGAAGAGCTCACGCTCCCAGTCCTTGTTCTGCGCCAAGGAGTTGTCGACGATGAAGAGGCGGTTGTTGTCGATGGAGCCCATGTCCTCGACTACCTTGTCGATGGGCCGTGGCCGGAACTTGCGGCCGCCGAGGTAGCTGACGGCGCAGGGGTAGCAGCTGAAGCGGCAGCCGCGGCTGGCATGGAAGAGGTCTACCATCGGCACCCCCTTGTGGTTGTAGAGGTCACGCTTGTAGAGGTCGCGGCGGCAGGGGCCTACGTCCTCGATGGGCGGCATCTGGCCCATGTAGTTGTAGACCTTCTTGAGGTTACCGCCGATGAAATCCTGCATGACCTGCTCCATGCGCCCTTCGCTCTCACCGAGGAAGAGGCTGTCGACGTGCTTCACCATATCCTCGGCGTGGAGCATGGAGGATATGCCTCCTGCCATGACGGGCGTGCCGCGCCGGTGGTATTCGGCGGCAATCTCCCAGCCGCGCTTGACCTGCGTAGAGAGCATCATCGACAGGGCGACGATGTCGCACGGCTCGTCGAAATTGATGTCCTCGACGTTCTCATCGGTGAACGAGACGTCAACGTAGTCGGGCAGCGTGGCCGCAAAGGCTACGGGGCCGTGAGGTGGAAGGTTGAAGGTCGTCTGCCCGCGCAGCTTCTGCCACTTAGGGTAGATTAGTTTCATCTTAATCTGTTCCATAATTATCTGTTTTGTTTAATGTCCTGGGTTGTGATAGGCGAGGCTGTGAGGTTGTCACAGAAATCGTTGATTTTATCTACGATGGTGTTGAGCCCGAAGATACATTCGGCTGTGTTGATGGCCGTGAGTGGCACGCCGCAGATGCCGTGAAGGTTGACGCATTGCCCTGAGAGCAGCAGGTTGCGCACCTTGGTGACGGGTACGATGAGGGTTCGGGCCGAGTCGAGGCCGTCTTTGCTGTAGCCGTAGAGGGCGCCTTCGGGCGAGGCGTAGTAGTCGCGTATGGTAAGCGGCGAGGCTGTATAGTATGTGTCGATGCACTGGCGTATGTGTGGGAAGCGCCGTTCGAGTTTGGCTATGATGCGCTCGGCCTGCTCCTGTTTCCATGCTTCGTAGTCGTCGCCGCGATGGCCCTGACGGGTGTCTGCCCAGCGCTTCACCTCGTTCCAGTTCATGAGGCAGTTGACAGTCATGCGGACGGCCCACGGCCCCTGGTTGTCGGAGGGAGGCGTCAGGTACATAAGTCCACGCGGCCACGTGTCAGGGTCGCAGTCGGCATGGTTCCATATCTGCCCGTAATCGTCCTGGATATAGCCCGTATGGTTGATGTAGGGGAATGACTCGGGCTTGAAGGCGAGGTAAAGGATGAACGCGGAGTAGGTGACGGGCGCTTCGGAGAGTCGTCTGACATAGGCTTTGGGCAGGACTCCGTCGGTGACCAAGGGCAGCAGCGTCTTGGTGTGTATCGTAGAGATGTAGTAGTCGGCTGTGAAACAGCGGCCGTCGTCGGTCCGGACGTCTGTCACTTGTCTGTCGGCAACGTTGACAGAGCTTACTCTCTGGCCTGTGATGACTTCACCGCCATGTTCGCGTATGACATCTGCCAGCAGCTCTGCCATGTGCTGGCTGCGTCCGATGAAATGGTACTGACCGCCTATATAGAGCACGTTGATGAGGGCGTGGATGTAGGCTGGGGTGTGGCCTGCGACGCCGCCGTACATGGGATTCATGTATGCCAACAAGTCTCGCAGCCGGTTGTCGGTGATGAAGTCGGCGATGAACTGGTCGGCAGGCTGCATGAAGCGCTCTCTGTGGAAGGTGAAGATGCTGGGCGTGCGTCGGAGGTGGAAAATGTCCACCTCTTCGGTCAGGTCGTAGCAAGCTTGCAGGTAGCGGCGTATGCCCTCGCTCTCTGAGGGGAAGTAGCGGCAGAGCGCTTCGGTGAAGGCCTCGCGACCTTGCGGCAGGCGGTAGTTGTCGCCCGAGGATAGATACGTGACCTCATCCATGCAATCCATGTCGCAGCGCTGAATGCGTAGCTTGTCCATGATGCCGAGGTACTGAAAAATCCGGTGGACGGAGCCGCCCTCCGAGAGGCCGCCCAGAATGTGCATGCCAGTCTCGAAGTGGATGCCGCGGCGGGTGAAGCTCTGCAGGCCGCCGCCGATGGCGGTGTTCTTCTCGAGTTTTTTGGGTCATAATCACATTCTAAAATATTACAAAGTTTGCATTTTCCAAATGAAAAATCATGCTTTTTTGGATCATAATCACATTCTAAAATATTAAAGATACTCTGTGCCAAGGAGGTCGGAGCAGGTGACCACCGTTCCCACGAGCACGCCGAGGATGCCGTGTGAATTGATGTTCTGCCCCGTCAGGTATAGCCCGGGCAGTTTGGTGCGCTGCGGCACATGGCATGCTACCGAGAGAGAGATGTCTTTGGCTATACCGTAGGCGCTGCCAGCTGGTGTCCCGGTATAGTCTCTGTAGGTCAGAGGGGTAGACGTGTAGTAATGGCGGATGGAGTTGCGCAAGCCGGGGAAAGCGTGACCGACGCTGTCGATGAGGCGCTCGGCATGTTCGCGCTTGAAGCGTTCGTATTCATCTCCGCGGTGGCCAACCGTAGTATGTAGCCAAGGCGTCATCTCGTCGAATCGCATATAGCTGAGGATGATGCCCGCACGGGCATAGCGTGGCCGAGGCTCGTGGCAGAAGTCCATATACAGGTAGCCGCGAGGCCAGTCGGAGGTCGTGTAGTCTTCGCTGTCCCACGGCGAAATGCCAGCGGGGTAGGCGTAGTAGTTGCTGTTGAAGTATGGCTTTGAGTTTTCCTTGAAATCGAGGTAGACGGAGAAGATGCCGACGGTGTTGGGCAGACTGTTCATGCGTCGGCGGAAGGCGGGGCGGATGAGCGGACTGTCGGTCATGGCCAACGTGGATACCGGATGAATGGCACTGACGACGATGTCGGCCGGGAAGAAGCGTTCGTCGGCTGTGGAGACTCCGACGACGTGTATGCCGTCGGAATGAATCTTTACCGCCTTGGCGGATGTCAGCACGCGGCCGCCATGGTGTTCCAGCTTGCGCTGAAGTGCAACGCCAATGTGGTCGCTGCCACCGATGACGCGGAAACTGCTCTGGTTGTAGAAATCAGCAATGAAGGCGTGGGTGGAGAAAGGTGTCTTATCCTTGCGTGCTGCATAGAGGGGCAGGTTGCCGATGAGGACGTCGCGCAGCAGAGTGTCGCTGATGAGGCTGTCGATGACCTCGTTGATGCTGCGTAGCTGGTATGCCGTGCTGATAGCGCTGTCGGCATTATCGAGACTGAGGGTGTGGAGGCTGGAAGCATTGGCTACGCGTTGTACACAGGCTATGTAGGCTGCTATACCATCCTTCTCATGAGGGAAATAGCTGCTCATCTGCTCGATGAATGCCTCGGCACCGTTAGGGAAGCGGAACTCATCGTCGCCCAATCGTACGATGTCGTAAGCTTGACGGTCGAGTTCGCTGAGGCCCACGTCGTCTATCTCCAGATAACGAAGCAAGCGGTGGAGGGTCTGTCCGGGCTTTGCACTGCCTATGAAATGCATACCGGTCTCGAACTTGATGCCGCGACGTGTGAAGCACTGCAGACAACCGCCAGGCTGCATCCCCTGTTCGAGAATGGTCACGTCGTAGCCTTCGCGTGCCAGAATGACACCCGTCGAAAGGCCTCCGAGGCCACTGCCTATGATGACGCAACGTTTCATTGATTTGGATTTTGAGAGTTGAAAGTTCTTGAAGTATCGAGAGTGCAAACTCGAACGGAAAGTTGACGTGCGGTTATTGTGTTGATGCGATTTGGAACTTCAGGTTGGGCAGATGGATGTTGACATTCTGCGCTACGGCAATCTTGTCGGCATCCGGATCTGTTGCAACTATATTAACGTCGGGATGGACGAGGGCGAAAACGAAAGCCCACTCGCCATAGCCACAGTCGGGAATGACAATCTCGCTTGCACCACTCCAGTTGTCGATTTCATCGGCCTGAACGAGAATCGCTTTCAGCTTGCGTAAGGCTTCGCGCTTCACACCGACCTCTTTGTAGAGATATTGGTAGCGGACATACGGTACGACGGCGGCAGTCTTTTCTTGCTGGCGTCGCAATTCGGCATAATGTTCGACGAAGAAACGGTGAAAGTCCTTTGTCAGCTGGCGAGTCTCGATGGCTGCAAACTCATCTGGTGACATGCGTTTACCTATCTCCATATGCATCTGTCCACGGCGGAATGCCAGCTCGTCCTTCGGCAGGACGTGACCTAAGCCGACGAGGAACAGGGGCAGGATGTCTAAATGGTATTCCTTTGCCATGTGGAAAGCGCCTTGGTGGAAACGGTGTATCTGGCTGTCCTTCGAGCGGGTGCCCTCGGGGAATACAACGATGCTGTAGCCGCGTGAGATGAGGCTCTCGAGGCGTTCGCGGTTTTCCTCCATGCCTTCGCTGATGGGATAAAACTCTGCGGCGCGCAGGATGAGGCTGTACAACGGATTGTTCCAGACCCATTTCTTCGTCACGATGATTACCTTCGGGGCGATGCTCAGCACTGCTATGAGGTCGAGTTGCGACTGATGGTTGGCAACGATGATGGCGGGGCGGTCGAGCGTCTCGCCGTAAGGGTTGCTGACGCTCCACGACGTACCAGGGACGTGCTCGATGCAGAAACGTGACATACGGCAAAGCGTGCGATGGAAGAATAGCTTTTTCGTTTCGGTATAACGCCCGACGTGGCTCCAGAGGAACGCAAAGATCTGATAGATGCCAGCCGCAACGAGATAGAAGACGGAAGCATAGACCGTGAAGGCAACGCGCTCAAGCGTCAACGGCACTTCGCGCAGCTTGCCGCCCTCAGTGGTCAGCCACCGGAAGAGCAACGGTGGCAGGTAGAAAGCCATCAGCACCACCGTGAACATGCCCACGATGACGACTTCGCCCAGCGAACGCATGGCAGGATGGCGTGCGATGATGAGCGAGCCGATGCCTATGAACATCAGAAGGGCGGAGAGTGCTACGCTGTTCTTGTAGCTCTTAAGCACCGGGCGACCATAGGTGTGCTCGTAGACGAGACCTTCTGTTATAAATATTGTGTAGTCGTCGCCTTGACCGAAGATGAAAGTGGCGAGGATAATGTTGACGATGTTGAACTGCAACCCGAATAGCCGCATGATGCCAAGAATCCAAATCCAACCTACCGCCAATGGCAGAAACGACATCAGACTGAGCTCCAGGCTGGCCATGGAGAGCCAGAGGAAGAAAAATACGACGATACCGCAGACGAGGCCGATGTAGTTGAAGTCATCGGAGAGAGTGGTGGAGAGGGAAGTCTGTACGTCGCGGTTGTCGAAGACGAAGCCATGATCTGAGAAACGATTGCGCCAGCGTTGCTTGTCGGCTTCGGGCATAGGCTCTGCAGCCTGGATATAGCTGATGATGCGTGTGGCGTCGGTCTGTTCGTCACGAAGGATAAATGGCGCTCCTATAACGGCGCTCAGCGGCTCGAAGTAGTCTGAGGACTGAGGTTTCCAATCTGCGTGGAGCATATCAGAGAATGGCGTGAAGGCGGTCTGCGAGAAACCTAACGCCTGTCCCTCTGACTGCAGTTCACTCGTCAGCACAGCACGATGCCGATCTACGAAAGACGTCCAACGCCGGATGGCTTCCGCCTGTCTTTGTTGCGACGGGATGAGGCCGTAGATACTACGTACGTTCAACCCTTCTGCAACCAAGCTGTCGTTCATCTGCTCGGCTCGTCGTAAGGCTTCATCGACGTTCGACGCTTCTGCCACAGCAAGCACTTCGCTGCCTGTAGTCTCCAACCCGACATTAAGCAACGAGAGATGCTGGCGCTGCTCGGCTGTCATGTAGTTGATGTGCTGCAGATCGGTGTCGAAAGAGGTCTTAAGACTGAAGTAACCTAAGACGCAGGTGACGATAATGAATACGAAATTCAGGATGTAGGAAGGCGAATGACATTTATGCTTGGAACTTATAGCCTGCTTGTATGCTTCTTCGTTCACGCTCCTCGCTTCATTCTTAACTCCTCTTGCCGACAGCGCGGGTAGTATGGTAAGCACAAAAAGAATCGTGCCGATGAGCACCAACGCGCCCAGTATGCCCAAGTCGCGCATTGCTTCAGAGTCCATCCAAGCCAGACAGGCAAAGGCGCTGACTGTCGTGATGTTGCCCGTCACCAATGGCGGCACTATATCGCCGAGGGCTTTACGCTCGTCAGGCTCGTGGCGACGATGGTCGAGATAGTGGAGGGGGTAGTTGGCGGCAATGCCTATCAACACGGCAGCCGTGCCAAGGACGATGACGGAAAGCTCGTTGTGGTAAAGGCTCATTACGCCCATGGCGATAGCATAGCCAGTGGCTATAGCTAAGATCAGCCATAAGATGTCACTCACACGACGGAAGACATACCATAAGACCAGAGCGATGAGAATGATGCTAAGCATACCGGCAATGAGACCGTCAGCCTTTATGCGGTCGGCATTGGTAACGGCAATGAGCGGTGAGCCGATGGCGGTGACCTGTACAGAAGGGTGGATAGCCGAAAGCTGGTGGATGACATCTTCTAATAGGGCATTCAACTCGCGGTTCTTACCACTCTCGCTGGAGCCAAAGGGGCTGGTGAGGAAACCAATGCCGGCCTGATGGTCGGCTGTGAAGATGTAGCCGTCATCAACGACATAGCTTTCGTTGTTGCGCAGTGCTTGCAGACGTTCCATGACTGGGGCGAAGATATGAAGTGGGTCTTTGCGCACGGTGATGTCGGTCATGGCACTGGTTGGCAGCAACAGCATCTGGCGGTTCTGCTCTAATGCTGCGTGTACATAATCCGGGCTGGTCAAGAGACTGTCAGCCCGATGGAGGTCGTCTTCGCTCATCAACAAAGGAGCATTGTCGGCTATAAAATCCAACATCTCCAAAACTTCCTCTTCATCCACCTGCATTGATAGGTCTTGGATGATACCGACCGTGTCTGTCGAGTGAAGAACATCTACGAAATCATCCATGGCCACCATGATGGAATCCGTACGGGCTTCAACGTTACTATCGTCGGAGGAGGTGACAATGACAATGCGGTTCTGTCCACCAATCTGCTGAAAAACGGACATATAGCGCGTACTGGTGGAATCAGTGGAGAGGAAATCGCCAATATCTTCTTTTAATTGAATCCGTGTGGACAGCGCTACCGACACGGCGACGACAGCCAGCCACAAGGTGATGGCCAGCCAGCGACGGCGCGAGAGACGGTCGTATGTCCAAAAGATGGGATTCATTGTTGAATGTTTAATGTATTATATTCGTTAGACGTTTCTTGATGTAGTTGAATAGCATCCGCGGTCCGCCGTAAACGATGGCAAGCAGGCAGAGGACGGTGTTGAGGAGGGTGATGCGCAGGAAATCAAGCGTAGGACGGAAATGGCTGACACGGTCCTCAGCAGAAGGATAGAAGACGTGCACAGGAACAGACACAATCTTTGTGCCTCGCCAGGCGCTGAAGACCAACAACGCTAACTCGGCTTCGTAGCGGTCAGTGAGCACCCGCAGCCCGCCTATATGGTCTAAAGGATAGAGGCGGAAACCAGTCTGGGTGTCAGGGATGCGTTGCAGTGTCTGCACAGTGAACCAGAAATTGCTGAATTTATTGGCGAAGACATTGCCGTCCGGCATGTTCTTGTCACCGAACGAACGGCTGCCGACGATGATGGCTTCGGGATGGCGCTCACCGGCTTCGAGGAGCAGATGAGCGTCCTCGGGGTAATGCTGGCCGTCAGCATCCAAGGTGAGGACATGGGTGAACCCCAATGCTTTAGCACGGCGAAAACCAGCCTTCAGCGCGGCGCCTTTGCCGCGGTTGTCCTCATAGCTGACAAGCTCAAATGGTAATTCCTGCTGCAGGGATTGCAAACGTACCAAGGTGTCGTCTGTGCTGCCATCATTAACCACCAACACATCCGAGCACACCTTGGCGGAGCGCCGTATGACATCGCATATGGTCTTTGCGTTGTCGTAGGTCGGGATGAGGATGGTGGTATGCATCTGAAATGGAAAATGTGAAATATGAAATGGAAAATGGAATCAGGACTTGGGCGTCATGCGCAGGGACATCTTGGTGAAAGTAGCTGCCTCGGTGGCCAGCACGGCCTGCACACGAAAGCCGTCCTCGGCTGTCTGAATGTGGGAGAGTCGGACTTGCAACTGAGGATTTTCCTGTGGCGAGATGATACTCATGTACTTGATATTGTTGATATATGCAAGACGAAGCGGCTGCCCCACCTGGCAGGACAGAAGCTCCTCCACTATGCCTATTTGGCACACGCCAGGCGTGATGGGCTTTCCCGGGAAATGAGCCTTGAAGATAATGTGCTCGGGATTTAAGGCGATATCGTAAGTCCCGGTTGTCTCGTCGTTAACAGATGAGAGAATATTGAAGAAGTCGTTTAGAAGAGTCATTGTTGCAAACGTTCGAAATGGTAGGTAAGATTATACTTGTTGTTGGAGAGCGTTAACGAATCTGGTTGATAAATCTGCAGTTGCCTATGGCGCCCAGCAGAGAGCAGAGAGCTGGCAGCAAGCAGTCGCAGGTCGTTGCGAAGCACACGACGGATATACCATTTGTTCATCGCAGCGAAGACGTTGCTGACAGTCACGCGGTTGCCCTGACACGTGAAGTCGAAAAAATGGATGCCGAACTCGTTTACGACAGACCCTACCAGGCCTTGTTCAGTCTGGCGAACAAGACAGATGCCGGTGACAGCCATCGACCCGCGCTCCAATGTGAAGTTCCACGAAGCACGCTCCGCTCCATTGAGTAGGAGTGGATAGGTCTGGGCTTCGGCCGACACTCGGCAGAGGATTAGGAACAGACTAATCCAAAGTAAATATCTTGTCACGGAGCGGTTGGTTCTGTTTAACGTTCTGGAATACAATGGTGGTAGCGTCGCCGTTGGTTTCTGTCATTTCGACCTGTTGCATGACACTCGACGAGCGGTTGAAGGTAAGACGGATTTTTGCGAACATCTTCTTCAGGCGTTTTGTCTTTGGGGTAAGCAGAGCTACATAGACCTTTTCATCGGCTAAGATCTGTATGCCGAAGTCATCTGTTTGAGTCAGACTCTTACCCGTAACGCTGCCAGCAATCATCTTGGCGATACCCTGAAAAGCCTGACTGCTCTTGAGGTCAATACTATTTTTGCTATTACCCTTGCTGATTAACACCTTGTCATCGGCGATGATGAAGGTGTAATCGTAAGGCGATGTGTAGTGCCACGACAATTTATTAGGGCGTGCGAAAGCCATAGTTCCTCTCGACACCATCTTGTCGTTCATAATGCTCAACTCCTTCGTCTGCACAAATGAGCACTGTAGCGTACGGATGGCGCTGGCTGAAGCATTGATTTCGCTGACGATGCGCTCATGCTCGGTTTTCGTTACTGGCTGCTGGGCTGCAGCAGTGCTGAAACATAAGCCAAACCAGAGGAGGCTGGCGATATATATTAATTTTTCAGTTTTTTTCATTCTTATTCATTTTGCAATGAAATAACAACCACCCATAATCAGCACAACACCCAACCAACGCGTCAGCGGTACATCTTCGTGGAAGATGAAGATGGCTGCCAACATGCCGAAGACATAGCTCATACTGGCCAACGGGTAGGCCATGCTGAAAGGATATTTCTTGAGGATGTACATCCAAAGGACGGAGCAGGAGATTAGCGAAACGCCTGTGGCAAGAAACCACCAGTTGGTAAGCTGGGCCGTCACAAAGCTCCAGCTCAACTCAGGCTTGCCCATAGCGTTGAGGGCAAACTTCAGGAAGACTTGACCCGAACAGAGCAAGACGCTTTGCAATATGGCTAAAAGAAGTAGCTGCCACATGGTCGTTAGCGTTTTTATTGATTCATACTATATTTCCAGGATGGCGAAGGTGTAATCCTTGCCGCTGATTTGGTTCAGCACCAAGATACGTCGGAGCGATGAGGGTCGACCATAGCTGGGTATCAACATCGCTTCTGGCAAGTGTTGACGGTGCAGCACATGAGCAGTGGCATAAATACCTAAACCATAAGCGGAATAGCTCTCTCCGAAGATGCTCTTGAACTGTAGCAGAGGCGTTGAGGGAAAGAGGCGTGCGGCCTCGCGGAGGTGGCTTTCGGTGACGGCGCCTGTCCCGGAAACACTGGTCATGACGGCATCGACTTGCCCCACTTCAGCGGCTACAGTGCCGAGGGTTTCGGCTGTGGGACGGTAGCAACGCTTAAAATATGTCATCTTGCACAACGCTTCCGGTGTAGGCTCTGTACAGAGCATGACGCTGACGGCAGCCTCGCCCGCTACCTGTCCGGGATTGCCTAAGTAGCCGGTTTTGCAAAGCAGGCCGAAGTACATGGGGGTCATCTCGTCCTGTCCGCCGATAAGTGCTGATCGGATTCGTCCAAGTAGCATCTGCCGCCAGGCGTCTTCGAGGGCACAATCGAACGAGGCTTCCTTATGGGCGTAGGTAGCATTGTAGGCATGGCTATGAGTGTTGATGCTGACGAGCGAACTGATGGTGTTGTGTGTCGATTGCATGAATGGTGTAGGCTTGCAATTCTCCTCACCCTCCTCGCATAGGTGTGTAAGCAATATCTCAGTATTCTCAATGCAACCAAGCCCTGTGCCAGTGATGACTGCATCGGGGTGCTCCATACCGCTCTTCTGCATAGCAGACAGCGAAGAGGCCAGCGCACGCTTCAGCAGTTTTCCCATACGGCGCGATTCGGCAGGTGAAATCCATTGCTTGAAGTTGATATCTAACGAGCGGACGTAAGGTTCATCATATATAATAGGTGTCTCTATCCATGCTTCGCTGAGACCTTCCTGAATGGAGATTTGCGTGGCGGCAGTGAGATAGACTGAAGACTCTCCACCAGCCCTCCCTTTTATGAATGGAGCAGATTCTGTTGATAAAGTGTTTTCGGCGCTTTCAACACATTCCGCTCCCTCCCTGACAGTGAGGGAGGGGGTAGAGTCTGCCAATCCCAACACCAAAGAACTGTCGTTACCTCCGAAACCGAAGCTGTTGCAGAGCACGTGACGCAACGGATGCAGCGGTGTCTGGTCGATGACGGGTGTGATGCCGTCGGGCATCTGATTCTGCCATCCGAGATTCACGGGCAGGAACTGCTCCTGAAGAGCCAGCAGACAAATTACGGCCTCTATGCTGCCGGATGCGCTGGTGGTATGGCCTGTGAAGGACTTAGTACTACTCACCGGCGGCATGGCATCGCCGAACAAGCGTATCATCGCATGACTCTCGCTGGAGTCGTTGTTGGGCGTGCCCGTGCCGTGGGCGTTGACGTAGTCGATGTCGGCAGGTGTCAGGCCGGCATCGGTCAGGGCTTCTTTCATGGCAAGGAATGCGCCTTCGCCTTCGGGCGATGAGGCTGTCTGGTGGAAGGCATCGCAGGCATTGCCATACCCTTCAATAACGGCAAGAGGCTTGACGCCACGGCGGTGTGCAGAGCTCGCCGTCTCGAGAATCAGGAACGCAGCTCCTTCGCCGAGGTTCAGGCCGGCACGCGTCTCGTCAAATGGTCGGCATGTCTCGTGGTCGAGAATCATCAGCGAGTTGAATCCATTGAGGTGGAACTTTGTGATACACTCGCTACCGCCGACGACAGCAATTTCATGGCGTCCGCAACGTAGGTCATTGACTCCGTTGATGATGGCATTGGCAGCTGACGAACAGGCCGTAGATAACGTGGCGACGGAATCAAAAGAACCGGCGTGGTCAGCGATGCTCTCGGTGCAGGCGCCGCAGTCGTGTTGCGAGATATAGTCGTTGTGGCTGTCGTTGGTGAGGAAGTCCGTATAGAACTGTTCGCTCATATCCATACCACCGACCGTCGTACCCGAGATGAGTGCGGCTCGGGCGATGTCGTCAGTTGTAAGTTGGGCTTGATTGAGTGCCTGGTCAAGTGCCATCATACCCATCAGTGCCGTACGCGTACGAGGCTGTCCAACTGGGATGTTCAAGCGTTCAGCCATCTCGTCGGTCGTGAGCTGTACCTCACCGACGGGGAACTCGTGGTGCGTTGTCTTGAGGTGACGCAGTGGGCCGATGCCAGAGCGTTCTGCTTTTAGTGACGCCAGGGTTTCGGCTACATTCAGTCCGATAGCTGAGACAATGCCCATTCCTGTTATGAGGATAGGTTCACGCATATTGATTTGTGAAAGTTAAAAGAGCTTCTTTATGAGGCTGTTGTTTGTGGTTGGTTAAAGATATTACTTTATGGAGTTGCTGCATTACTTTGTGCGATGTTCGTCTATGTAGTGAGCCATGACGTTGATACTCTTGAAAATCTCCTTGCCTTCGGCTGGGTTCTTGAGTTTGATGCCATATTCTTTCTCCATCATGACGATTAGTTCGAGGGCATCGATGCTGTCGAGACCGAGGCCTTCGCCGAAGAGTGGAGCATCGTTGTCGATGTCATTGGGCGACATCTCTTCGAGGTTGAGCACTTCAATAATGTTTTCCTTTAACTGTGAAATTAGTTCTTCCATAACTTTAAATTTTATTTTAATTTTATTTGGCTTTCAGTGTGTTATGATTTTCTTATTATTCTAAGTTCTGCCGAGAAGTGCTCATCGTCGGGGTAATCAATCCATCCAGTGATGGCACTTGAGAAGCTCTCCTGCAGTGTGAATGAATAAATGATTTTGTCAATAACGTTTTTGTCTTTAGTGGGAATGATATAGAAAGAAGTTTCGCCGTGGATACCATTTCGCATTGCAATTTCTCCGGTGACGATATTCGGCAAAGTGTAGACAAAATGTGCGGGGCTTGGGAAAGAATTATCTTTATCTATAGCCGTTGCCCAATAATTTTTATCGGCAATTACAGATGATGAGTTGTTGAATAGAATTATCGACTCGACCTTTTCCTTTACATTCCGGAGTAGCAGCTCTGACGCCACGAATCCGAGTCTGCTTAGCGGATCCATCTTATAGAATTTTGGGTAGTCGCCGATAAACCTTTTGTATATCTCTACCAAGAGATTCTTTCTTGTGTCGTTTATGTCGAGCATCTGCCCGTCGAGCGTTGCCCGATGTGGATTTATGGTTATGCTGTGTGAGGTATGTATATGGCACTGTTGGGTGTGTGCGATTTCGGGTGTGTCTGCTACTTTCTGGGTTACGAGGATGGCCGCATTGCCGCCTCCGAACCCGGAAATCATCTTGATGAAAGCCTTGTTGGTTGTGGGACGGTTTTCTGATATGATATTTACGTCTACGGATGTGCCGTTTTCCTCGAAGCCACGCGAAGCAAGTACGATGTTGTCTTTAAGAGCTTCGAGTGAGATGATTGTCTCAAGAACGCCAGCTGCACCCATGGTGTGTCCAAAATAACTTTTCAGGCTATTTGTAGGCACATGGCTCAGCCCGGCACGGCTGAGGGCTACGGCTTCCATCTGGTCGTTGAAGAGCGTTGCTGTACCGTGGGCATTGACGAAAGCCAAATCTTCGCTTATCTCCTTTGCCCCAATATCTTGAAGTGCAAGAAAAGCGCCATCTGCATTTTTTGATGGCGAACTGATGTGGAAGGCATCGTTGCGGATGGCTCCTTTAGCAATATGGAATTCGGAGGGTTGGTCGGAGAGGACTATCGTGGCAGCGGCTTCGCCCAGATTCAGGCCGATGCGCTCGATGTCGAAAGGTCTGCATTCGTCTGCCGATAAGGCTTTCAGCGACTGGAAGCCGGAGAACGTGAAACGGCTGAGCACGTCGGCTCCGCAGACGGCGGCATATTTGTATGCTTTGCTTTCGAGTAGCCGATTGGCAGTGATGATTGCTGCTAAGCCGGAGATGCATGCGTTGCACACGACGATGGGCGTGGATGTGAAGCGTAGATATGCTGCAATATGCTTTGCTGCTGTGCTGGGCGTGAACGCCTCCTGTGGCTCGTCGCCAGTCGTAAGGTTCTCGATGTTGGCTTTTGTAGTGCTGAGGATGAATACGACGTCATCGCGCGTGATGTCTATTCCAGCGTTCCTGATGGCACGTTGGGCTGAGCATGCGGCCAGAGCCTCGAAGCGTGTCAAGCCATTGATGGCCATTTCGTCCCACTGCTCTTGTGTAAACCTTGCTGCGGTGTATGATTCCGTGCTGATGTCATCAGCCTGGTACTGGCGTAACGCAGAACGTCCGGCCTTGACGGTCAGGTAATTCTGAGAGGTCGTGTTTCCCAGAGGAGATGTGATGTTGTCAGCGAGAATATACATTGTTAATAAAATTAGTTGACTGTAAGCAGGGGCGTTGATGTCGTTTCACTCTTCACGCATCATTCGTTGTTTCCACTGTTCAAAGAATGGTGGGTTCTCCCAGAGCAGATGATATTCCTTGTCCATGAATACCTGCACGCTATGCCCCGTAGTGAGCAGGCTCTCGTCGCGCGTGTCATGTATCTCGTAGTCGTAGATAATCTTGGCAGCCTCCGTGGGGCGGTAGATGATATCTATACGCGGACGCATGCCATAGACGATAGGGCGTTTGTAGTGGAACTGAAGGTCGACGAGCGGAGCATAGAAGTCATGCTCGAACATATCCAGATACCCGAAGCCGTACTTCCGTCCCCATTCCTCACGTGCATCCTCGAAATAGAGCGGATAGGCGCCATGCCACACTACGCCCATCGAGTCGACCTCGCTGAAGCGTATGTCAAGTAGCTTGCTTGCGTGTAGTTCTTTCATCATAAAAAATTCACAATTATTAATCCACTTTTTTTATGCCTTGCGTGAGATGTCTTTGTTTTCCGCCTCCACCTGTCATCCTTCTGCGTCCACCTCGCTGAGTGCAATCTTCATCTCAGCATTAGCCACCACCTCATCGCCTATCAGCACTTCTGCGTCAACCAGCGTCATCCGGAACACCTCTTCACGTACAACGATGGATGTGATGAGCGTTTCACCCACTCGCGGCAGGCGGTGGAATGTCATGTTGCGTACGGCTCCTATGAATCCCAGTTTCACGCTCTCGTTGTTGATGCTGTTGATGCAGCCCATGCGTGCTGCGCAAGTCTGGGCAACATTCTCTACCAAGCCATCGGCCATCAGCTGCCCGTTCTCGACGAAGATACATTCAGCAGCCACGGTGAAGGCTGTTGTCGTGAGCATACGGTCGAAAGCTACGACGCGGTCTACCATGACGAATGGCGGCCGCTGTGGGATGAGTTCTAATATCGGAATATCTTCAACTTTCATTCTTCAGTCTTTGTCGGTCCAGAATTCATAGTAGTTGAACCACTGGTGAGGATATCGCTTGAGTATCTCTGTCAGCCGGTCCGCGTAGGCCTGTGCCAGTGCGGCGGCTCTGCTTTTGACATTCTTGTCCTTGGCTTCTTCGGGTAGCTGCACTTCTTGAACGTAGACGTGGTAGGTGTAGACCGATTCCTTCATGACGAAAGTACATATCATTGGCACGTCACGTGTTGCAGCTAAGATATATGGCCCCATCGGAAGCTCGGCCTGAGCACCTAAGATATTGCATGTGAGTGTTTTCTGCGAGCCGAAGACGCGGTCACCGTGCATCGAGACAATCTCGCCGTCGGCCAAGGCGCGGTTCATCTCGAAGACGTGGTCCATGCCTGTGCCAGTCAGTATCAGGCGCAGGTTCTGATGCTCAAACACCCTGTCGCGGTT
The DNA here is from genome assembly GCA_905235285.1 of uncultured Bacteroidaceae bacterium. Lineage (GTDB taxonomy): Bacteria > Bacteroidota > Bacteroidia > Bacteroidales > Bacteroidaceae > Physcousia. The sequence goes on from CAJOLI010000041.1 coordinate 21,222, forward strand.
TTCCATGACGGTGCCAGTCTCACCTCCGAAGACGAGGGCGTTTATCGTCTTCTTGTCTTGCGTCAACGTGTAACCTGCTAACTCGAAGTTGCCAACGTGAGAGCCTATTTGCATAAACCCTCCCTCATCATTGCAGAGCTCGAGGAAACGCTTGTTGCCCTCGACGGTAAGCTTGAAGTGGGCGCCTCCGTAGAAGGCAAAACGGTCGAGAATTGTCTGTCCGAAGCGGAAATGGTTGGCGTAGACATCGAAGAACGCACGTAGGGCGTTGTGGCGCATTCGCCGGCGGAAGAAATGATACTGGCTGAGATAGCCTTGATGGTTGAACAGCATGTAGAAAGGCACGACCAGAGCCATGCCGGCATAGACGAGGGGCAGGTTCATCCTTCCCATGCAGCGCACGAGGGTGCGTTGCATCCAGGGTGTGCCGCCTGTCGTACCTTTCCATTGTTGGTGCTGAGGCTGCTCCATCGCTATCCCTATGCCAGCTTGCTTTCTATGTAGTCGCAGAATTGGCTCAGAGTGCTGATACCGGCCATCTCTTCGGGCTTGATCTTAAAGCCGAAGTTCTTTTCTACGATGACTACAATGTCGACGAAGTCTAAGCTGTCGACGCCCATATCCTCTTTAAGACGTGCCTCGGGAGCGATGGTTTCTTCTTCGATTTCGAGGTCTTCGATGAGGAATGTTCTTACCTTTTCTTCAATTTCTTGTCTTGACATGATTTCATTTGCTTTTTGTCGATTTATTATAGTTTACTTTACTATATTGTGATTTTACGAATTGATATTGACTGTTTTTTACGGCTTGACGTCCAACCTTCTCACCTCTCTTGTGTATGGTCATGGGGCTGGTTTCTTGCACACCATGATGCTATGCCCCTGACCGAGACCATCGAAAATGGTCTCCACTGTCAAGCCTGCGGCTTCGACGTAGCTGGTCATATCCTCCGTGTTGTACATCTTGGAGTTGCCGTTGGCGAGTGCTGTGAAGTATAGACTGGTCATCGTCAGACAGAAGGCTGCCGTCTCGAAGCGCTGACGGTCCCAGAGCGTCTCCATGATGAAGATGCGCGTGTCTGCCGTCATGGCGTTTTTGGCACGAGTGAGTATGCTGATGATTTCCTCGCCACTGAAGCAGTCGAGGAACTGGCTCATCCAGATGGCGTCCAGTCCGCCTTCGCGCTGCGGAAACAGGGCGTTCTGGTCGAGGAGGTTGATGCCGTAGCCGCTGATGCGCTCCGCTCCTGGCTTGCCGGCTGTGTTCTCCTGCATCATCTTGATTTGCTGGGGAAGGTCGAGGATTGTTACTTCGACCTCAGCATCATGCCCGACGCACTGCAGTGCCCATTTGCCGGTATTGCCGCCTACGTCGTAGAGCGAGCGCGTCTTATATTTCCCGAAGACAATCTCCAGCGCCTCGGGAAACGAGGTGTCGCTGTAGAAATGGTCGAAGCCGAACCAACTCTTCTGCACTTGTGGCGGTAGCTCGCTCAGCGCTTCGTAGATAGTGGGCCAACTGCCGAAGTGCTTCAAGCCTGCCGGGCGGCCTTCCTTGAGGGCTTCTTCAAGATGGAACCATCCTTCGTAGTTTACATCGTGGTTGAAGTCCATGTTGACGCGCGTGGCTGGGTCGTTAAGCAGGAACCATCCCATCTTCGACAGCTTGAAGCGGTCGGTTGATGTGTCGACGAGGATTAAGCCTATGCACAGCCCGGCTTCAGTCAGGCACTTTACGGCATAGTCTGACAGTCCTGTGCGCTCGCACAATTCTGCGCGCGTGAGGCCATCTTTGGTTTGGCTTATGGCGTCGAGTATGCCGAACTTAATCATCAGTCGCGACGCTTGAAACACGACGGGCCCCCAGGCGATGAACTCGGCTCGGGCCTGAGCCTCGCGGGCTGTCAGATGCTCCTTGGTGTAAGCCTTCTCTAAGGGTGGGAATAGTTGCATGATGGTGAAGGGCTATATTCAGATTTTCTTTAATTCAGTTTTCAGGGCCTTTCCTATTGTTGCCCCTATTTTTTTTGCTCCATCTTTCATTAAATTCAGCTTAGTGCCAAACGTGCCTCCCTTATAGCATGTTACCGCCTTTGGCTCAAAAAGCGCATTGCTCTTATCGTCTATAAGCTCCACGGTACAGTTGTATCCTCCATTCTCTGTTATGACTAATACTGTGACTTTGACGGTATTGGGCGAGTCTTTTTTGAAAATCAGTCGTTCTCCAGTCCTGAGAAAGACCTCTTGCAGCATTAGGCCTGTTATCATCGGCTTGTCTTTAAACCAATCTTTTTCATAGACAGCGAATGAGTTCTCGTCCATACCGCAAATACAGGCTTGAGAATAATCAACGACGAAATTAGCATCTTTAATTTGAGCCAAGCTAATAATGGTGCTTATGGCAAAAAGAAATGTAAAAAATAGTCTTTTCATATTTTTAAATTTCAATTCTCAATTTAAATCTTTCTAAGCACCAGTGCAGAGTTCGTCCCTCCGAATCCGAAACTGTTGGAGAGAACTGTGTGTAGGTCGATATTTTCTACTGTTGTGCGGGCCAGCTTCAGCGTGGCAGCATGTTCGTCGGGGTTCTTGAGGTTGATGTTTGGCGCTACGAAGCGGTTCTGCATCATCAGGATGCAGTAGACGGCTTCACTGGCACCGGCCATCCAACATTCGTGTCCCGTCATGCTTTTTGTAGAACTTATCCAGGCGCGCTTACCCTCGAAGAGCTGTGTCAGCGCTATGGCCTCGTACATATCGCCCTGCGGCGTGGAAGTGGCATGGGCGTTGACGTAGTCGATGTCGTCAGCCGTCACGCCGGCGTCGTTCATGGCGCGCTGCATGGCAATAAAGCTGCCTTCGTCTGACGGCTGCGAGATGCCGCCGCCGTTCGACGAGAAGCCATAGCCGCAGACCTCGGCCAGGATGGTGGCGCCCCGGGCTACGGCGTGGTCATATTCCTCAAGGACCAGGGCTGCGGCTCCGCCGCTGGGTATGAGACCGTCGCGGTCGCGGTCGAAGGGGCGGCTGGCCTTGGCGGGTTCGTCCATGTGCTTCGAGAAGGTGCCGAGGGCGTCAAAGGACGCCATCGAGTAGAAGTTCGTCTCCTGGGCGCCACCGGCAAGGATGACATCCTGCAGCCCTTGCTTGATCATCATGTAGGCAAGGCCGATGCTGTGGCTGCCGCTGGCGCAGGCTGCGCTGACGGTGAAATTCACGCCCCGCAGGTGGAAGATGGTGGAGAGGTTCATATTCACCGTCGAGTTCATCGACTGGAAGATGAGGCCGGAGCCGAGCAGCTGCGAGTCGTGTTTCTCAGCCATGATGTTTGCGCTTTCGATCACCGGCTTTGCCGAAGAGTCGTTGCCGAAGATGATGCCTACTTCGTTCTCAAGGAGATAGTCGTCGGAGATGCCGGCGCACTCAAAAGCCTGGTGCGAAGCCATGAAGGCGTATTCGCCTTCCTCGGCCAGGCCTGTCCGCAGGCGGCGGTGGAGCATCTTCTTAAGGTCTGGGCGCGGCACGATGCCGGTCAGCGAGCTCTGGTAGCCGTAACTGATGCGCTCGGGCGCGGTGCCTATGCCGGAGCGGCCGGCGCGCAGCGAGGCGGCCACCTCGTCGAGGTTCTGGCCCAAGCACGACCAGATACCCATGCCGGTGACGACGACGCGGCGGCCACCGGCTACCTTACCCGTGAAATCTTTGTTGTATGCTGTTGACATGGTTTGGTGTATTGTTTTACGATTGCCGTCGATAATAATATCTCACTTCTTTCGCTTTTCTCTTCTTGAAGGGGGCTTCGTGAATTGTCTTCCTGGAAGGATTTCTTTATCAGATGGCTGCGGGCATCGTGACCGAATGACAATCGTCCAGATGTAAAGAAAAACTAAAATTTACGAAAGAATTCATGTCTGTTTTCTTCTGATTATTTGAACGGAAAGTTTATAGAAGTCCCCTTAAGTGTACAGCCCCCCGTTGATGCTGATGACTTCCCCCGTGATGTATGCCGCCTTGTCCGAGACGAGGAAAGCGACGAGGTCTGCGACCTCCTCGGGATGCCCGAAGCGGTTCATGGGCACCATCTTCTTCAGCTCGTCGGTGGGTAGGTCTTTCGTCATGTCGGTCTCGATGAAACCGGGTGCCACGGCGTTGACTGTCACGTTGCGGGCTGCACACTCCTGCGCCAGTGCCTTGGTGGCACCTATGAGTGCTGCCTTGGCGGCGCTGTAGTTGGCCTGTCCGGGCATGCCTTTGATGCCGCTGAGCGATGCCATGTTTACGATACGTCCGCCGTGGCGCCGCATCATCATTTTTGGCAGACAGCGTTTCGTCACGTAGTAGAAGCCGTCGAGCGTAGTCTCGACGACGGCGTGCCAGTCTGCCGACGGCATCATGAACATCAGGTTGTCGCGCCGGATGCCGGCGTTGTTCACCAGGTAGGCGATATAGTCGTCGGGGTGGGCATCCTGCCATGCGGATAAGGCGATTTCCACCTGCTCCTCGTCGCCGACGTCGAAAGGCATCAGCTCTGCCTGCCCTCCGCACGCTTCTATGGAGGTTTTTACTTCCTCGGCGGCAGCTTTATTAGACTGGTAATTAATGATTACAGGCAAGCCTTCTTCGGCCAGTCGCAGGCACACGGCCCGTCCTAAGCCACGGGAACCTCCAGTCACTAATGCATATTTCATCTTGTTTCTGTCTATGAATTTTGCTGTCAGCACAAATCCTATAATAGTAAAAATCTTTGTAATCGGGCGCAAAGGTAATATAAAATATTTACAAAATAGAAAAAAGATAAGAAAAAAAATACCGAAAACTTTTTATCTGAGGTGTCGCTTATTCTTATTTGATTTCTTCCTATTATTTTTGCTTTTTGTACCTATATCCTACATTTTTATTTAACTCCTTTAATATTAATAATATACCTTGTAGGTGATATGGTAAAAATATAGTAATTTTGTAGGTGTCTGTTTATCTGTTTTGCATCGCTTTCAAATAGGCTTTTGAGGCTACTTCTGCTCACACATTTTACCTAATCCTGCCTAATCCGTTTATACGCCGATCTCTTTGCAAGGCTTATTGCATACAATCTACCGCCAATAAGACCAGAGATGAACATTTAAATCTTTGGCAAAAACATATTAGTTGCATAGAGCTAATCACCTGCTTACGTTTGATTATGGAGCCAATAGTTTGAGGTGTCGGACACCTCAAACTATTGGTTGCATCCGCCATTTCACCCGGTTGTATTGAGCATTTCGACCGGTTGTGTTGAGCACTTCACCCGGTTGCGTCGAATGTGTCGCCTAGTTGTATTCGCCAAATAAACATTTTACGCCAGTAGAATATAAATGGCTTCTTATTCTACTGGCGTAAAAGAAAGGCTTTATATGCGTTTGGGATTATATTGAATCACACAAATTCAAAAGTAAGACGCACATTAATAAGATTGTACAAGTCTCGCAAGCTTGCTGCGAGAATGTCTTCTTTCAGGTGAAAGGGGCAGCGATGTTATACCGGCCCAGCGTGACGGTGTTTGCTATGCGTTATTGTGCTGTTGCAGTATATCCGCCATTTGCTGCTGTACCTCCAGCGCTTTCTCGGCAGCCACTTCAGCGAAGCGCTCTGACGCGTCGGCGTAGATGATGGCACGTGAGGAGTTGACGATGAGTCCGCAGTGGTCGTTCCAACCATAGCGGCACACCTCTTCGAGCGAACCGCCCTGAGCGCCGATGCCGGGGACAAGCAGGAAATGATTGGGCGCGAGACGACGGATGTCAGCAAAGGCGGAGCCTTGCGTGGCGCCTACGACGTACATCATAGAGCGGCCCACCTCGGAGCGGCCCACTCCTAACCCCTCCCCAAGGGCGGGGGACTCATGTCCGCTGGTATCCTCGGGATGGGATGCTTTGTTTTGGTTTTCGTAGAATGTGCGTTCCCATTCCTGGCTTCTCTTGATTACGCGTTCAAAGAGCCTCTCGCCAGTTTCGGGCTCCCCTCCCTTGGGGAGGGGCTGGGGGTGGGCTGACCCTTGGGGAAGGGCTTCGATTCTTTGGAAGATTCTTTGGAAATCCTGACTTCCCTTGTTGCTGGTCAACGCCAAGAGAATCACCCACTTACCTTCGTAGCCGAGGAAAGGTGTGACGCTGTCCTCGCCCATATAGGGAGCTACGGTTACGGCATCCACGTCCATCTCCTCGAAAAAGGTGCGTGCGTAGAGCTTCGATGTGTTGCCGATATCGCCGCGTTTGGCATCGGCGATGATGAACTGGTCGGGGTAGTGGTTGCGGATATACTCCACCGTGCGCTCAAAGGCAATCCATCCCTTGACGCCGTGTGCCTCGTAGAAGGCC
>CAJOLI010000042.1:0-18012 GCA_905235285.1 uncultured Bacteroidaceae bacterium
ATTATTTTCTGGCTCGTATGTCCTTTCTTGCCCTTGATATCCAATATGTACATACCTTCGGGAACATCAGTCACGCTGACGCGCGCTTCGTTGCTTGCCTTGCCTTGCTTAAGGACTTTTCCGTGCAAGTTAACCAGTTTCCAACGGAACGTTGACCTATCTCTGGTCGAGCGGATGTTGAAGCTGTCGCGCACGCTGCGGGGCTTCACGATGAAGCCTTCAGCCTCCTTGGGCAGGTCATCGACGTCTACAGCATCGCCGAAGAGGGGAGCCTCAGCCTCGGCCGAAGGTATGCGGTTGTGGATGGAAGGCCAGCCGCCAACCCAGTAGATGGGATCCATATATACCTTGCGGCCGCCGTCGGGGTCGCTGGCATCGAAGCCGTGGTAAAGTATCCAGTCCTGCCCGGCATCGTCCTGCACTATCTCAGAGCAGTGGCCGGGACCTACGACGCGCGAGCTCTTGTTCAGCAGTGGCTCAAAGTTGTTGTCCAAAGCCTTTTTGCCAGACTTGTTGACATAAGGGCCCAGGAGGCTTTCGGAACGAGCCACGACGAGGCGGTAGGTGCTGTTGAGACCTTCGCAGCAGGTGCCGGCAGAGCCGATGAGATAATAGTAGCCGTTGCGCTTGACGACCATCGTGGCCTCGGTGAGAGTGCCCGCTACGCGAACCTTCTCGACTCCCTCTTTCACGCTGAGGCCGTCGTCGCTGAGCTCTATGGCGTAGATACCACGGAAGCTGCCCCAGAAGAGGTATTTGCGGCCGTCCTCTTCCTCGAAATAGCAGGGGTCGATACTGTTCTGTACGTCTATCTCGTTGCTGATGAAGAGCTTGCCACGGTCGGTGAACGGGCCGCGGGGCGAGCGTGCCGTGGCTACGCCTATGCCGCACTCCCACTCGCCGCCCCATGTGCTCTTGGAGTAGTAGAGCACGAACGTGTCGCCTATCCTATTGATGTCGGGGGCCCAGATGCCGCCGCCGGGCACCATCTTAGGCCGCGTATTTTCGGTGAAGCAGGTACCAATGAACTGCCACTTGACCAGGTTGCGCGACGCATAAATGGGGACGTTGCGGATATCCTCGGTAGAATAGAGATAAAAGACATCACCCACACGCAGCACCGTGGGGTCGGGAAGACTGAGGTCGATGACTGGGTTCCGATAGAGCGTCTGAGCGCCGGCCGTAGTCGCTGCTGCAATAAGAAGAATGAGTAGATTTTTTTTCATCTATGCGTTTATTTTGCTTCTATTTCGCGCTTATTATGCTTTTATAATGCAAAGGTAATTTCTTTAGCGCCTATGGAAGAAAAAAAATAAGTCAGAAAAGGAAAACCAAGTACTAAATCAGCGTTTCTGGCCCTCAGCCTGCAATTATGCCTTCATTTTTTCAGCTTTTCGTTTCGCATCTTATAATTTAATGTTTACTTTTGCAGAGGAAAAACGACAGACATACGTATGATCACGCATCTGCACCTTAAGATATACGCAAGGATAATGGCAGCAGCGGCGGCACTCACGCTGACGCTGTCGACGGCTGCCGCGCCCTACGGCTTCAAGAGCTATATGACTGCCGACGGCCTCTCGGACAACCGTGTCCTCTGCGCCCTGCAGGACAGCTATGGCTTCATGTGGCTGGGGACTGCCAACGGCCTCAACTGCTTCGACGGCCTGCACAACACCGTCTTCCGCGACATAGTGAGCGACGGCACCGTCTTTGAGAATGACCTCATAACCTCGCTCTTCGAACACGACGGCAACGTATGGCTCGGGGGCGACTTCGGCCTCTATGTCTACAGCCGCTCCGACAACTCTTTCTCACGATTCGAGGTTAAGACGCGCTACGGCGTACCCATAAGCAGCACCGTAGAAAAGATAGGACGCACGCAGAACGGCATCATCTGGATATGTACGCAGGGACAGGGATTATTCCTCTATGACCCCGCCACTGGCACACTCACTCAGGACAGCCGCCACAACGGCTTCATCTCCGACATGACCATCGGCACCGACGGCCTCGTCTACCTCATCTCGCTCGACGGACAACTCCTCGTCTACAACCAGGAGGGACACTTCCAGCACCAATACGAGGTGCCCGGCTTCGTCGTCGACAAGAGCAAGATGTGTGTTGAAAACGTTGGCAGCCGCCTCTTCGTTGGCTGTGACCAAGGTCTCTTCCGCCTCAACAGCGAGACCGGCAGCCTCGACCGCGTAGCCCTCGACGCACCGGCCACCCTATGCGTTCGTGATCTCTTGGCCCGCGAGGCAGAGCTCTTGATGGGCACAGACCACGGCCTCTTCGCCTACACCTTGGACGACGGCAGGCTTACGCGCATCGACGACCCAACCTCGGTCAACACCGCCCTGAGCGACGACTGCATAAACGCCCTCGTCAGTTCAGACGACGGCACATTATGGGTTCTCACCGAACGCGGAGGCATCAACATACAGGCAGCGCTGCCACAGGGCCTCGAATTGATGCCCGCACCCTCGCGCAGCCAGAACATGAAAAACCGTGTTATCGCCATCTGCCCAACAGCCGACGGACAGCTCTGGACTGGCACCGAGAGCGGCCTCTACGTCTGCGACCCCGCCACTGCAACCTTCACTCGGCCCGCACAACTACCCGCCACAATCGAGGAGGTAGGCGCGCTACTCGAGGACGGCGATGACCTATGGATAGGTACGCAAAACGCCGGACTCTACATCTTCAACAAGCGCTCCGGAGCGCTACGCCACCACACCTACTCCGCTGACCGCCCCTACACAATAGCATCTAACGAAGTCACCAGCCTGTTGCGTACACGCAACGGCGACATCTACGTAGGCACCAGCTGGGGCCTGCGCCTTTACGACCGCAGCCAGGAGCACTTCATGTTCTTCTCCGAGATAAGCTCCATGACTCGCTTCAATGACCTGCTCGAAGACCACGACGGCAACATCTGGGCAGCCACCGACGGCCACGGACTACTCGTCAAGCGACGCGGCACACCATCCTTCATCGTCTACTACGCCAACAGCTCCAACCCACACGCCCTGCCCAACAACGCCGTCACCAGCGTAGCCTGCGATAGCCGCGGCACCGTATGGGTGGCCACTAAGGGCGGAGGCCTCTGCCGCTACCGCCCCAGCACCGACGACTTCGAGCGCATAGGACCTGCCGACTCGCCCCTGCAGCATGAGCAGATTTACTACATCCAGGAGGATGCCGCCGGCAACCTGTGGCTCGGTACCGCCAACGGAGTAGCACGCATACTCGCCGACGGCACCTTAGAGCTCGATGTCATACAACTCGATAACCACGAGCAGAACGCATGGAACGCCAGCTGCCGCACGGATGACAACTTCATACTCGCCAGCGCTGGCAGCGACCTCATAAGCCTCGACCCTTCACACATCAGGACTATCTCAGGGCAGCGACTCGTGTACATCAACGACATCACCTTTCCAAACACCGACAACAGCCTGGCAGAGCTCCAGCGACTCGGCCTCAACCACCCGCTCTACGTCACCGACGCCATACGCCTGCCATTTGCCGACAACCACTTCACCTTGCACTTCGCATCGCCTCACTTCAGCGGCTCTAACAACATACACTACGAGTACATCATGGATGGCTTCGACAAAACCTGGGCACGAGGGTCGGCAGGGCACGAAGCCACATACTCCAACTTGCCGCCAGGCACCTACACCTTCATCCTCCGCCAAGCCGGCAACGAAGACAAAGCACACTACGCACGCCTGCAAATCACCATCCTTCCGCCATGGTACCGCACAACATGGGCCTATGCCGCCTACGCACTCGCACTCGCCATCATAGCCTACATCCTCTTTCGCTGGGGTAAGCGACGACTGCAACGCACCTACGAGGCACAGATGGAAGAGTACAAGCTACGGCAGGAGAAGGACAACTTCCAGTCGAAAATCAACTTCTTCATAAACCTCGTACATGAGATACGCACACCTCTCAGCCTTATCACCCTGCCACTCGAGCAGATGGAGGAGAGCGACCTCACCGACGACGACCGCAACCACCTGCACGCCATACGCCGCAACACCAACTATCTGCTCGGCATCACCAACCAACTGCTTGACTTCCAGAAAGTGGAGGACGGACAGAACATACAGCTACACACCACACCCTGCGACGTGGCGCAACTCCTCGACGGCATCTACCGCCAGTTCAAGGACCCGATGAAAGTTCAGGGCCTCTCGTTACAGCTACAGCTGCCCGAAACGCCTATCCACACTTCGCTCGACGTAGACAAAGTGTCGAAAGTGCTCATGAACCTGCTCGGCAACGCCCTCAAGTATGCTAAATCAGAAGTGATTCTGCGCCTCGACCAGACCTCCGACGAGCACTTCGCCATCTCCGTTATCGATGACGGGCCAGGCGTGCCGCCGGCTGAGCGCGACCGCATCTTTGACGTCTACTACCAAATCGCCGGTGATGCCACAGCCGCTCACCTCGGCACAGGACTCGGGCTCTCATACGCTAAGATGCTCTCCACAGCCCACGGAGGCGACATCACCTACGCCGACTCCGTAGGCGGAGGCTCGAACTTCACACTAACTCTGCCCATACGCTTAGACGAGACCGAATCCTCACACCTTAAAGAACTCACAGAAACACTGTCCGGCGAGGCCGAAGATGCAAAAAATGCCGATTCCATCGATACAAAACGTGCGTTCCGCATACTCATTGTAGAAGACAACGACGAGCTGCTGCGAGCCACAGCAGAGGGTCTGCGCCGCTGGTTCCACGTCATGAAAGCGCACGACGGTGTCGAGGCACTCGACGTACTCAAGCACCACGACATGGACGTCATCGTCTCGGACGTCATGATGCCCCGCATGGATGGCAACGAGCTGTGCCGCCATCTCAAGTCCGACATCAACTACTCTCACCTGCCCGTAATCCTGCTCACCGCCAAGACCACCATAGAAGCCAAGCTCGAAGGTATGCAGAGCGGCGCCGACATATACCTCGAGAAGCCCTTCTCGATGAAGCAGTTACACCTGCAGATCACCAGTCTGCTGCGCATGCGACAGCGCTTCTACGAACGCATGCGTCAAGTCGACGGCGCAGAGGCAGCCGTCAGCGGCAACACCGACTTCGGCCTCAACCAGCAGGACATACAATTCATGGAGCGCCTCCAGGAACTCGTCCGCCACAACATGCGCGACGAGGAATTCTCAATAGACATCCTCGCAGAGCAGATGAACATGAGCCGCAGCAGCTTCTACCGCAAGATAAAGGCTCTTACGGACATGACACCCGTGGACTACATGAAGACGCAACGCCTCGAGCGTGCCGCCCAGCTCCTGCGCCAAGGCCACCGCATCATCGAAGTGGCCGACCAGGTAGGCTTCACCTCCAGCTCCTATTTCGCAAAATGTTTCCGCGCCAAGTTCGGCGTGCTGCCCAAGGACTACATCACCTCCCTCAAGGAGCAGACAGGGGAAGAGCAAAAAGAGCAAACGTAGCTGACACGCCCAAGTCTTCCAAACCACACGCCCAAGCGTTCCGCAGTAAAAGCAATTGTTTTACCGCGGTGAAGCCAGTGACAGCAAAAAAATCCGCTATGGGATTAGCGGATGGTGTGGTGTAATATGATACAGACCTATTGAAAAAAGCCTTCCTACGGTTCTTATTGGTTGAGTCCACTCAATAATATGTTTCAAGTGGGCTCTACTCGTAGATGAGCGTTGTGAGGCGGTCGGGGTCGAAGACCTGGGCCGCTATATTATGTAGTGTGTGGGGCGTGAGGGCATCGAGCTGCGCAAATCGGTCAGCGAGAGTCTTGACACATCCTGTGAGCAGGAATTGCTTGCCCATAGCCAACGCGGCGTTCTCGAAGTTGTCTGCCGCGACGGCCATCTGCCCCTTCAGCTGCCTGCGTGCGGCATCGAGGGCTCGCTGGCTGAGGGGCCTGTCGACGAGGCGCAAGAGTTCGCGGCGTACGAGGCGCAGACAACGGCCTACGTCGGCGTGATCGCAGCCGAAATATACGGCCCATACGCCCGTGTCGGTATAAGGTGTGAGGGAACTCTCGACGGTGTAGACGAGGCCCGAACGTTCGCGCAGAGCGAGTGAGAGTCGCGAGTTCATGGCCGGCCCTCCGAGAAGGTTCGATAGTAGCGCGAGGCCTATGTGTCGCGGGTCGCTGAGGGCGAAGGCAGGTGCGCCCAGCATGACGTGGACCTGATGAGTGGATTTTTTATAAGTAACGGGGGCTCCCACTACCCGACCTTCAAGGGATGGAGTGTTTACGCCGTAAGGAGAGCCAGGTGCGTCGCAAGTGGTATCAGAAGCAGCCCTTAGTGTGGAATGTGACGAGGCTGCATATTTTCGGATTTCACCCTCGCTGACGTTCCCCTTGACGAAGAGGACGGCGCGTGCGGGACTGTAGAGGCGTCGCGTGAAGGCGATGAGGTCAGCAGAGGTGTACTGTCGGAGGCGCTCTGCGTTGCCGAGGATGTTACGTCCGAGGGAATGTCCGGGGAAGAGGAGAGCCTCGAAATCATCGTATATGAGCTCGGCCGGCGAGTCGCGGTAGCTCTCTATTTCGTCGATGACTACCTCGCGCTCCTTTTCGAGCTCTGCCTGTGGGAAGATGCTTCCAAAGACGATGTCGAGTAGCAAGGGCAGCGCCCGCCGGAGGTGCTCGCGCATGAAGATGCTGTAGAAGACCGTCTCCTCCTTTCCTGTGTAGGCATTGAGGTCGCCGCCCACGCTTTCCATGCGGTTGAGTATCTGCACGGAGGTGAGGCGCTCGGTACCTTTAAAACTCATGTGCTCTACGAAATGTGCCATGCCGCTCTCGCTGTCGAGCTCATGGCGCGTGCCAGCAGCCACGGCAATGCCGGCATAGACGGTATCTGTGGCCGATGGAGCGAGCACGACGCGCAGGCCGTTGTCAAGTGTAAAAGAGGTGGGCATAGGCGGAGCTGGCTACGGCAATCAGAAATCGCGGAAATCAGGGTTGTTGCAACTGCGGATGGCCAGGCACTCCATCTCGATGAGCCACGTGGGCCGGCAGACGGGAGCGAGGGTAATGACGAAGGGCGTCTCAGGGAAGCGCTCTTCAAACAGCGCCTTCACAATATCGTAGTCGGCAACGTCGCGCAGATAGACGATGATCTGTGCAACGTCGGCAAACGATGTCCCAGCCTCGGCAAGCAGCGCTTCGACATTCTCCCACATGCGATGCGTCTGACGTACGATGTCGCCGACGTGCACCACCTCGCCTTTGTTGTTGATTGATGCCGTGCCGCTGATGTAGGCGTGGCGTCGGTCGCCATAGTCGATGCGAGTGCCGCGCTCGAAGGTGACCCCATATTCGTAGGTGGAGTTCAAGTGTGTGCGGGCATAGAGGTAGTGCTGCTGTTCGGGCTGGAAGCCTACGAGGGCGTAAGTGCCCATCTGAACGAATGCGCGGGTGTCGGCTGGTGTACCTCCTATGCCGGTTGATGCGATATAGTGAGTCTTCTCGGTCAGTCCCTGCCGGGAGAAATTCTCGCGGCGCGCCTTGACCATGCCGGCATATTGCGTATCAACATCGCGGACGTAGAACCACGTGCGTATGCAGTTGTCAGCCAGCGTGGCGCCATAGCGTTGCAGCGTCTCCTCGTATGCAGTGAGCAGGCTCTCTGTCTGACAGGCGCTGTCTCCGCCATGCTCGTGCATGCCCATCTTCCAGAGGTGGCTGTAGCCGTTGTGCGATGCTATGACGAGCCCGTCGTGGTTCTCAACCTCCATGCCAGACACCATATAGAGCCACACGGCTACCTTCGAGCCGTCGAGAGGCGGCTGCTGGATGCACGAAACGGAGCAGTCCTTGTCGATATTTACGAGCGGCTGCTGGTTGGTGGCGTCGCTGAGGAAGTAACGTTTGAAGATGGTCTGCGCCCCCTTGCACTGCGGCAGTGCCAGCAGTGCCTGTTCGGCACGTGTGATGCATTGGAGCTGGCCGGCAAAGAGTTCGCCCCGCGGTTCCACGTGCAAGATGGCGTGCTGCTCCTTTGTCTTGCCTTCGGGATTGAAGGTCGAGAGCTCGACCTTGACGCCTAATTCAGAAAATAAAATCTTTTCAGTATTCAACGTTTTATATTGTCTTTAGCTTATTATTCAATATCTCTAAACCTCATCAGCCCCAGCGTTAAACCAGTTGTCGATGAGCGTAATGGTGGTCAGTTCCTCAACGAGTGTGAGGTTGCAGGCAGGTGTGGCTCCGAGTCCGTGGCAGCGGGCGCAGGTGCCGTCATCAGCGCGAAAAGCGATGCAAATATACTGCTGTTTTTGAACATTCTATATATTCTTTTGGAATAATTAACAAAAAGAGCCGTGTTCTGGTCTTCAGAATGAATACTAAGCATGATGGCGGCGCGGCGAGTGTGACTATGTGCAGGTCGTTGATGTCCGTCGATACCACGTGGGACGGATATATAGACTACCATCGGAGCACAGCCTACTCAGAACAAGCCAGGTGCATCCGCCAATCCACCCGCGTGAATTGGCCAAACAACCCGCGTGAATTGCCGAGCATCCCGAGAAGGGCGCGCCCCCGCGCCGCACATACCTAAGACCTATTATCGTCCGCAACGGTTAGGTTTCGATGGCGCCGAATTGTTTTTTTTTACTTATTTCTGTTTATTTTTTCCCGTTTCGCTTTCATCTTTTAATATAAATGCCTACTTTTGCCGCAGAAATTATTAATTACTAACTCATAAACGTTCAAAACAAGATGAAGAACATTTGGAAAATCATGGCAGCCCTGCTCGTAGTAGCCCTGCCGTTCGTAGCCACAGCCTGCGGAGACGATGATGATGACGATGGTCCTAAGACGTACACCTACAGCTGGAACCTTCAGAACACAAACCTCCCCTCCAGCGCCACTACAGCCGAGAAGGCTGAGGCCCTCGTTGCCGAGACGACCATCAACGGTCTCTTCGCCACCGCCTTCCGCGCCAAGGGCTTCGTCGTCGATGCCAACAAGCAGGAGTTCTCTATCGTCACCGACGATGACATCTCGAAGTACGACAACAATGTGAAGTCGGCTATCTATGAAGTCAAAGGCACCGATGCCCTCAGCGTAGCCGCCCAGAAGCTGCCCTCCTCAGCAAAGATTCAGGTGAAGCGCAAGGGCAAAACGGTCATCACCGAGAACTTACGTTAATCGCCTGGCTTCGCCCCACGCTTCTCAAAGCATAAGAGCCTGACCTCACGTCCGAGGTCAGGCTTTTTTACAGCCTCTCCTAAATCCCCTTAATAAAGGGAAGGGGGTACCGCTACGGAAGTCCTTCCCTTTAGGGGAGGATTTAGGAGAGGCCCTTTTAACTTTTAATTCTCTTTTCTCTAAAAATGGTCGGCCTTCGGCCTCAAAATCTAAAGAAAATCAATCTTAAAAATCTCTCAGTTATGTTTGAATGATTTTACGAATTGATTTTTGAATGATTTTGAGCGAAGCAACCCCAATTAATTTTTTCTCTTTTCTCTTTTCTCTAATCTTTTTATTATCTTTGCCCGCGTAAACGAAGAACAAAGCCACAAAACCTATGCTTTTCACAGAAAACGCTCAGATGAGCGACCTTATCCACGACGACTACCGCCTCCTGCAAGTTATCTCTCGCTTCGGCGTCTCGCTCGGCTTCGGTGACAAGAGCATCAGCGAGGCTTGCTCCGCCAGCGGCGTCGACACGACGACGTTCCTTGCCGTAGTCAACTTCATCCAGAGCGAGGGTCGCCTGCCCGTAGAAGAGCTGGCCGAAGAAGTCAGCGTGAGGGAGCTGGTGCGCTACCTCCAACGCTCCCACAGCTATTTCATCGACTTCCGGCTGCCCGCCATACGCCGCAAGCTCATCGAGGCCATCGACTGCTCGGCCAAGAACCAGATAACATTCCTCATCCTTAAGTTCTACGACGAGTATGCCGCCGAGGTGCAGCGCCACATGGACTACGAGAACACCCACATACACACCTACGTGCAGCTGCTGCTCGACGGCAAGGTGCCAAGTAACCACGAAGGATACTCGGAGCTCGCACACCAGCACCACGACAACCACGCCACACTCAGCAAGAGCAGCCATGAGCTGAAGTCAATAATCATAAAATACTACCCCAGCGACAGCGACACACAACGGCTGGCCGACACCCTGATGGACATATACATTATGGAGGAGGACCTCTTCACACATTGCCACCTCGAGGACACCCTCTTCGCTGAAGCCGTGCACGCCCTGGAGCGCGAAGTGCGCTGCCGGGCCGGCAAAGACTCCGATGCCTCGACCGCAGCCGCAAACCACGGCCGCACCGAGGCCGAGAGCTCAGGCGAACTGTCGGACCGCGAGAAAGAAGTCATCTGCCACGTCGTGCGCGGACTCTCGAACAAAGAGATTGCTGAGAAGATGTTCATTTCGGCAAACACCGTCATGACACACCGCCGCAACATAGCGCGCAAAACGCAGATCCACTCGCCCGCTGGACTCACCATCTACGCCATAGTCAACGGACTGATAAACTTAGATGAAATAAAACTCTGATTTATAATTTGAAATTCATAATTCATAATTGGACCAGGAACTTAATAGCTTGATACATCAAGCTCCCACCCAGACGAGAGAGGGACAGGGAGGAGGAGCGCCTTCCGACCGCGACTTCGAGCAGGCGTTGCGCCCGTTGCGCTTCGAGGATTTTGCCGGACAAGACAAACAGGTGAGCAACCTCAAGGTGTTCGTCGAGGCCGCACGCTACCGCGGCGAACCGCTCGACCACACACTCCTGCACGGCCCTCCCGGCCTGGGCAAGACGACGCTCTCAAACATCATTGCCAACGAACTTGGCGTAGGATTCAAGATTACCAGCGGACCCGTGCTCGACAAGCCCGGCGACCTCGCCGGCATACTCACCTCGCTGGAGCCGCACGACGTGCTCTTCATCGACGAGATACACCGCCTCTCGCCCGTAGTAGAGGAATATCTCTACTCAGCCATGGAGGACTACCGAATCGACATCATGATCGACCGCGGACCTTCGGCACGCTCCATTCAGATTGACCTTAACCCCTTCACCCTCGTTGGCGCCACTACGCGCTCCGGACTGCTCACGGCGCCTCTGCGCGCACGCTTCGGCATCAACCTGCACCTCGAATACTACGATGCCGACACGCTTAAGGGCATCGTGCTGCGCTCAGCATCAATCTTGGAGCAACCCATAGACACCGAAGCTGCTGCCGAGATAGCAAGACGCTCGCGAGGTACGCCACGCATAGCCAACGCACTGCTGCGACGCGTACGCGACTTCGCACAGGTCAAGGGCAACGGACGCATCGACCTCGAGATAGCACGCTATGCACTCGAAGCCCTCAACATCGACCGCCACGGACTTGACCTCATCGACCGCAAAATCCTGCTTGCCATCATCGATAAGTTCAAAGGCGGACCCGTAGGCGTAGGCACCATAGCAACAGCCATCGGCGAAGACCCGGGCACCGTAGAGGAGGTCTACGAGCCCTTCCTCATCAAAGAGGGCTTCATCAAACGCACGCCACGCGGACGCGAGACCACCGACCTCGCCTACCAACACCTTGAAAGAAGCCGCTACAAACTTTCTGACGGTCAACCAAGTTTATTTGATTGATTATGCTTGACATCCAACATATAAGAAAAGATTTCCCCATCCTCGGGCGCGAGGTCTACGGCCACCCGCTCGTCTACCTCGACAACGCTGCCACGACGCAGAAGCCGCGCAGCGTCATCGATGCGATGACCGAGGAGTACCTAAACGTCAACGCCAACGTGCACCGCGGCGTACACTACCTCTCGCAGCAGGCCACAGACCTAATGGAGCATGCCCGAGAGACGGTGCGACGCTTCATTGGCGCCCGCTCTACGGCCGAGGTCATATTCACACGCGGCACAACGGAGAGCATCAACCTCGTCGCCTCGTCGTTCGGACAAGCTTTCATGAGCGAGGGCGACGAAGTGGTCATCACCGAGATGGAGCACCACTCCAACATCGTGCCGTGGCAACTCCTACGCGAGCGCGCGGGCATAATAATTAAGGTATGCCCCATAACCGACGACGGCCGTCTCGACATGGAAGCCTTCGTCAGGCTCCTCACCAGCCGAACACGCCTCGTCAGCATCACGGCAGCATCCAACGTCCTCGGCACACTGACTCCTCTCAAGGAGATAATAGCCATAGCACACGCCCATGACATACCCGTGATGGTCGATGCGGCACAGGCGGCACCCCACATGCCCCTCGATGTCCAGAAGTTCGACTGCGACTTCCTCGCCCTGAGCGGCCACAAGATATACGGCCCCACAGGCATCGGCGTGCTCTACGGCAAGGAGGCACTGCTCGAACAGATGCCGCCCTACATGGGTGGCGGCGAGATGATAGGCAAGGTAAGCTTCGAACATACGACCTGGAACGAACTGCCCTATAAGTTCGAGGCCGGCACTCCCGACTACGTCGCCACTACGGGCTTGGCACGCGCCATCGACTACATCAGCGCCATAGGCTTCGAGGACATCATGGCCCACGAACACGACCTGACACAGTATGCCCTCCAACAGCTGCGCCAGATTCCCGACATGCGCCTCTTCGGCCCGGCCGACGAGCCCGTCATCTCGTTCCTCGTAGGCAACATTCACCACCTCGACCTCGGCACCCTACTCGACCGCCTCGGCATAGCCGTGCGCACGGGCCACCACTGCGCCGAACCCCTCATGCACCGCCTCGGCATCGAAGGCACCGTGCGCGCCAGCTTCGCCCTCTACAACACACGCGAAGAGGTCGACGCCCTCTGCGCCGCCATCAGCCGCGTAGCAGCCATGTTCTAAAGATCAAGTCCAATATTCATCAGTGGTTCATGGTTGTGTCACCTCTATTAAGCTATACAAAACTGATGGACAGAGGAACGTTTTCGTTAAGACAAATGAGCAGAATGATGCTTGCATAAATGCTGCTTTGATGTCGAAGGGCCTGAAATACATTGCAAACATCCTTACCCGCATGGCACGTGATGTTTTTCACCTAAACAGCGCTTATGAGCTCAACAATTTCCAGATTGGAATAAAATAAGGCTCTACGTCACTTCTGGTCGTAGGCGTGCTTGGGGTAGTCTACGGTGTAGTGGAGTCCGCGGCTCTCCTTGCGCTCGATGGCCTGGCGGGTGATGAGGTAGCCCACGTTGACCATATTGCGGAGCTCGCAGATATCCTTCGAGGCCTTGACACGCTTGAAGAGCTCTTCGGTCTCCTCATAGATAATATCGAGGCGCGTCCAGGCGCGGTGCAGGCGCAGGTCGGAACGCACGATGCCGACGTAGTTCGACATGATCTGCCCCACTTCGCGCATGTCCTGGGCTATGAGCACTTTCTCCTCGTTGGTCATCGTGCCCTCGTCGTTCCACTCGGGAATCTGCTCGTTGAACGAGTATTCGTCGATGTGCGCTATCGAGTGCTCTGCAGCTTTGTCAGCGTAGACGACTGCTTCAATGAGCGAGTTGCTGGCCAGGCGGTTGCCGCCATGTAGCCCGGTGCACGAGCATTCGCCTACGGCGTAGAGCCTATGTATCGTAGAGCAGGCGTTCAGGTCCACCTTGATGCCGCCGCACATGTAGTGTGCGCAGGGCACGACGGGGATATATTGTTTTGTGATGTCGATGCCGATGCTGAGGCACTTGGCGTAAATGTTGGGGAAGTGGTGCTTCGTCTCCTCCGGATCCTTGTGAGTGACGTCGAGGCATACGTGGTCGATGCCGTGGATCTTCATCTCCTTGTCTATGGCGCGGGCCACGATGTCGCGCGGTGCCAGCGAGAGACGCTTGTCGTACTTCTGCATGAACTCTTCGCCGTTGGGCAATCGCAGTATGCCGCCGTAGCCGCGCATGGCCTCGGTGATGAGGTAGGCGGGATGCGTCTCGGCCGGGTTGTAGAGCGCCGTGGGGTGGAACTGCACGAACTCCATGTCCTTGACGATGCCTTTGGCGCGGTAGACCATGGCTATGCCGTCGCCCGTGGCGATGTTGGGATTCGTCGTCGTGGCGTAGACGGCGCCCGTGCCTCCAGTAGCCATGAGCGTTACACGCGAGAGGAAGGTATCAATCTTCTGCGTATCGGGGTCGAGGACGTAAGCTCCGTAGCACTCTATGTCCGTCATGTGGCGGTTGACTTCACGGCCGAGATGGTGCTGCGTGATGATTTCCACGGCGAAGTGGTTCTCTAGCACGGTGATGCGCTTGTCGGCCCGCACGGCGCGGATGAGGCCCTGCTGTATGGCATGTCCCGTGTCGTCGGCGTGGTGGAGGATTCGGAACTCCGAGTGGCCGCCCTCGCGGTGCAGGTCAAACTCACCGTCCTCATTCCTATCGAAATCCACGCCCCAGCGCACAAGGTCGGCAATGCCCTTGGGGGCGTTGCGAACCACTTGCTCCACGGCCGCCGGGTCGCTGATGAAGTCGCCGGCGACCATCGTGTCGTGGATGTGTTTCTCGAAATTATCCACCTTGAGATTCGTGACACTGGCCACGCCACCCTGAGCTTTGTCGGTGTTGGCCTCGTCAATTGTTGTCTTGCAGATAAGAGCCACTTTGCCCTTGCCGCTCTGCGCCACCTTGAGCGCATAGCTCATACCGGCCACGCCCGAACCGATGATGAGGAAGTCGAATTTACGTATCACGGTTTTTTATGTGTATTGTTTAAGTTGATGCTGCAAAGTTACGGAGAAAAGAGAAAAGAGAAAAAGGAAAAAGGGAAAATCATGCACTACGGCATGTTTTTATTTCCTAAACACCAGCCCCTCGACGTGGTTGCCCACGAAGATGGGGACGAGGTCGGCGGTGGAGTACCAACGCGGCTTACCAGGCATGTCGTCGTAGATGGCATGCCCGTTTATTTTCAGACCTTCGAAGGTGATGCCCTTGACTTTACGCTCAGCGTCATAACCGTTGATAACCGAGAGATATGGCTGCTGGCCGTAGTAGCGGATGTTGCGGAACGTCACTCCGTCTACGCCGAGGCCGGGTGCGGCGCAATACTTAGAGTTGTAGGCCACCTTCACGTGGAGCATGCTGCCACGGTTGATGCCTTCGATGCGTATGTTGTCGAAGGTGATGTTGCGCACGAGGTTGTTATCGCCCGCATTGATGGCCATGCAACCTTGGTAGTCGACTTGTGCCTCGCTCTGGCAGATGATGTCGAGGTTCTCGTAGACAAGGTTCTCGACAGTGTCGCGCAGCTCAGGATGTGGGCCTGAGGCGGCGCCGTGGAGGCCTATGAAGATGGGGTGTGCCACGTCGGCCCACAGCGTGGAGTTGCGCATCCGCACGTTACGCACTGAGCCGTTGAAGCCCTTACGTGTAGCGTAGACCGTGGTGCAGTCGTCGCTGTTGCGGCAGAAGACGCGGTCGAAGAGGATATCGCTGGAGCCGCCGAAGACGTTGAGGCCGTCGCCCCACCCTGGATGCGAGATGCTCCGGACGTCGTGCAGCGTCACGTGGCGGCTCTCGCCTATGGGGCAGGTGTTCACGACGAGGCCATCGACGACGACGCTCCGCGAGCGATAGATGTGGCAACCCTCGAAGCCGTCCTGTGGCCGTGCTATGCCGCGGCCCAGTATGCTCACATTCTCCGCATCTTCGATGGCAAAGGTGCCTGTGAGATAGGCCCCGCCGTCGACATACACCGTAGTATTTGAAGGCACATGAATGCGCTTCTCCGTTTCGTAATAGCCAGGACCGTAGTAGCGGAAGGCACGGCCCTGAGAGCGCGCCTGCTGCTCAGCCTCATCGCGCCCGATGGGCGGTCGGGAAGTGAACACGAGCAGGTTGTGCCGTATGTCACCGTCGAGTTCCACGCTCACATTCTCGGGTTGGAAGAGCAGGAACTGCACCGTGGAGTCGTTCTGAACGTTGGCTATCGTGCCGCGGTAGTCGGGACGGATGCGTGCCGAACTGAACTTCCTGTTCTTTGAGACAACACGCACCATGACGTCGCCCGTGAAATCAAAGACGCAGTAGGAAATTTCCGTCACCTTATGCCCTGTACCCGCAGGTAGGTCGAGGCCTGCGCCTTCCGCCTCAGCCACGGGAGCATTCACTCGGGCCATATACGTGTCCACCCGCGTCCATTCCTTGGAGCCCAGCGGTTGCACGAAGACGTCGTAGTCATACTTCAGCGGAGCCCCAGCCGGCGCCGGGTAGGTGAACACTTGATGCAGCTTCTTCCCCTCATCGACGCCCTCTACTCTGAACTCATTGGCCTCGGGGTTGAGTTTGAGCTTTCCGCTCTTCTCTGCCTTGCGCTGCAGCTGCAGCAGTCGTTTCGTGTATGGCATCTTCAGATGTTTCACGCGTGTGTAATGGTCGTAGGCCGCATCGTAGATTGTACGTATCCGCCCTCGGGCCATCGCCCCCGGCTCGGTCCAGTCGCAGTAGAGCCCCGTGCAGTCGGTCCACGTCTCGAAGGGCACGTCGTAGCCCATATTATAGCGTGCCGTATACTCCAGTCCACGCATCAGACGGTTGTCCAAGGCCCCCCAGAGGTCGTCGCCCTGCTGCCATGCCATCTCGCACGTCTCGCACAGCGCACCGAGGCCCAGCTGGGCGTGAGCCTGGTCGCGCCCAGTCTCTTGGCACTGCCCTGTCGCGCCCACATAATGCGGCAGCGCTCCGTTGTCATTGGCGTGGAGGAAATAGTCGATGGCAGCGCTGTAGACGGTGCTGTCGTTGAGGAAGATACCGCAGGCCATGCGGCAGCGGTTGACGATGGCTCCCCAGTTGCCGTTGGCATACGGGCTGTAGGCCTCAAACTTATCTATCGTGGGCAGGACAGCGCGCCGCACCATGGCCTCCCAGGCCGGCGTGCGTCGATCGCTCTCCTCAATCATGGCGCGGCAGAGCCAGTAGGCCTGGATGAGGCAGAGCGGTGCGTCGTGACCCTCGAAGCGCTGCAGCGTAGTGGCGTAGGCATCGATAATCTCGCGGGCCTTGTCGTGGAGCCCCGCTTGGGCCGCCTGCCACGCAGTCCACATATCACGTTCGCTGCCGCCCTTCGTGCGCGCAAATTCCCCGTCGCGAGCCACTACCTCATACGGTCCTGCCATGCGGTAGAGGCTGTAATCCGTCTGGGCATTCAGGCCAAGGGGCAGGAATAGGAAGATGAAAAGTGAAAAGTGAAAAGTGAGAAATGAAGATTGCCGCATGATAACATTTTTATTGTTGGGGGGACAGATGTTTTGGCGATATGAGTTAAAGCCTACTTCACGAGGATTTTTTTGCCGCCGTGGATGAGTAACGTGGAACGTGGAACGTTGTATTTTGTGCCCGTGGCTTGCGTCGCTTGGCTCTGCAATGGACTTTGTACTTCGCGGCCGGCGAGGTCATAAGATTTGCTGTTTAAGCATTTACCGTTTACCGTTTGAGCGCCCACGGAGTGTATGGCGTCAGCATCAGAAGCAGGCAGGAGCTGGAAAGGGAAGGCGGCGAGGTTGGGTGAAGTGACCACGGCTCCGGCGTCATCGACGTCCCAGTACTTGGTGTTGGAGGCTGTAGTGCCCGAGTGTAGTGCGAGGCGCTCTGTGCCTATGGCTTGCTCGAAGTAGTAGGGGAAATAAGCAGCGGTAGCCAGCTTGGCTGTGGAAGCCAGGCGGAGGCTGTCGTGGTCGGCGAGGCTTACGAGGCCATACTTCAGGGCTGATGTGGTAGAGCGCTCGAGCCACCATATCTGATTGGCGTCATCCTCGTCGAGAGTTTCGAAGGTCACGAGGTGGCTCTTGCCATGGGCAGTGAGATAGCGGTCGGAATCGATGTGACGCAGGCGGTAGCAGCCGGGCTCGAGGAGCGTCGTCTCGCCGGATGCTACGTACAGCTGGAAGGTGATGGTGTGCTCGGTGCCGGCGAGGGTGAAGGTGGCGCTGTAGGTGGTTGACGTCTGCGGGTCGGCGATGGTGAGTGTAGCGCCGGTGGCGCCGTTGCTCCAGGTGACGGCGGCAGGCTTGACGGCCGTG
>CAJOLI010000042.1:18023-33904 GCA_905235285.1 uncultured Bacteroidaceae bacterium
GGCCGAGGGTGACGGGCGTGCCAGCCGGAACCACGGCGGAGGTGGTAGTCTCTGGCTGGGCACCAGCGATGGTGACGTAGGGCTCAGCGGGCAGAATGTGGACGTCGAAGGTGGCAGTTGAGACGGCTCCGCCCTGATTCTTGAAATCAACGCTAACGCTGGCGTCGGCGGTGAAGCTGCGCGTGATGGTCTCGGTGGTGGCGCCAGTGCTCCATTTATATGTCCCCCAGCCTCGCGAGGCAGGGGCGGCAAAAGTGACGCTGCGGCCATAGAGGACGTTGACGGAAGTGGTCTGCTGCGCGACCTGTCCGGCGATGGTCACGATAGGCGTGAGGCGGTCGGGGCGGCAGTCGCCTGCGGCTGCTATGGGGAAGCAGAGCTGGCTCTCAACGCCTCGTGCGTTGGTGTAGGTGACGCGGTAGACGTAGCTGCGTGACGACGGCACGGTGATGTCGCGTGTGGTCTGGCCGGTGTTCCACCGCCAACGGCCCGTGTCCTCCTCGCCATCGGGCAGCTGGGGCATGAGCGTCAGGGTCTGTCCAGCCGGCACGCACGTGTTATTATTTATTGTGAAGGGGTTCACCAGCCCTCCAAGTTCGTTGTGGCTGATGACCTTACCTTTAACTGACCCGCGCGTGCGCTCCTGCGCGAGGCTGGGGATAAGGTTGACGTTGAGCGAGCCGCTGTACTCGATGGAGGGCGTAAGCTCTGTAGGCACTAGTTCGGCAGGGCATAGTTGAGGCTCGCGTGTGTTCATGAGCACTGAATACCCGAGGTGGTCGTAGCCGCCAGAAGTGCCGCCCTCGCCGCCGCCGTCAATGCCCATATTGGCGTATGACACCTCCGAAAAGGGCATGCGCACGCCTTTGACGCCTTCGTAGATGCCGATGACGGAGCCCCAGTAGGGGCGCATCTGTGCGCCGAGGGCGGGTCCTGTCATGAGCCAGGCGCGGGAGTCGGAATAGTAGTAGCCAGAGGAGCCGTAGTGGTAGTTGACCCACGGCAACCCTGCGATGCTCTGCGTCTGTGCGGCTACGTACTCTATGCCTGCGGCGAGGCGATGGTCCATATAGGCAAAGAGGTCGTCGCCCTGGCTCCACCCCACCTTGGCTATATCGATGGCGAGGCCGAGGGCCATGGCGGAGTGGCCCGTGTCGCGACCGCTCTCGTTCATCTGTCCGAGCAGTCCGTAGGCTCCTGTCTCAAGGTCCGAAGGGTAGGTCGTGACGACGAGGTTGCCGAGGAACTCTGTGAGTCCGTTGTTCTGAATGGGTACGGCGGTGCGCGGGTCCGTGAAGGTGCCACATTGGTCGTACTTGAAATACGACATGCCCTGGTTATAGAGGAAGACGTCGTCGCAGAGGATGCCTATCATAGCGACGCAGAGGGCGTTGCAGAGGCCCCAGTTGCTCCAGTAGTGGCCGGGCGCCTGCCACCATTTGCCAACGTTTTCCCACGTGCCGTTGCGGCCGCGCAGGAAACCTATGGCCTTAGGATACCATACGGTGAGCATCCACTGCTGAAACTGCTCGAACTCCTCGGCCTTCCAACCTTCGTAGTCGCGCATGAGCTCGGCGGCTTGTGCGAACTGATATCCGTAGAGGCCGCTGGCGAGGGCGTAGTTGCTGTCGCCGCTGATGTCCTTCGTCGTGTTGGCCCATGCCATGAGGATGCTAACGGCGGCCTTGGCATTAGCCTCGCTGCCACCGATCTTCCAGCGAAGAGCGTTCTGGTAGGCCATGGTAGCTCCGCGGCAGGCGTTGATGTAGTTCTCGCCGTTGCCTCCGCCGCGCACGATGACTTCTACAGGGTAGGTCTGTACGGTGGCCTGGGCGTATGCGGCCGTGGTGAGGCGCTGGTAAGCCTGCTTGACGAGGGCGTTGCCGGCCTCTAACTGCTGTTTGACGCGGTCGAAATCAGCCTGCGTGTGGAGGCCGCCGGGATGGACGAAGCCGCGGTCGGTGTTGTAGGCAGACGCCTGGGCTACTGCCGTCTGCGAGGTCATCAATACGGCCGTAAGGAGTGTAAGGTTAGCTATAAAAAGTGAAACACATCGCATGGTGAATCGGGAACTATTCATTGTTAATGATATATTTTCTACGTATCTGCGCTACAAAGATACAAAAAAAATCAAATAACGATGGATGAATGACGAATTATTTATCATTGCTGTCCGGTAAAACCAGAAAGAGCATATGATTCATGTCTGAATGCCTGCATAATCGGGTATTCTGCCTTTCTGTCGCTCATAGTTCAAATTAACTAATTAGTCACGAATTTTTCATTAATTTATAGTTGAGAGATTTTTAAGGTTTTCTTGAGATTTTGAGGAACGAAGCTGCACCCACGAAAATATGTTATTGAGCAGTTTTTACTGCATATTTTATTTGATGTTAGTCAAGGAAAGGGCGGTTTTATGTGTTTTGTAGCATAAAAATTAGCTCTGTTCACTCAAAAGCGCGTACCTTTGCACCAGCAAATCAAAAGAGGGGCGAACCGAGCGCGGTTCACGAACAGCCCCAGTGACATGATATTAGGTAAAAGTTCCGTGAGCCCTCTGTGGCTCAGGTATATGATTGTTTAATTAAAGGATAACAAAAATGAATGCAATGACTATTGTACTGCTTGCAGTAGCAGCTATTGCAGCAGTGATGGGATTTGGAATGCGCAACAACAGTAACAATCAATTCCCCCCCACGGGAACGTTCCCGCTTCAGTTCAACTGATTCCGAAGCCCAATAACCAAAGCCGGCCGGCAGACCGCGAGGCGTGTCATCCGGTTTTTCAACACAAAGAAGAGATTTAGTTAGTTTATAAGGTAAATGATTTTTCAGAAAGAGCGGCTGTCCGTGAGGATAGCCGCTCTTTTGCGTTAGGATGATTCTAATAACAATTATGTCAATATATGATAATGTATTAAAAACGAGGCCAATAGTTTTGCCCGAAAGACTTAAGGGTGCAACCCTGCACCCTTAACATATCCGTTAATATGATGATATGATTTCCTGATTGACCTGCCGTACGGCATCTTCCTTTATCTTTATGACACGGCGGTCGTAGGTCATGAGTCCGTTTACTTCGCCCTCCACGTCGGTGGTCTGGGTGTAGACGGCGGCGGCGAAGCCCCTGGCAATGAATGGCTTCAGTGCGCGCATGTTCTCGACATAGCGGGCTGTTATTTCGTCGCTGTTCTTGAACTGTACGTAGCCCCAGTTGCGGTCGGGCTGCCAGAGGTGGCCTTCGAGCGGGAGTCCGAGTCCCCCGAACTCGCCGAGTACTGTGGCGCGTGTGGCATCGAAGAGGTACATGTCGGGGCCGGGATAGTTATGCAGGTCGAGGATGTCGCCCGTCGGGTGGTGGTTACCTCCGCTGGCGGGGTTAACGAGGCGCTGGGGATCAAGCTTTTTGGTCCATTCTGCTATCTCCTTGGTCTTGAACTGCCCCCACGACTCATTGAAGGGCGTCCAGACGACGACGCAGGGATAGGCACGGAACTGCTCTATGATTTCCTGCCACTCGGCACGATAGTTGGCTTCCGACTCCGGCGAGCGCCGGCCTTCATCGCTGCCTTCCCAATAGGTGCGATTTTTCCAACCCGGTCCTTCGTCGGACATCGGCTGGTCCTGCCACACGAGGATGCCGAGGCGGTCGCAGTGAGTGAACCAGCGGTCGCTCTCTACCTTCATGTGCTTGCGTATCATGTTGAAGCCGAAGTCCTTGGTCTTCTTGATATCATAGACAAGGGCCTCGTCAGTGGGTGCCGTATAGAGTCCATCAGGCCAGTAGCCCTGGTCGAGCGGGCCGAGCTGGAAGAGTGGCTTGTTGTTGAGCATCATGCGCATAATGCCGTCGTTGTCGCGGCCGATGGAAATCTTGCGCATGGCAGCATAGCTCTTGACTGCATCGAGCTGGCGCCCTTGGCTGAGCAGCTCGACGCTCATATCATAAAGGAAGGGACTGTCGGGGCTCCACAGCTTGGCATCCTTAACAGCCAACTCCACCTTCTGCCCGGCAGCTGCCAGACCGGTGGCTACGACGGTGCCTGCTTCGCGTAGCGTCACCTTGACGATGTCAGCGGCATCCGTGCCTACGGTCTTTGTCTCTACTACGAGCTTCTTGTTGTCGATGTCTGGGATAGGGGTCACCCGAGCGATATGCTTGGCATTGACGGGCTCCAGCCATACGGTCTGCCAGATGCCTGTCACAGACGTGTACCATATACCTTCAGGCTTATTGCGCTGCTTGCCTATACCGCCAAAGCCGTCGTCGGTGGGATCCCATACCTTCACAGTCAAGGCCTGCTTGCCACTGGCGGCGAGGTAGGGCGTGATGTCGAAGGAGAACGCGGCATGGCCTCCCTGATGCCCTCCGATCTTGATGTCGTTCACATAGACCTCGCAGCGCCAGTCGACAGCTCCGAAGTGAAGCAATACGCGGCGGCCCTTCCAACTCTTTGGCACGGCAAACGTGGTGTGGTACCAGAGTTCCTTGTCCTTGCCTACGGTCTTCTGCACCCCCGAGAGGCTCGACTCTACGGCGAAGGGCACGAGGATCTTACCGTCGAAAGTCTCGGCAGAGACCTGCCCGGCAGGGCGGATGGCATAATCCCAAAGGCCGTTGAGGTTCATCCACTCAGAGCGCTCCATGATGGGTCGCGGGTACTCTGGCAGCGGGCATGCAGGATTGACCTGAGAGGCCCACTGCGTCTTGATTTTGTTGCCCTGTGGCTGCCACTGCGCGTGAGCTGCCGAGAGGGCGAAGAGAGCCATAAGGCTTACAAATAGTCGTCTCATGTGTGAAAATATGGTTTGGTAAATGAAAAGTCCTTCGCAGTAACGAAGCGAGTAGAGCTCGGGCAGCCAAGTCTATGACGCTGCAAAGGTAGGCTTTCCTGAGTCAAAAAAACAAAAAAATCTGATAATAACATAACAATATATTGTCTTTTTTTCCTTTCGACTGACTCTTTTGTCAATAATGCTAAAAGCTCAGGTAAAAAATGAAGATAAAGTTTTGTAACACGACAAATAATAATTACTTTTGCGCGGGAAATTAAGCAACCTACACATTAATAATATAATAATAATGGAAAGAATCCAAGAACTCACCGACAAAATCCGTCGCGAAGGTGTAGAAAAAGGGCAGGCAGAGGCCGCCCAGATTATAGCCAAAGCCCAGGAGGAGGCTGCCAAGATTGTGGCCAATGCCCGCACCCAGGCCGAAGCCATCGAGCAACAGTCGAAGAAAGCGGCTGCCGAGCTCGACAAGAACACCCGCAGCGAGCTGAAGCTCTACACGGGTCAAGCCTTGAATGCCCTCAAGAGCGAAATCGCCAACGTCGTCACCGACAAGATTGTAGGCCAGAGCGTCAAGGGCCTTGTCGACGACAAGAACTTCCTCGGGCAGTTTGCAGTAGCAATAGCATCGC
Organism: uncultured Bacteroidaceae bacterium; assembly: GCA_905235285.1. Taxonomy (GTDB): domain Bacteria; phylum Bacteroidota; class Bacteroidia; order Bacteroidales; family Bacteroidaceae; genus Physcousia. The sequence goes on from CAJOLI010000042.1 coordinate 23,449, forward strand.
AGTGGGCCAAGACCCAAGACCTCGTCATCAGCAGCGAGCAGGCCGATGCCCTCAAGGCCTATTTCGCCAAGGAAGCCAAGCAGCTGCTTGACAAGGGCGTCAAGATCGAGAAAGTCAACGGCAAGCAGACACTCTTCACCGTGCAGCCGGCCGACGGCAGCTACCGCGTAGACTTCGGCAGCGAGGAGCTCGAGAGCTATTTCAAGAACTTCCTGCGCCCCCAACTAATCGACATGCTGTTTTAATAATGCATAATTCTCCATTCATAATTGGTTGCACATCGCATCCCGTAGCAGCTCAATTATGTATTATGAATTATGAATTTATCAAGATATGGCAAACTACTATTGCTTTATGGCAGGCCTGCCGACGGTCAAGCTCACCGACGCACAGCCCCGGTACTCGCTCCTCCATCTGAAAGAGGAACTGGCCGATATGTTGGCGCCACAAGATGCCCGGCTCATGGAGCGCTACTTTCTGCGCTTCGACAGCGAGAATCTGGCAGCGTTGCTCGCCGGCAATGAGGCTGAGTTAGATGCCCGCGGCAACTACGACCGCGAAGCTCTCAACCAGCTCATCGAGGAGGCACGCCAGACGGAAGGCACCGTCAAAGGCTTCCCCACCTTCATGGCAGACATCGTGCGCGACTATGAGTCCCACGCAGGGCAGACGAGCTGGTTTGTGCGCGACGCCGCACTGCTCGCCTACTACAACTACGCACGCCAGTGCCCTAACACGATGATGGCGGAGTGGTACACCCTGAACTTCAACATCCTGAATATCCTTACCGCACTCATCGCACGCCGGCAAGGCTGGACCCTTACCGACTACGTGCAAGGCGACGGCCCCGTCGTAGAAGCTCTACTCAAGCAGGCCGGACAAGCCGACTTCGGCCTCAGCGCCGAGCTCGACTACATGAAAGACCTCATGCAAGCGGCTGAGACCAACGACCCCGTCGATAAGGAGCGCCAGATAGACGCACTGCGCTGGAACTGGCTCGAGGAGAAGACTTTCTTTGAACCCTTCGACATCACAACCCTCTTCGCCTACGTCGTACGCAGCGAAATCCTCGAGCGATGGGCTCTTCTCGACCCCGAACAGGGTCGCCAGCGCTTCACCGAAATCATCGAGAACTTGCGAAGCGAGGCCAAGGTGCCCGAAGAGTTTATCAGAAAATAGTAGACCCTCCCCTCGCCCTCCCTTGTAGGGAGGGGGTGGTCACCTTCCAAAACATGAAACAAACAATAACCAAATAGCAAAAGTATCTACTCCCCGCCCTACCGCTCGGCGCTTGCGACGCTTCTTCGAGCGAATGCGAGTATGAAGAAGGGAGGAGTAGGGGTGTGGGTCCTCTTATTATTATGACAAAAGGAACAGTTAGCGGCGTTATCGCCAACATGGTAACGCTCCGCGTAGACGGACCGGTGAAGCAGGGTGAAATCTGCTATATCTCGACGGGCGGCGACCGCCTCATGAGCGAGGTCATCAAGGTCATCGGACAGGACGTCTACGTGCAGGTCTTCGAGAGCACACGCGGACTGCGCGTAGGTGCCACGGCCGAGTTCACAGGCCACATGCTCGAAGTGCAACTCGCACCAGGCATGCTCAGTAAAAACTTCGACGGTCTGCAGAACGACCTCGACAAGATGGATGGCGTCTTCCTAAAGCGCGGACAGTACACCGACCCGCTAGACCGCGAGCGCCTCTGGGACTTTGAACCCATCGCAAAGATAGGTGATAAGGTCGAGGGCAGCAGCTGGCTCGGTAAGGTCGAGGAGAACTTCCAGCCCCTGAAGATTATGGCTCCCTTCCAGATGGAGGGCACCGCCACGGTGAAGAAGATAGCTCCCGCCGGGAAGTACAAGGTCACAGACACCATCGCCACCCTCACCCTCGAGGACGGCACTGACCTCGACGTCAACATGATCCAGCACTGGCCCGTGAAGTTCGCCATGACCAACTACAAGGAAAAGCCCCGTCCCTTCAAGCTCCTTGAGACCAGCGTGCGCACCATCGATACCTTTAACCCCATCGTCGAGGGCGGCACAGGCTTCATCCCCGGTCCCTTCGGTACGGGTAAGACGGTGCTGCAGCACGCTATCTCCAAGCAGGCCGAGGCCGACATTGTGATCATCGCTGCCTGCGGTGAGCGCGCCAATGAGGTCGTGGAAATCTTCACCGAGTTCCCCGAACTCGAAGACCCGCACACAGGCCGCAAGCTGATGGAGCGCACCATCATCATTGCCAACACGTCGAACATGCCTGTGGCTGCCCGTGAAGCTTCTGTCTACACCGCCATGACGATGGCCGAGTACTACCGCTCCATGGGTCTGCGCGTGCTGCTGATGGCCGACTCCACCTCTCGTTGGGCTCAGGCGCTGCGTGAGATGTCCAACCGCATGGAGGAGCTCCCCGGTCCCGATGCTTTCCCGATGGACCTCTCAGCCTTGATTTCCAACTTCTACGGCCGTGCCGGCTACGTATATCTGAAGAACGGCGAAGTGGGTTCCATCACCTTCATCGGTACGGTGTCGCCCGCCGGCGGTAACCTCAAGGAGCCCGTCACCGAGAGCACCAAGAAGGTGGCCCGCTGCTTCTACGCCCTCGAGCAGGAACGCGCCGATAAGAAGCGCTACCCCGCCGTCAACCCCATCGACTCCTACTCCAAGTACCTCGAGTACCCCGAGTTTGCCGAGTACATCAAGGAGCACATCAACGAAGAGTGGATCCCTAAGGTGCTGGCCCTTAAGACCCGCATGCAGCGCGGTAAGGAAATTGCCGAGCAGATAAACATCCTCGGCGACGATGGCGTGCCCGTAGACTACCACGTGACATTCTGGAAGTCTGAGGTCATCGACTACGTCATCCTCCAGCAGGATGCTTTCGACGAGGTCGACGCCGTGACGCCACTTGAGCGCCAGGAAGAAATCCTGAACATGGTAACCACCATCTGCGAGCACGACTTCCAGTTCGACACCTTCCTTGATGCAACAGACTTCTTCCGCAAGCTCATCAACCTCTGCAAGCAGTGGAACTACTGTAAGTACAAGACCGACGAGTACTACGACTTCAAACGTCAGATAGAGGAGTTCATTAATTCATAATTCACAATTCACAATGCATAATTGGTCGAATGAATATGAATTACCCGAGATACAATAATTATGAATTATGAATTTTCAATTATGAATTGAACATTATGGCTACAGCATTTCAGAAAATCTATACAAAGATCAGCCAGATTACAAAAGCTACATGCTCGCTCAAGGCTACGGGCGTAGGCTACGACGAGCTGGCCACCATCGACGGTAAGCTGGCTCAGGTGGTGAAGATTATGGGTGAGGACATCACCCTGCAGGTGTTCGAAGGCACAGGCGGTATCCCCACTAACGCCGAGGTCGTCTTCCTCGGCAAGGCACCGACCCTCAAGGTCAGCGACCAGCTCGCCGGCCGCTTCTTCAACGCCTACGGACAGCCTATCGACGGCGGCCCGGCCATCGAAGGCAAAGAAGTGGAAATCGGCGGACCATCGGTGAACCCCGTGCGCCGCAAGCAGCCCAGCGAACTCATCGCTACGGGTATCGCAGGTATCGACCTTAACAACACGCTCGTCTCCGGCCAGAAGATTCCCTTCTTCGCCGACCCCGACCAGCCCTTCAACGAGGTCATGGCCATGGTGGCCCTGCGCGCTAAGGTCGACAAGATTATCCTCGGCGGTATGGGTATGACCAACGACGACTACTACTTCTTCCGCAACACGTTCTCCAACGCCGGCGCCCTCGACCGCATCATCTCGTTCATGAACACGACTGAAGACCCCGCCGTCGAGCGTCTGCTCATCCCCGATATGGCACTGGCTGCTGCCGAATACTTCGCTGTGGAGAAGCACGAGACGGTGCTCGTCTTGCTGACCGACATGACCTCTTACGCCGACTCGCTCTCAATCGTCTCCAACCGCATGGACCAGATTCCGTCGAAGGACTCCATGCCCGGCTCCCTCTATTCCGATCTGGCCAAGATCTACGAGAAAGCCGTACAGTTCCCCGAGAGTGCCGGCGGCGGCTCCATCACCATCATAGCCGTGACAACGCTCTCAGGCGGCGACATCACGCACGCCGTGCCTGATAACACGGGTTACATCACCGAGGGTCAGCTCTACCTGCGCCGCGACTCTGATGTGGGTAAGGTCATCGTAGACCCCTTCCGCTCGCTCTCGCGTCTGAAGCAACTCGTAGCCGGCAAGAAGACCCGCAAGGACCACTCGCAGGTCATGAACGCCGCTATCCGTCTGTACTCCGATGCTGCCAACGCCAAGACCAAACTCGAGAATGGTTTCGACCTCACCGACTACGACAACCGCTGCCTCGACTTTGCCAAGGACTACGCCACAGCTATCCTCGCCATCGACGTCAACGTGGACACCACCGAGATGCTCGATGTCACGTGGGCCCTCTTCCGCAAGTACTTCAAGCTCGAGGAGGTCAACATCAAGAAGGAGTTCACCGATATTTACTGGAAATAGTTGACAAGTTCGCAAGTTGACGAGTTGACAAGTTGCAACCATCCTGGTAAACAGCTGTTCGTCAAACGTCAATACAAACAACTCGTCAACGTGTGAACTCGTCAACTCGTCAACTAATAAAATGGCTATCAAGTTTCAATACAATAAGACATCGCTCCAGCAGATTGAGAAGCAACTCAAAATGCGTCAGCGGACCTTGCCTATCATCAAAAACAAGGAGACCGCTCTGCGTCTGGAGGTGAAGCGCTGCAAGGAGGAGGTCACAGCATTGGAGGCTAAGCTGCAAGAGCAGATAGCCGGCTACGAGCGCATGTACGCCCTCTGGGGCGAGTTCGATGCCTCGTTGGTCGAGCTGAAAGACGTCGAGATGGATGTTAAGAAGATTGCTGGCGTGCGCGTTCCCGTCCTTACCAACATCAAGCTCGAGGCCAAGCCCTTCGGCATCTTCAGCGCCCCCAAGTGGTACTTCGACGGCATCAACCTGCTTAACGGCCTCGCCAAGACGGCCGTAGAGCGCGAGTTCGCCGTGGCCAAGCAAGACCTGCTGGACCATGCCCGCCGCAAGACGACGCAGAAGGTGAACCTCTTCGAGAAGGTGCAGATTCCAGGCTTCCAGGAGGCGGTGCGCAAGATTAAGCGATTCATGGAGGACGAGGAGAACCTCTCCAAGTCCAGCCAGAAGATTCTGAAGTCGCTTCAGGAGAAACGGCGCGACGATGACGGTAACGGCATCGACGATGCCGACGATGCCGCTGCAACAGCCGCAGCCCTGAGCGCACAAATGCAGAAAGGAGGCGACGCATGATTACCAAGATGAAAAAGCTCACCACGTTGGTTTACCATCGTGAGTACGAGCAGTTCCTCACCGAGTTGCAGAAATTGGGCGTCGTACATGTGCAGCCTCAACAAGAGGGTACGGTGGCTCCCGACTCCCATCTTCAGGCAGAACTCAATAAGGTCAAGGACGTACAAACAGCCATTGAGGCGCTGAAACCTCTGGCCACAACTTCTGGCAACACCACGTCAGTTGCGCAGGGCGAAGCAGCTCTTGACAGCTACCAGCAGGTGTTGGGTCAACAGAAGCAACTGCAGGCTGAATGCGACCACCTTGCCGACGTACTTAAGCACGTGGAGCCGTGGGGCGACTTCGAGCTTAATGAAGTCAGTGCTCTCAGCGACATTGGCTACGAGATGACGTTCTTCACCACAACGCCCAAGGCTTATGCCAAGCAAGAGGCCGTGTGGAACAGCGAAGGTCGCTACACTTTCGTCATCAGCCAGACAAAGGGTGCCTGCAACTTCGTCGTCATAGCTCCCAAGGGAACTGTCGGCCAGTTGGAAGACGCTACCCGCGTCGAAGCACCCACAATGACAGCTACGCCCTGCCGCGAGCAACTGGAAGCCCTCAAGGTTCAGTATGCTGAGACTGAGGTGCAACTTCACACCCTCGCCACCGAGCATCTCTCCGACCTGCAGGCTTACGAGGCCGACCTCCGCAGCCACGTCCAGTTCGACCAGGCTAAGCTCGACACGACCTCTGCAGCCGACGACACCGTCATGATCCTCGAAGGCTGGACGCCTGTGCAGAAGGCTGAGCAGGTTCAAAGCTTCCTGCAGGACAGCGGCGTATGCTACGAGATGCGCGACCCTGTCAAGGGCGACAACGTGCCCATCCTCTTGCGCAACAACTGGTTCACCCGTATGTACGAGGTGCTCACAGGAATGTACGGCATGCCCGACTACAATGAGTTTGACCCCACACCTATAGTGGCGCCCTTCTTCACGCTCTTCTTCTCCTACTGTATCGCCGATGCGGGCTATGGCCTTGTGCTCGTGCTCCTCGGCTTCCTGTTCAAGAAGAAGCTCGGGCCCAGCATGAAGGGCATGATGAACCTCGTCATCACCCTCGGCATCGCCACCACAATCCTCGGTGCTGTCTTCGGCACGTTCTTCGGTGTGAACCTGACGACGCTCAACCTTCCTGAATGGGCTCAAGGCCTGATGATTACGGGTAAGGTGGGCGATACGGTATACGACAAGACGATGCTCCTCTCGCTCGCCATCGGTGTCGTTCACCTCATCATCGCTATGACCGTCAAGGCCATCAAGAACACTGTGCTCTTCGGTTTCAAGCAGAGCTTGCGCGACTGGTCATGGCTGCTGCTCATCGTGGGCTTCATCGCCATCTACGGTCTGCAGTGGATGAAGGTCATCTCTACCGATGTCTCTGCAATAGCTTTCTACGTCGTAGGCGGTATTGCAGCGGTGGGCATCTTCCTGCTTAACAATCTCAAGCGCAACCCGCTCATAAACATCGGCGCAGGCTTGTGGGACACCTACGGCATGGCTTCCGGCCTGCTGGGTGACGTCCTTTCCTACGTGCGTATCTACGCCCTCGGCCTCGCCGGTGGAATGCTCGGCGGCGTATTCAACCAATTAGCTATGATGACTAAAGGCGACGCTTGGTGGGGTTGGATTCCATGCATACTCATCCTCCTCTTCGGCCACACGCTGAACATCGCCATGAGTTGCCTCGGTGCCTTCGTCCACCCGTTGCGTCTGAACTTCGTCGAGTACTTCAAGAACTCCAACTATGAAGGAAGTGGAACCGAATATGCTCCCCTGCATGTCGTTCAGGCAGGCGAGTAAGTATTAGCGAATAAAATCATTAAATATTAAATCATTAAATCATTAATTACACAATGGACATTAATCTCTTATTAGGTTATCTCGGCCTCGGCATGGTGCTGATTCTGGCCGGTATCGGAAGTTCGTTTGGCACCAGCATCGCCGGTCAGGCTGCTGAAGGCGGTCTGAAAATCAATCCGGGCAAGTCTGCCACCTACATGATCCTCACGGGTCTGCCCGCAACACAGGGTATCTATGGTTTCGTGGCTTTCTTCTCGCTGATGGGCCGCGTGGCTACCGACGGAGCCCTCGTCTTCGGTATCGGCGCTTTCGTAGGTTTGGGTTGCATGCTCTCCGCTATCCGTCAGGGTAAGGTTTGCGCAGCTGGTATCCAGGGTGTGGCTCAGGGTCACAATGTTATGACTCAGACCCTCATCTACGCTGCTTTCCCTGAGTTCTACGCCATCCTTGCTCTCGTAGGCGCTCTTCTCATCTAAGCCGAGACTTTCTCCAACAAAAAAGCCGGACAGCAAAGGTTTCTCCTAAGCTGTCCGGCTTTTTCATTTATGGTGGGACCTATTAATTGGCGTATTCGTTTGGGATCATTAGCTCTTAGACGATGGCGTTTACATCTTTATTCGCTGAGTGCAGCACAAAGGCGGTCCTGGAAGCTGCGCCCTTCAGCCATCGTGCGCACGCCCTGATTCATGATGGCAAAGGCTATGAGGTGGCCCGTGGAGCGTTGCGTGGTATAACCCACGAGCGTCGACACGGCACTTACGGAACCCGTCTTGGCTCGCACGTTAGCCTCAGCGGCCGTGCCTGCCATACGTTTCTTCAGCGTGCCGTCGACCGAAGCTATTGGCAGTGCCTGCAGCAGAGGCGTCAGGATAGCGTCGGGGCGCGAAGCGGCGTAAGAGAGCAGTCGCGTGAAGGTCTCGGGCGTCTGATAGTTGTAGAGCGAGAGGCCGCTGCCATCGGCTATCGTAGAGGCTACGGCCGCACTACCTGCGGGCGATGGGAAGGCAGCGTAGGCGCGGGCTATGACGTCGTCGATGACAGCTGCCGCCAGCTTGCGCGTGCGCCCCAGCTGATAGAAGACGGCTTCGGCACAGAGGTTGTCACTCTCTTTCAGCATCGGTTGCAAAACGGCCGTCAGCGGACGTGCTACCGTTGCCAAGGCCCTAGCGCCAGACGGTGCCGTGCCTACCGACTGTCCGCGCGCTACGGCGATGCCGTTGGCCTTGAGCGCCGCCATGAGCTGACTGGCCAGCCCCGGCTTGCCGCCGCAGAGCAGAGGCGTCAGCGTAGGGTTCTCGTCGTCCCAGCACCATCCCCAGCCCAGCTCGTCGCTGTCCTTGAACGAAGCGTCGGAGACGAGACGCCCGTTGATGCGCGTGATGCCTGCCGAGCGCAGCTGCGAGGCCAGCGACCTTACGTCGGCCGTGCTGAGCAGCGGGTCCATGACACCTTTAATATATATGTCGCCCTGCAGGACGCTGCCGCTGACGGCTGCCGTCGTGAGCAGCTGCGTCTGCAGCAGGTAAGCGGGGCCCAGACGGTCGAGAGCGGCTATGGCTGTAACGACTTTTTCCGACGAGGCAGGTCGCAAACGTTGGCGCGCACCGTGGCTGAGCAGTATCTGCCCACTGGTAAGGTCCACTGCATGAATGCCGACCTGCGACGTCTCTAAGAGGCTGTCGGCAAGGATAGACCTCAACTGCTGCTCGAGTGGCGAGAGCTCCACTACTTTACGCTTTGATTTGGGAGCCTCAACCTCTGCTGTAGCTAAGGAAGAATGGACATCGGCAGGTGTGATGGCAACGTCGGGCTGGGCCTGACGGCGTACTACTCGCGAAGAAGTACCGCAAGAAACGAGACTGCAGGCTATAAGGGCTGCAGCAAGAGTGTGCTTAGTCATTGTATATCTCATTTTGCGCACAAAGATAGGCAATTAAGTGAAAAGAGGAAAGTGAAACGTAAAAAAAATCTGCTTTCCGCTTTTTTCATTCTTCTTTAATTATTATCTTTGCAGGCAGAAGCTTAAAAATCATTTTCCATTTAACATTTATATCTATGAACCCCTATCTTAACTTTTCTCTCGAGGGCAAGGTAGCCCTCGTCACCGGCGCCAGCTACGGCATCGGCTTCGCCATCGCCAGCGCGTTCGCTGAGCAAGGCGCAACCATTTGCTTCAACGATATTAACCAGGAACTTGTAGACCGCGGCCTGAAGGCTTACGCCGAGAAGGGCATCAAGGTCCACGGCTACGTCTGCGACGTTACCGACGAGCCCGCCGTGCAGGCTTTGGTAGCCAAAATCAAGGAAGAGGTAGGCACCATTGACATCTTGGTCAACAATGCCGGCATCATCCGCCGCGTGCCTATGCATGAGATGGAAGCTGCTGACTTCCGCCGCGTCATCGACATCGACCTCAACGCTCCCTTCATCGTCTCGAAGGCTGTGCTGCCCGACATGATAGCCAAGGGCCACGGCAAGATCATCAACATCTGCTCGATGATGAGCGAGCTGGGCCGCGAGACCGTCAGCGCCTACGCTGCTGCCAAGGGCGGCCTGAAGATGCTCACTCGTAATATCTGCTCTGAGTACGGCGAATACAACATACAATGCAACGGCATCGGCCCGGGCTACATCGCCACGCCCCAGACAGCGCCCCTGCGCGAGCGCCAGCCTGACGGCAGCCGTCATCCCTTCGACAGCTTCATCTGCGCCAAGACGCCGGCCGGCCGATGGCTCGACCCGCAGGAGCTCACCGGCCCCGCCGTATTCCTCGCTTCCGAGGCCTCGAACGCCGTCAACGGCCACATCCTTTATGTCGACGGCGGCATACTCGCCTACATCGGCAAGCAGCCTAAATAAGCCCAGTAGAGTGACGCCTGATTAATAACAGGCTTTCTCGAGTGGACTCAGTATTTTTTTCTTTGATTTTCACCGTCACTTACACTTTTCCTTGCAATGTGTTATGTCTCTAACACTTAGGAATAGTGTAAGTGACTCTTTCATTGTTACTCACATACACCCTGTCAAAACGAAGTAAAACAATTTGTTTTATATTGCTGTCCGCTAAATATTGCAATTTATTGCTGTCCGCTAAAACTCAGATGCGCAATAATCATCGTCCGCATTGCCCATAAACAGGTGATACGGATTATTTTTCACGTAAATTTGCCGAAATTTGCTGTCACGCTGTCACCGCCGTCGTAAGATGTTGGTTTTCTTATGAGTAGCGGTGACAGATGGGTGACAGATACCCCCTTTTGGTGACAGATAAACCCTCAAAAAGGG
>CAJOLI010000043.1 GCA_905235285.1 uncultured Bacteroidaceae bacterium
ATGATTTGGAATCCAACCTCATTTTGGATAAAACACCCTTTTTGAGGGTTTATCTGTCACCAAAAGGGGGTATCTGTCACCCATCTGTCACCGCTACTCATAAGGAAACCAACATCTTACGACGACGGTGACAGCGTGACAGCAAATTTCGGCAAATTTACTGAGGAAAGATTCCGCAACACCTGTTTCAGGGCAATGCGGACGATGATTATTGCGCATCTGAGTTTTAGCGGACAGCAATATTTTCTTTTACGTGGTTTGGTGAAAGAGAGGGAAAGTCATTTTTTTCTGCCTGAAAAGTTGGTGGCACGAGAATAAGGTCTTATCTTTGTGGCGCAAAGGATTGATTTTGCAAAAGGATTGCTATGCTGAAAAGGTTACTGTTCATAGTTTCATGCCTGATAGCTGCGGGGGTCGCGGCGCAGGATGTGCCGACGACAGAGAGCTATGCCGTGAACTACGACCGCTCTACGGCCCGCACACGTGACGACCGCCTGCTCGCGGCCGTACAACTGGGCTCGACGTCTATAGCACTGACGAACCGCTATGTGATGTATGCCGACCTGACGCCGCAGTTCTTCACCGTGCATCCGGGCGAGATGGTGGTGCCTTCGGTGGTCTTCAGTGGGCAGTGGATGCAGACCTACGTCTATGTCGACTGGAACCGCAACGGGCGCTTCGATGTGGAGAAGCCTGGGCCGCAAGGGCAGCTCAGCGCCGGCAACGAGCTGATGAGCTTTGGCGGCATGACGATTGACGGCCGTCGCTACAACAGCGCCGGGCAGGCGCTTGATAACCTCAATGCCGTGCAGCCGCCGCAGTTCACCGTGCCCGCCGACGCTGAGGAGGGGCTGTACGTCATGCGCTGGAAGATTGACTGGGACAGCAGCGACCCTGGCGGGCGCGTTGACCAGGCTAACTCCATCATCGCCAACGGCGGTATCATAGTGGATGTGCTGCTTTACGTGGCCTCCGACGTAGAGGTGACAGACTACGAGCTCGTCTTCGCCGACGAATTCGACCAGGCCGATGGCAGCCGGCCCGACAGCCGTAAATGGCGCGTGAGCACGCGCTACGTCTCTACGTGGAACCGCTGGATAAGCAGTTCGCCCGACGTGGCCTTTATCAGGGACGGCAGCCTCGTCTGTCGCGCCATACCCAACCCCGACCGTGCGGCAGACGACGTGCCCATGCTCACGGGCGCCATGGAGACGCAGGGACAGTTTGCGTTCACCTACGGCCGCGTAGAGGTGCGTCTGCGCACCAACCTTCACAGCGGCAACTTCCCGGCAGCGTGGATGATGCCACAGCCGCCCTGCGAGGGTTGGCCCAAGGCCGGTGAGATAGACATCTTCGAATCCATCGATGATAAGAACACAGCGTACCACACCGTGCACTCCAACTGGACCTACAACCTCGGCAACCGCTCGAACCCGCAGAGTTCTTTCTCGGAGGCGGTCAGCGTAAGCGAGTGGCACACCTACGGCGTGGAGTGGCTGGAGAGCCTGCTTATCTTCACCGTGGACGGGCGTGTCGTAGGCTCGTATGCCCGCTCGACTTCCGAGAGCAAGCTGTCCGACGGCCAGTGGCCCTTCGACCACCCCTTCTACATCATTCTTAACCAGAGCGTAGGCGACGGCTCGTGGGCGCGGGCTGCCGATACGGGATATACGTATGAGACGATGTTCGACTACGTGCGCGTCTACCAGCGCCGACCATTGCCCGACGGGATAAGGGACATCGCACACGCAGGCGGTGCCGACGGTTCGTCGCGCATAGGGAGTCGTGCGCTGTATGATCTCTCAGGCAGGAGTATAAACAAAAAAGCCACACGGCAGCTGCCGCGTGGCGTGTACATCCTCGATGGGCGTAAAGTAGTGGTGAGTAATAATCTTTAATTCCTAATCTAATATAATGACCGACGAAAAAAAGAAAGAAGAGCGCACGTACCGCTGCAACGACTGCGGCGGTGTGATTTATCGCCACGAAGTGTTCTGCTCGAAGTGTGGCAAGCTCCTCGATCGCTACGATTTCGAGGAGTGATTTCTTATTCCCACACGACCTTTGCCGCTACGATGGGCTCGCCTTGTGGGTGAGCCTCGCTGCCTGCGTTCTTGCGGATCTCAAGCTGAGTGGAGACGGGAGTTCTATCGGGCAGCGTGTCGGTCGAGGGCTCTGTGACGAACGTCAGCGTGTCGCCCATGTAGGCTTCGGCCTTGTAGGCTATCTCGAAGCGGCGTATGGCGTGTCGCTCAAACTGGCTTTGCGGGAAGAGGTCGAGTATGTGCTCGATATACTTCACGGAGTTGATGTGTCCGTTGATGTCGACGTCGCTGTAGTAGGTGTCGATGGTTCGGACCGGTTGCACGGCTGCAGAGAGGCGCACGGGTCGGTGCTTGGCGATGGGGCATTGCTTCTCGTCGGGCGTGAGGACGTAGCGTAGGATGTCGCCGTCTTTCAGCGCGAGCAGGTCTGAGGGCTGGCGCGTGGCTGTGTCAATCATAGCCCAGATGGAGCGCGCATAGCCGTAGATACGCCCGTCCTTGGAGTTGCGGATGAGAAAGTTACGCTCGGTGAAGAGCTTCATGACGCTCTCTACCCATGTCTCCACCTCGACTTCTGCGTACTGCTCCGGCATCTGGTCCAGCTCAATGCTCAGTCGCGAGAGCACCCACGTGAAGTGTGTCTGGTTGAGTTGGTCGATGCCCCATCCGCGGTTGTGAGAGTGGCGGCCGGCGGCGTTGAGCAGGTGGTTGCCGAGCACCCCGAGGAAGAGGTGCCCTGTGAAATCCACGTGAAAGGGTTCTACCATGAAGTGGTAGGTCTCTATCTTGTCCATCATAGCAGAGCCTCCACCTGATGTTCCACGTCAGCCATGTCGTGTGTAGGCTCGAAGCGAGCGACCACGTTGCCCTTACGGTCGATGAGGAATTTGGTGAAGTTCCATTTAATGTCGGGCTTAGAGGCGAAGTCAGGGTCGGCCTTGGCCAGCATCTGGTTGAGCACGGGCGTGAGCTTGTCGCCCTCGTCGAAGCCGCTGAAGCCTTTCTGAGCCTTGAGCCACGTGTAGAGAGGCATCTCGTTCTCGCCATTGACGTCGGCCTTGGTGAACTGGGGGAACCGGGTGCCGTAGTTGAGCTGACAGAACTGGGTAATCTCCTCATCGGTGCCGGGAGCCTGCTGGCCAAACTGGTTGCAGGGGAAGTCCAGTATTTCGAAGCCGCGCTCATGCAGGCGTTCGTACATGGCTTCGAGGGCTTCGTACTGGGGCGTGAAACCGCAACGGCTGGCGGTGTTGACGACGAGGAGGACTTGACCCTTGAACTGGGCGAGGCTGAACTCATTCTGTTTCTTGTCCTTGACGGTAAAATCGTAGATTGTCATTTCCTTTATGTCTTTTGTTAATGATTGCTTGTCTGTCGCTGAGTTGGCTGCCGTCTTACAGCCGCCGAGCATGATTGTGCCTATGCTGATGACGGCAAGCAGGATTGGTATGTGCTTCATTCTTCTAAGTGCTTATTATGGATGAAATGTAGGAACCAAACAGCTAAGGCAGAGGCTGCGACGAAGCCTGTGCCGAGGCTTATGTCGAGCGGCATGTTGAAACCTTCGGGTGCGGCGAGGATATAGCTTGTGATGACGACAGTCATGAAAACGGCTGGAATAAACGCTATCCAGACGTTGCGGTCGTGGCGACAGAGCCAAACGGCAGCCGTCCAGAGGAAGCAGGTGGCGAGCGTCTGGTTGGTCCATGCAAAGTAGCGCCATAGGATGTCGAAGTCCACGAATACAAGGGCTCCGCTGATGACGAAGATGGGGATTGCCAGTACGAGTCGGTTGGCTATCTTCTTCTGATTCAGATGCAGGAAGTCGGCTGCGATGAGGCGTGCCGAGCGGAAGGCCGTGTCGCCCGAGGTGATGGGCGCTGCCACTACGCCAAGGACGGCCAGGATGGCCCCGATGCGCCCCATCCATGTCTTGCAGATAAGATTCACCAGGAGCGAGGGGTTGGTGCTGTGGCCTCCGGCGCAGAGGATGGCTGAGAGCGCAGAATACGGTTCCATGCCGACGTAATGCCCTGGCGGCACCGATTGTGCGGCCGCGAACTTGATGGCCGCGGCCGCCCAGATGAGGGCTACTATACCCTCGGTGATCATGGCGCCATAGAAGACGAAGCGCCCTCGACGCTCATTCTTGAGGCAGCGCGACATGAGTGGAGACTGAGTGGCGTGGAAGCCGCTGATGGCTCCGCAGGCTATAGTTATACAGAGGAATGGGAAGATGGGCAGACCTTTAGGGTGATGAGTGACGAACGGACCGTCTGTTATCTCGGGAACCCAGCCTTGACGGGTGAAGATACCGTAGGCCACGCCGATGGCCATGATGAGCAGTGCGGCTCCGAAGACGGGGTAGAGGCGGCCTATGAGCGTATCGATAGGCAAAAGCGTGGCCAGAATACAGTAGGTGAAGACAAGTCCAATCCACACCCAGTGCCAGTCATTCATGTCGAGGCCTAACGCCCCTTTGCTCATCGTGGCCAGGAGGCCGGAGGCCGTAGTCACGAACACCGTGCCTACGAGCACCAACAGCAACAGCGACAGCCCGCGCATGCCCTGGCGGGCTGCGCCGCCGAGCTCGTTGCCCACCATCTCGGGCAGTGAGGCTCCGTCCTGCCGCAGGGATATCATGCCGCAGAGATAGTCGTGGACAGCACCCATGAAGATGCATCCGAAGACAATCCAGATGTAGGCCGCCGGGCCGAAGAGGATGCCCATGATGGCTCCGAAGATAGGCCCCGTGCCTGCAATGTTGAGGAATTGGATGAGATAGACGCGCCAGGTAGACATCGGGATATAGTCGACGCCGTCGGTCAGGCGATACGAGGGCGTCGTGCGTTGGGGCTCGATGCCGAAAACTTTTTCAACAAAGACTCCGTAGAGGAGATAACCCAGGACGAGGGCTACGAGGGCGATGGAAAAGGTGTACATTTCCTCAGTAGTGATGTTTATGGTTTAAGTTTCAGACTCATCAGATAGGCATCCAGTATGACCATGGCTGCCATAGCCTCTACGATGGGCACGGCACGTGGCAGCACGCACGCATCGTGGCGGCCTCGGGGGCTGATGGTGGTCGGTTCGCCGTGGATGTCGACCGTGGCCTGTGGCCGCAGTAGTGTGGCTACGGGCTTGAATGCTACGCGGAAGGTGATGGGCATGCCGTTGCTTATGCCGCCCTGGATGCCGCCGGAATGGTTGGTGGCGGTGGTGAAGTCGGGGTTGAAGGTGTCGGCCTGCTGGCTGCCGCGTTGGCTTACGCTGGCGAAGCCGTCGCCATACTCAAAGCCCTTGACGGCATTGATAGAGAGCATGGCAGCTCCGAGCTGGGCGTGGAGCTTGCCGAAGACGGGCTCGCCAAGGCCTGCCGGACAGCCTGTGATGACGCCTGCTATGATGCCGCCAATCGTGTCGCCCTCGCTTTTCACCCGGAGGATAAGCTCCTCCATCTGTTGGGCTACGCTCAGGTCGGGGCAGCGCACGGGCGAGCTGTCAATCTGGTTCAGGTTGAGCCGAGTCCAGTCGCGCTCACAGGCTATGGAGCCCACCTGGGCCGTCCATGCCTTCACGTCGATGTCCAGTTCGCTCAGGGCCTGCTTGGCGATGGCTCCGGCCACTACGCGTGCGATGGTCTCGCGTGCCGATGAGCGCCCTCCTCCGCGATGGTCTCGCAGTCCGTATTTTGCAAAATAGGTGTAGTCGGCATGTGAGGGGCGGAAAACATCGCGCAGGTCATCGTAGTCCGATGAGTGGTGGTCGGCGTTGCGCACGATGAAGCCTATGGGTGTGCCCGTGGTAATCTTCACGGACTCCGATTCGCGGCTGTCGATGATTCCGGAGAGCAGCTCTACGCGGTCGCCCTCGTTGCGGCTCGTCGTCAGGCGGCTCTGGCCGGGCCGACGGCGGTCGAGCTCCGCCTGAATGAGGTCTAGGTCGAGGTGTAGGCCGGGTGGGCAGCCATCGACAACGCCGCCTATTGCAGCTCCGTGGCTCTCGCCGAAGCTCGTCAGTCGGAAGATATTGCCAAACGTGTTCATGTGTGGTGCGTGTTTTTGAGTTTTATGTCTTATTCCCGATTCATACTTGAGAAATGCCTGCCAGTCTCATCACTGGTAGCATTTACAGCCACCGCAACCGTTCTTGTCGTCGCAGCAGCCGTTGTCGTCGGAGCAACTGCAGCATCCGCCACAGCATCCGCCGTGCTCGCCGCTGAGGATCTTGGCCGTCTGCTCAATCTCCTGGAGCGTCGCTTCGCGATTTTCATGGACGGTGCCCGTGAATTGCAGTGCCTTGCCTGCAAGCGGATTGTTGAGGTCGACGGTGACATCAGAGGCGGTCACCTTGACGATGGTGCCGTAGAAATGGTTGCCTTCGCCGTCCATCAGCGGCACCTCGGCGCCGGGGAAAATGTGCTCGTCGTCGAACTTGCCGTTGACCTCAAAGGCTTTGCGGGAAACGGGGCGCATGAGATCCTCGTCGCGCTCGCCGAAAGCCTCAGCGGGTTGGAGTGTGAAGTCAAACGTCTCGCCGTCGGCCAGCGCGCAGAGCTTCTCTTCGAAGGCGTCGATCATCAGGCCCATGCCGGTGACGAAGGCTACGGGGCGCGTGGCGTCGGTCTCGAAGAGTAGCTTGTGAGAGGCTGCTGTATTGGTGAACATCCGGTAGCTCACCTTGAGGAATCTCTGTATCATAAGTGTAGTATGAAAATTATTTGAAGTGTAGATTTGCCTGCAAAATTAGCAATAAAAGCGCAAAGTATTGGCAAGACTGAGTAATGTTTTATCATCAAAAAACATTTTATGATGTAATTAAACCGCCAAAATGTAAGCTCGAATGTCTTTGAGAGCTTATCTTTGCACGAGAAAAAGTCAAATCAAGATATCGCAACGATAATGCTCACGGCCGACAGACCCTCGTATCTTCACTCGTTGGACACTGACGGAGTGGCCTTGCCCGAGGCTTTCACTTATCCTTTCCGCTACACGCCACATCCCCTGTGTCTGCGTGCAGCACGTCTTGTACAGGAATATCTCGATGCCGAGGGCTTGTCTGTGGAGGGTAAGATGTATGGCGTGCTGGTGGTTGAGGGCGGTTTCCTGGCGGCTTACTCCGGACAGCTGAATGGCTCTTACGCCCATCCTTGGTTCGTGCCGCCTGTTTTCGACTACCTCTCACCTGAATGTTTCTTTCAAAAAGAGCAGGCTGAAATAGTAAGTTTAACTAAAAATATTGAAAATACTGGGTTTCAAGAACATATAGATATACTAAACAATCGTCTTAGGTCTCTCGTCGGGCAGCGTGAGGAGGCCGTAGAGAAGGCTAAGATGGCCTATGAACGAGGAAAGAAGAACCGGGGGGAAAGGCGTGCTGCGCTTGATGACTCGTCGCCTGAAGCCAGGCCGGTGATGCTCCAACTTGAGCGTGAAAGTCAGTTCCAGAAGGCTGAGATAAAGCGTGCAAAACAGCTGCACGCGGAAGAGGTTAATGCTATAGAAGCGCATCTTGCTGACCTGCAGGCCACGCTCCGCCGTGCCCGCGAAGAGCGCCGACAGCGCAGCGAGGCATTACAGGATTGGCTCTTCCGCCAGTTCATTGTGGCGAACGGTAGTGGCGAACGTATCTCGCTTGCCGATATGTTTGACGGCAAGCCGCCGTCAGGAGCAGGTGAGTGTTGTGGTCCTAAGTTGCTCAACGCCGCTTTCGCCTCAGGCCTGCGGCCGTTGGCTATGGCTGAGTTCTGGTGGGGCCCGCCCCTCGCCGGCAACTATCGCCGTCAGGGCGTCTTCTACCCAGCATGCAACAGCAAGTGCAAGCCTATTCTTTCGTTTATGCTGAAGGGCCTCGCCGTGGCGCCCGACCCGGCCCGCCACTATGAGCGCTTGGGAGGAGACGTGGAAGTCGTGTGGGAAGACGCGTGGATGGCCGTCGTGGCAAAGCCGACCGGCTGGTTGAGCGTTGCCGGCAAATCGCCCTTGCCAGACGTATGCCAGTGGGCGCGGGGGCATTGGCCCGGTATCGCCGGCCCGGTCGTCGTACATCGGTTGGACCAGGACACGTCTGGACTAATGATTCTGGCCAAGACGCAGATGAGCTACAGCTGGCTTCAAAAAATGTTTGAAGGCAGGAACGTGCGTAAGCGTTATGTTGCGTTGCTCGAAGGTCATTGGCAGCGGGCAGAGCAGAGCGGCACCATCAGCCTCCCGTTGGTGGCGGACTACGACTATCTGCCCCGCCAACGAGTAGATCGCGAGCATGGAAAACAAGCTGTGACGCAGTATGAGGTGATTGGGAATGAAGGGCTGCACGAAGAAGCGGCTGGCGAGGTGCGGGAACGGGCCGTCACGCGTATAGCTTTTTATCCGCTGACGGGGCGCACGCATCAGTTGCGTTTGCATGCCGCATCGCCCGAAGGTTTAGGAATGTCCATCGTAGGCGACAGGCTCTACGGCCTGCTGTCCCGCCGCTTGTATCTTCACGCCGAAGCGCTTGATTTCGTGCATCCGGTGACGGGCGAGGCTTTGCATTTTGAGGTGCCGGCAATATTCTGAACTATAGATACTTCCGCCAGGCGTAGTGGCGGCGGGTCTTCAGATAATCGGTGTCAGACTGATGGACGTAGGCTTCGCGCTCGAACGAGATGTTGAGATAGGCGCGTAGTGGCTTCCTGTACTGGATGAGGCGTACCAGCCATTCTATGCCATAGACGATGTAGAACGGCACGTAGAGCAGTTCGCGCATCTGACGTGTGTGGATTAGCTCATGGCGCAGGTCGTCGTCCGTGAACTTGTTGCCTCGCCTGACAAAGATAAGACCGAAGATGTTCACGGCAGCGAAAGTGCGGAAAGGTATGAAGCTATTGACGATTTGCATTTGGTGTTTTTACCAATGAATATACGTTTTGTCAGATGCACCCGGGTGTGTAGCCTGATTCACCCGGGTGTGTAGCCCAATTCACCCGGGTGTGTAGCCTGATTCACCCGGATGTGTAGCCTGATTCACCCGGGTGTGTTTGACTGCCCTTTAGCTCAACTCGAGTTTGAAGTCTTTGCCGAGGTTGATGAGAGCCGGGTTCTGCTGGCAAAAATATTTCAGTTGCTCGCGCTTGTTGTAGACTCGTGTGGGCGCTTGATTCTGTTCGGCGATGTTTATTGTGAGCGTAATCAGGCTGTTGCGCAAAGCCTTTTGCAGGAAGGGGAGCAACTGCGGTTGGATACGTTGTATCATAAATGCGACATCCTCGTTGTCGACACAGACAGAAGCTTCTGCCGTGCCTTCCTTGAGCTTCGGGGTCATGATGCGCATGTTCTGTGCAAGGGCCGTCTCTTCGATGGGCAGTGTGTTGATGAACGCCTGCCACTGTAGCTCTAAGTCGGTCTGAGTGAAGGCTTTCGCTTCTTGCTGCTGCTCGTCACCAGTGGTTGTGCTGTTGTCTTTAAGTCCGTCGGAGTCGGCTGTGCCGTTATTACTGGAGCGGAGGTGATGCCCTATGGATGGCGTGAGGCTTGATATTTTCAGGGTTCGCTTAGGCTGTGCCTGTTGCTGCGTTTGTGTGGCAGGCATCTGCAGCGAGTGAATAGGTGTCGGTGTCGGTGCCGTGGCTTGAGGCTTAGGCTGTTGGGCTTGTGCTGCGGGAGCCTGTTGCTGCGTTTGTGTGGCGGCCTGCTGGGGTTGCGCTGCGACCCCAGTGTCAGCCTTCGTAGCAGCTGCTGCCAGAAGGCTGAATATTGGTTTTAGGATTCTATGTGCAGGGCGGCGCCCCGCGGCAGGCTCGTCGTCGGTGGCTTGTGCGGCCTCTATGAGGGTAAGCTCCACCTGCAGCCGCTTGTTGCGGCTGGTGCGGTAAGCCAGGTCGCAGTCGTTGCAGAGGCGTATGGCGCGATAGAGCCATTGTGGCTTGCAGCGCTGAGCCTGCTCAGCGTAGCGCTGGCGTAGGTCGTCGCTGACTTCGAGCAACTGTGTCGTTGCGGCATCGCGGCTGACGAGCAGGTCGCGCAAGTGGGCGGCCAGTCCGCTTATGAACGGTCCGCCGTCGAACCCCTTGCCGATCACTTCGTTGAAGAGCATGAGGCTCTCGCTAATCTTCTTCTCGAGCAGGTAGTCGATGAGGCGAAAGTAGTATTCGTAGTCGAGGACGTTGAGGTTGGCAATCGTCTGGGTGTAGGTGATATTGCCGCCCGAGAAACTGACGACTTGGTCGAAGATCGAGAGGGCATCGCGCATGCCGCCGTCAGCCTTCTGGGCAATGACGTTGAGCGCAGCAGGCTCGAAGGTGTAGCCCTCTTTCTGCGCCACGTCGCTCAGGTGGCTGACGATGTCAGCTACGCTCATGCGTTGGAAGTCGTAGGTCTGGCATCTCGAGAGAATCGTGGGCAATATCTTGTGCTTCTCTGTCGTGGCGAGGATGAAGATGGCATGTGCCGGCGGCTCCTCGAGGGTCTTGAGGAAGGCGTTGAAGGCCGATGTGCTGAGCATGTGCACCTCGTCGATGATGAACACCTTGTACGTCCCAATCTGTGGCGGTATGCGCACCTGCTCTATGAGGCTGCGAATGTCGTCGACCGAGTTGTTGGAGGCGGCATCAAGCTCGTGGATGTTCATCGAGCGCCCTTCGTTGAAGGCTACGCATGACTCACACTCGCCGCACGCTTCGCCGTCGGGGCGCGGGTTGAGGCAGTTGATGGTCTTGGCAAAGATGCGTGCGCAGGTCGTCTTACCTACGCCTCGCGGTCCGCAGAAGAGGTAGGCATGTGCGAGCTTGTCTGCACGGATGGCATTCTTCAGCGTGGTGGCAATGGCCGCTTGTCCCACGACGGTGTCGAAGGTCATGGGACGGTACTTGCGCGCTGAAACTATGTATTCGCTCATGTTGATAAAGGTGTATTGTTGTTTGTCTCGGGAGTTGTGGCGGCATGTTTGGCGGCTTGTCACGGGCTAAAAGCCGCTTTTAGGCCTCCTTTTGCCTGCAAAATTACAAAAAATGAATGAAAAAAGCGGCTTTGACTAAAAAATCTTTGCTCTTTAAGCTGTAAACTCTGAACTTTTAGTTAACTTCGCCCCCAGAAAAGAAGGAAACGAGAAAATAAGGAACATAATTATGGGATATCTTCTGACGTTTTGGAATAAGTATATCCGCCGCTACAAGTATGTCGTGGCTTTCCTGCTGTTCGCGCTCATCATAGGAGTGATTGACGAGAACAGCCTGCTTGTGCGCTACCATCGGCGCGTTGACATAAGTAATCTCAAGAGAGAGATAGACAAATACCAGCAGCAGTACGACGAGGAATCCTCACGGCTGCAGTCGCTGATGAGCGACCCGGCGGCCGTCGAGAAACTGGCCCGTGAGAAATATCTCATGAAGCGTGCCGATGAGGACGTCTTCGTAATCGTAGATTCTGCCTCAACCGAATAACCCCTTACACTCAAATGAACGAACTATCGCCTTTACAGCTTCGCTCTCAACAAGTAGCAGCCGTACTGATGCTCTTGGGCGCCGCCGCTTTCATGTGGCAGCCGATGTGGGCCACGGTGGCCTTTTCGGTAGGCGCGCTTGTGTTTGCTCCCCTGCAAATGCTGCAGCGCTATGAGGGCCGCAACTTCACGCTGCGCCGCTTGCGCCGCCAGCAGTTGCTGGGCGCGTTGGCGTTGCTGGTCACGGCCTGCTTTATGATTATGCAGGTCTGTCGCATCGGTTTTGCCCGTCGCAACGAATGGGTGGTGGCGCTGGCAATAGCTTGTGTGCTCGAACTTTATACAGCCTTTCGTATCCCTGCTGAATTGGAAAAGGAAAAGGATTAGAGATTAGGGAGTAGGGATTAGAGATTATTAGAAGATATTTTATAGCGAATGAAGTGGCTTTATCGCATATATCAGTTGGTGGTCTCACCGGTGTTGGTGCTGATAACGGTGTTGACAGCTGTGGCCGTAATCATCGGCTGCACGGTGTTCAATGCCTCGTGGTGGAGCTACTACCCCGGCAGGCTGTGGTCTCGAGCGTTCATCCGTTTGCTGCTTCTGCCCGTGAAGGTCGAGGGCCGCGAGAATATGTCAGCCCTGCAGAGCTACGTCATCGTGCCCAACCATCAGGGGGCCTTTGATATCTTTCTCGTCTATGGTTTCCTGAATCGCCATTTCAAGTGGATGATGAAGTCCGAGCTGCGCCGTATTCCCTTGGTGGGCAAGGCGTGCGAGAGCGCCGGCTTCATTTTTGTTGACCAGCGAGGAGGGCCCAAGGCTATTCAGGCAACGCACGACCATGCTCGCGAGGTGCTACGCGAAGGTGTCTCGCTGGTGGTTTTCCCCGAAGGTGCCCGCACGTGGGACGGCGGCATGCGCCCGTTCAAGCGCGGCGCTTTCCAGCTGGCTGATGAGCTCCAGCTGCCGCTCTTGCCCGTGACCATCAATGGCTCGTTTGAAGTGCTGTCGCGCTCGCGAGGATTTAATTTCGTAGATTGGCATCCGCTGCGTCTGACGATTCACCGACCTATCCAGCCCGGCGACCATGGAACTGATGCAGAGCGGGCGCTCATGCGCGAGACATTCGACATCGTACATTCAGCTCTCGATGAGAAATTCAAGTCAAATAAAGGAATAAATGGAATCAATAAAGATTAGTTTCAAGCGCCTGTTTGCAGGCATGCCCCTTGTGGCGGCTGTGGTTGCAGTGTTAGTGGTTGCCGCGTGTAAGGATAAAGTTGCAGTGACGGGTTCTACGACGTTGCCCGTTCTTGAGGGACGTATGATGTCGCTGCGCATCTATCGCGACGGTGAGTTGGCCGTCCTTGATTCGGCACGAGTTATCCACGGTCGCTTCACGTTCGATGCTCCCGTTGACTCGGTCGTCATGGCAAGTCTGTTTCTTGGCGACGAGAGTGTGATGCCCGTAGTGCTCGACGGTAGCCCCGTGGAGATTATCATTACGGATAGCGACCATCGCGCTACAGGCTCTGAGCTGAACGACACTCTCTACAGCTTCATTCGTCGCAAGCGCGTCATTGACGAGCAGCTGGCCCAGCTGCCGCATCGCGAGAGCCAGATGATACTGGAGGGCAAGGACCACGACGAGATTCTGGCGCAGCTCAACAGCGAGGCGGCGGAATTGGGCGCTCAGAACGATGCGTTAGTGACGTCGTTCATCAAAGAGCACATGGACGATGTCCTCGGTCCGGGCGTATTCATGATAGCTACGAGCGGTCTGCCGTATCCGTATATGACGCCTCAGATAGAGGAGATGATCACCTTCGCCTCAGATTATTTCAAGAACAATGCCTACGTTCGCGACTGGGTGCGAATGGCTCGTGAGAATGCCGAGAAGATGAGTGAATAGAATCTTAAAGGGAAAAGAAAAACGTTCAACGCTGGGCGCTGAACGTCAGTGCACAGGCGTGTTCGTTGTCAGAGGCGAACGCGCCTTTGTCGTATATGAGCCTGCCGTTGCAGTAGGTCCGGGCTACGCGCCAGTCGAAGCGCCGCCCTTCGAGTGGGCTCCAGCCACAGCGGCTCACGACATCGGCGGCGCTGAGTTTCCAAGGCTGGCGCTCGACCACGGCGAGGTCGGCAGCCATGCCCTCGCGGATGAAACCGCGTCCTTCAATCTTGAAGAGGCGTGCGGGATTGTGGCACATCAGTTCGGCGAGGCGAGTCAGGCTAATGATGCCTTCCTCTGCGAGTTGCATCATGGCCACGAGTGAGAACTGCACCATAGGTATTCCCGAGGCTGCGCGTGCGCAGCCGCCTTGCTTCTCGCTGATGAGGTGCGGCGCGTGGTCTGTGGCTACGACCGAGATGCGGCCGTCGCTGAGTGCTGCGCGGAGGGCATCGCGGTCGGCGGTTGTCTTCACCGAAGGGTTGCATTTGATGCGTGTTCCCAGCCGGGCATAGTCGTCAGAACTGAAGAGGAGGTGAGGAAGGCAGGCTTCAAGAGTCACCCTTGCCCTATCGGACACTCCCTCTCTTGCAACGAGGGGTTCAGAGTGATGTTGACTGCAGCCTTCTTCCTCTCTTTGCAAGAGAGGGGGCTGCGAGATGAGGCTTAGTTCTTCCTTTGTCGTCACGTGAGCTATATGCAGTTGTGCTCCTGTCTCTTTGGCCAGCTCTACGGCCAGCCGCGATGATGCGAGGCAGGCCTCGCGGCTGCGGATTTGCGCGTGGTGAACCACGTCGGGGTCGTCGCCGTATAGCTCTTTGGCTTTCCGCATATTCTCGGCAATGATGGCCGAGTCCTCGCAGTGGACCATGATGGGCAGAGGCGAGAGTTCGAAGACGTCGTGCAGAGCCTGACCGTGGTCTACCAGCATTCCTCCGGTGGAGCTGCCCATGAAAAGTTTCACGGCCGGAACGCGTGTGGAGTCCAATTGGCGCAGCAGATGAGCGTTGCTGTTTGTGGCTCCGAAGTGGAAGGCGTAGTTCACGAAGGCATGCGCTGTTCCCAGGGCCTGTCGCTCGGCCAATGCCTCGAGCGAAGTCGTCTGCGGCACTACGTTGGGCATGTCCATGATGGACGTCACGCCGCCGGCCGCTGCCGCCCGTGTCTCGGTGGTGAGGTCGCCTTTGTGTGTCAGCCCGGGCTCACGGCTGTGGACGTGATCGTCGATGACGCCAGGGAGCAGAAGCTCGTCGACGCCCTCGAGTGAGGTGAGTTCCTCTTTGTTGGTAATGCTGACAATTGTCCCGTCCTCAATAAGGACGTCGGCGCGGCGGATGAGACCATCGCTGACGTAGACGACATCGTTGAATAGTAGGGTCCCGTGCATATTTAATTTATAGGTTTAGCCTTTCGTCAGAAACCCTGAGGCTTTTTGCTTGAACCAAGGTTTATGGCTTAACCCTTAGGGGGTAAAAGAAAGATTAACGGTGCAAAATAAAACCCTCGAAGGCTCTTGCAGGAGTCTCCAAGGGCTTGGCTCGAGAGTTATTGCTTATATTTTGGATAATGCTTGAACCATCCGTCCCAGCGCAGGCGCATAACGCCGAAAGCGGCCTCCGAGAAGATACCGCCCGACATCTTGCTCGTGCCCAGCTCGCGGTTGACAAAGACTACGGGTACTTCCTTTACGCGGAATCCGCACTTCACGGCTGTGAACTTCATCTCTATCTGGAAGGCGTAGCCCTTGAAGCGCACGGCATCGAGGTCTATAGTCTCGAGTACGCTGCGGCGGTAGCAGACGAATCCGGCCGTGGTGTCATGGATCTTGAGCCCCGTAATCAGCCGTACGTATTTCGAAGCGAAGTACGACATCAGCACTCGGCTCATGGGCCAGTTGACCACGTTGACGCCCGTGATATAGCGCGAGCCTATCGACATGTCGTAGCCTTCGTCGCGGCAGGCAGCGAGCAGGCGCGGCAGGTCGGCTGGCGCGTGGCTGAAGTCAGCATCCATCTCGAAAATGTAGTCGTAGCCATGGTCGAGGGCCCAATGGAAGCCTGCGATATAGGCTGTGCCCAGGCCTAATTTGCCCTCGCGCTCGACGAGGAACAGGCGGTCGGCAAACTCACCAGCCATAAGACCCTTGACGATCTGGGCAGTGCCGTCGGGCGAGCCATCGTCGATGACAAGGATGTTGAACGTATGTTCCTTGAGCGCTGTCACCGCCCGAATGATGTTTTCGATGTTCTCGCGCTCGTTGTAAGTGGGGATGATTACGATGCTGTCGGCTTGCATGGCGTACAAAGCTTGGTTTTCTTCTGCAAAGGTATAGCAAAGCGGCCGAAACGCCAAATATTTCGGCCGCTAATTATTGAAAAATTGAAAAAGTCGGACGGTGGCCAGTTATCTCTCTGAGCGAGCCGTGGCAGGGGCTTGTCAGATAACCACGGCCGTGCCGCTTGTCGACACCATGAGCATCGAGCCCGACTGGCCTACGGTCTCGTAGTCGATGTCGATGCCTACGATGGCGTTGGCACCCATCATCTGGGCTCGCTGCATCATCTCCTTCATGGCTATGTCCTTGGCCTCGATGAGCACTTTCTCGTAGGTGCTGCTGCGGCCGCCGAAGAAGTCTGTCAGGCCGGCCATGAAATCCTTTATGGCGTTAGCGCCGATGATTGTCTCGCCGGTGACTACGCCTTTGTACTCGCGGATGGGGTGTCCTTCGATGGACGGTGTTGTCGTTAGTGTCATATCTTATGGGGTTTAGTGGTTGCTCGTCTGCTATTAATAGTACAGCCGTGCGGGATGTAACCCTTCTTCAGCGAAAAAAACGTATTAGCAGAAGTCACAGGGCATAAAAAAACAGGGAAAGAAATAAAAAACGCCTTCCCCTGAGACTTGTAACTTAATCTTTCATTATCTTTGTAGTCGAAATTCAGTCCTTAAATGCAGATACAGGAAATCCAGAAGCTCTACGCCCGCCATCCGCAGGTCAGGGCTTTGCATCGTGCGCTCACCGATGAGCGCAAACGTAACATCGTGCTCACTGGTTTGCAAGGCAGCGCCTCAGCTATGGTCTTTGCGTCGCTCGCTTATGCCTCTTCCAAGCCTTCATCCGAGGCCTGTGGCACCGCTGCGCCCCTCTTCTTTTTTGTCCTCGACGATCAGGACGAGGCGGGCTATTTCTACCACGACCTGACGCAGGTCCTAGGTGAGCAGCACGTGCTGTTCTTTCCCTCGTCGTTCCGCCGCGCCGTCAAGTTCGGACAGCGCGATGCCGCCAGCGAGATCTTGCGCACGGAGGTGCTCGCCAGGCTTGCCCACAGCACACTGTCGGGGGAGAGTGAGGCGTCTGACGGCTTGTGTGCCGACGACCAGCCGGCGACATCTTCCGGAACTTTCATCGTCACTTATCCCGAGGCCTTGGCCGAGCGTGTCGTCTCGAAGCGGCAGCTCGACGAGCAGACGCTCGAGGTCAGGGTGGGGGAGCGCGTCGACCTCTCGTTCGTAGAGCAGACCTTGTTGGCTTTCGGCTTCCATCGTACCGACTACGTGTACGAGCCTGGTCAGTTTGCCGTGCGCGGTTCGCTCATCGATGTATATTCCTACTCTCATGAGCTCCCTTATCGCATAGACTTCTTCGGCGACGAAGTGGATTCCATACGCACTTTCGAGGTCGACAGCCAGCTGAGCCGCGACCGCTTGGAGAGTGTGACCCTGGTGCCCGAGCTCTCGGCTGAAAGCTCCGGCCTCATTCCCGTGTCGGAGCTCTTGCCGGCCGACACCGTCGTCGTGAGCCGCGACATAATCTACGTTGCCGAGCGTATCGGGCATATTTGGGAAGAAGGCTTCTCGCAGCAGGCGCTGATAGTAGAGCATAGTCAAGGTCGTCAGGATTCACTCTCGGGCGCCGGCGAAGATGCTAAACCCTTAGACAAGCGGGTACTGCTCATCGACACTCCGACGTTCGAGCGCGGCTTCGCCTCCTTCCGCACCATCGAGCTCTCGGCAGCCACGGCTTCGCACATGGGCAGCAAGGCAAAACGTACGGAGCTGGCCTTCCCGACTTCGGCACAGCCTATCTTTCATAAAAATTTCGACCTCGTATTCTCGACCTTCAATGACTATCTCGCGCGTGGGTACAAATTATATATTTTTGCCGACTCAGCCAAGCAGACCGACAGGCTGCAGGCAATCTTTGCAGAGCAGGGGACAGGGCTCACGTTCACACCTGTCTCAAAGACCCTCCATGGCGGCTTTGCCGACGACGTGCTGAAGGTCTGCTTCTTCACCGACCACCAGATCTTCGACCGCTTCCATAAGTATCACCTGCGCAGCGAGCGGGCTCGCTCGGGCAAGGTGGCCCTCTCGCTGAAGGAGTTGCGCGAGTTCGATGTCGGCGACTACGTCGTTCACGTCGATCACGGCATAGGGCGCTTCGGCGGTCTCGTGCGTGTGCCGCAGGCCGACGGGCATATGCAGGAGATGATAAAGATCACGTATGAGCACGACGATGTCGTCTACGTCTCAATCCACGCCCTTCATAAGGTGTCGAAATACAAAGGTAAAGAGGGCGAGCCTCCGCGCATCAGCCGCCTCGGCACGGGGGCTTGGGAGCGCATGAAGGAGCGCACGAAGTCGAAAATCAAGGACATCGCCCGCGACCTGATTCGCCTCTACAGCCGTCGGCGCGAGGAGAAGGGCTTCAAATACTCTCCCGACAGCTACCTGCAGCACGAGCTCGAGGCGAGCTTCCTCTACGAAGATACTCCCGACCAGCTGAAGGCTACCAACGATGTCAAGGCCGACATGGAACGCCAGCGTCCTATGGACCGCCTCGTCTGCGGCGACGTGGGCTTCGGCAAGACGGAGGTGGCCGTTCGTGCGGCTTTTAAGGCGGCTGTCGATGGCAAACAAACGGCCGTGATGGTGCCCACGACGGTGCTGGCGTTTCAGCACTACCACACCTTCTCCGACCGCCTTCGCGACCTGCCCGTACGTGTCGATTACCTCACGCGAGCCCGTACGCCCAAGCAGACTAAGGAGTTGCTGGCCGACCTGGCAGCAGGTAAGATAGACATCATCATAGGTACACACAAGCTCATTGGCAAGAGCGTGAAGTTCAAGGACTTGGGACTGCTGATAATTGATGAGGAACAGAAATTCGGCGTGGCCACGAAAGAGAAGCTTCGCCAGATGAAGGTCAATGTCGACACGCTGACGCTGACGGCTACGCCCATCCCTCGAACGCTGCAGTTCTCGCTCATGGGCGCCCGCGACCTCAGCGTCATTCAGACGCCGCCGCCCAATCGCTATCCCATACAGACGGAGGTACACACGTTCTCGCCCGAGGTCATTGCCGAGGCTATAGGTTTCGAGATGAGTCGTGGCGGCCAGGTCTTCATCGTCAACAACCGCATCGCCGGCCTTCACGAGCTCGAGGAGTTGGTCCACAAATACGTCCCTGACGCACGCGTCGCTGTGGGCCACGGCCAGATGCACCCTGAGGAACTCGAGCGCATCATGATGGCTTTTGCTGCCTACGACTACGACGTGCTCATCTCAACGACAATCATCGAGAGCGGTCTCGATATCCCGAATGCCAACACTATCATCATTTGTGGTGCCCACAACTTCGGACTTTCAGACCTGCATCAGATGCGAGGTCGCGTGGGGCGCTCCAACAAGAAGGCGTTCTGCTACCTCATGGCGCCTCCGTTGTCGGCCTTGCCCCAGGACAGCCGACGGCGTCTGCAGGCCATCGAAAGCTTCTCAGACCTGGGCTCAGGCATTCACATCGCCATGCAGGACCTAGACATACGCGGTGCCGGCAACCTCCTGGGGGCCGAGCAGAGTGGTTTCATAGCCGACCTGGGCTATGAAACGTATCAGAAAATTCTCTCAGAAGCCGTCAAGGAACTGAAGAACGACGAGTTCAAGGAGCTCTATGCCGAGCAGGTCGCTACGGGCGAGGTGACGTCGGGCGACGCCTTCGTCGACGAGTGCCAGCTCGAGAGCGATATGTCTATGTCTCTGCCGGAGAGCTATGTCCCGGGGTCGGCAGAGCGGATGCTGCTCTATCGCGAACTCGACTCTTTAGAGACGGAGGAGGCAATTGAGGCTTTCCGCCGCCGCCTCGAAGACCGCTTCGGCCCTATCCCAGAGACGGCTCAGGAGCTCATACGAGTCGTGCGTCTGAGACGGCTGGGCAAATATTTCGGCGCCGAGCGCGTCATGCTCAAGAACGGACGGCTACGCCTCTATTTCGTCAAGGACGACGACTCGCCCTTCTTCCAGTCAGAAGCCTTCGGGAAGTGCATAGCATATTTCTCGCTTCATGCCGCCGACTGCCAGCTCGACGAGGTTAAGGGCCGTCGCTCGATGCTCATTCGCGGCGTCACGTCTGTCAAAGAAGCCTGCGCCGTTCTCGAAGAGATGAAACTGATTGACAAGTTAACAGATTAACAAGTTAATCCGTCAGCCTTTTTTACACATTAATCCCGTAGCTCTGCTTCACTTCGCTCATGACGAAGGTGCTCTCGATAGAAGCTACGTAATCTATATCGCCCAACTTCGAGAGCACGAACTCGTGGTAATGTGCCATGTCTCGCGCGCGTACCTTTAATAAATAGTCGTAGGCGCCCGACGTGTTGTAACACTCCGTCACTTCAGCTATACGCAAGATGCGGCGCGTGAAGCTGTCGGCGATTTCGTGGTTGATTTGTTTGAGCTTCACCTTGCAGTAGACCTGCAGGCTCTGTCCCAGTTTGTCGGGGTCGAGCACGGCGATGTAGCGCTTTATGTAGCCTTGTCGCTCGAGGCGTTTTTGCCGCTCAAACACTGGCGTCGGAGTGAGATGTACGGCCTCGGCCAACTCTTTTGTGGTTAATTTGGCATTCTTTTGCAACGTTTTCAGCAAGAGAATGTCAATTTCATCTAATGTTTCTGCCATATGCTTGGAATATTATTCTGATTTCTGCCTCTACAAGAAACTGCTTTAGAATATTTGTGAAGCTTGCGCTGCAAAGATAGTGGTATCTTCTGAATATTGCAAGAAATTTGGAAGATATTTCCATTTATCCGTACCTTTGCAGCCGAAATCATTAATCATTAATCATTAAACACTATTACAACTATGGCAACAGACAAGAAACTACGCTTTGAGACTCTTCAGCTACACGTAGGCCAAGAGCAGGCCGACCCCGCAACCGATGCACGCGCTGTGCCTATCTATCAGACCACGAGCTATGTCTTCCACAATTCGCAGCACGCTGCCGACCGCTTCGGCCTGCGCGATGCCGGCAACATCTACGGCCGACTGACTAATTCCACGCAAGGCGTCTTCGAGGACCGCGTGGCAGCACTTGAGGGCGGCGTTGCCGGTCTGGCTGTGGCCAGCGGCGCAGCGGCTATCACCTACGCCCTGCAGAACATCGTTCAGGCGGGCGACCACATCGTGGCGGCCGACGACCTCTATGGCGGCTCTTACAACCTGATTACTCACACGCTGGCTACCCAAGGCATCACAAACACCATCATAAAGATCAACGACCTCGCAGCGCTTGAGGCTGCCATACAGCCCAACACCAAGGCCGTCTATGCCGAGACCTTCGGCAATCCCAACTCAGGCGTGCTCGACATTGAAGGCGTCGCAGAGGTGGCACATCGCCACAACATACCATTTATTGTCGACAACACCTTCGGTACACCCTATCTCATCCGCCCGCTGGAGCACGGTGCAGACATCGTTGTGCATTCCGCTACTAAGTTCCTCGGCGGCCACGGCAGCAGCCTCGGCGGCGTCATCGTAGATGGCTGTAAGTTCGACTGGAAGTCAGACCCTGACAAGTTCCCCACGCTGGCAAAGCCCGATCCCTCGTACCACGGCATCGTATTTGCCGATGCAGTAGGTGCCGCAGCATACGTCACTCGCATCCGTGCGGTGATCCTGCGCGATACGGGCGCTACAATCTCACCCTTCAACGCCTTCATCCTTCTGCAGGGCGTAGAGACCCTGAGCCTGCGTGTTGAGCGTCACGTGGAGAACGCCCTCAAGGTCGTCGACTTCCTTGCAAAGCACCCGAAGGTGGCGCGCATCAATCACCCCGCTTTGTCAGACCACCCCGACCACGCTCTCTACAACCGCTACTTCCCCAATGGCGGAGGCTCTATCTTCACCTTCGAGATTAAAGGCGGACAAGAAGAAGCCTGGCGTTTCATCGATGCCCTGCAGATCTTCTCGCTCCTGGCAAACGTGGCCGACGTGAAGAGTCTTGTGATTCACCCCTACACCACAACCCACTCACAACTCTCGCCCGAGGAATTGGAGCAACAGCACATCACTCCTTCCACAATCCGCCTCAGCATAGGCACTGAGCACATAGACGATATCCTCGAGGACATCAGTCAAGCGCTCGAGAAAGTTTAACAACATAGCAGTTCACGCAAAAGCGTCCGGTCGTATCTCCCTACACGACCGGACGCTTCGGTTTATAGGCCTTGTCGCATCGCCACACACACCGTCGTTCTGCCAGGCGTCGGGCGTTGACGACCCGGCCAAGTTCAACATTCGCCGCCACATCGCTCGCATCATCTGCAGCTTCGTGACGTCGGCAATGGTGACTTGACCGTCGCCGTTGACGTCGAAGCTATCATGGTCACTTTCGTAGAAAATCACCCACGTTGTCTTGCTAAGGTCTGAACAGGTAACGGTGAAGGTTACGTAACTTTCTGTGGAAGCTGAGAAAATGAAGGCGTTGTGCAAAATAATTTGTGAGAATTGATGGCCGTTTCAAATAATGCTTGTAAATTTGAGCCGTGAATCCTGAAACTTGCAGATTAATACAATTATCAACTAATAACTACCTTACCTATGAAACGACTATTTGTTCTGGCGCTGTCGGCCATAGTGGCTGTAGGCGTGTGGGCTCAGGGCCCGAGCGTGAGCAACGCTCTCTTCCATAAGGGCGATGACATGAGTTGGGCCAAGGCCGAGACAGACGATGCCGGCTGGGCCAAGATTGACATGACGCGCAACTGGGACGACCAGGGCTACGTCATTAACAATGGTTACGCCTGGTACCGCGTTCACATCAACATCCCCAGCAGTCTTCTGAAAGGTCCGGAGCAGGTTAAATTCGTAATCTTCGACCTGCCTAAAGCAGACGATACCGATGAGGCATACCTCAACGGCCGTCTCATAGGCAAGACGGGCGCTATGCCGGGCGACCAGGGCGGCTACAAATCGGCGTGGAGTGCCGTGCGCAGCTATGCAGTTGACCTCAAGACGGGCGGAATACGCTGGGATGAGGACAACGTCGTGGCCATTCGCGTGTACAACGGCGGTGAGCCCGGAGGACTCTTCGATACCCCGCTGCGAGTGCGTGTCCCCAGCGCCATGGACGGCCTCTCGATGCATTTCACCGATGTCAACCAGGGGCGCTCTCACTGCGACGTGGAGCTTCGGAATATATATCCTCAGGCGCAGACCGGCTGTCTCGAGCTTAGCGTCACAGACCGCGAAGGCGGTGCCGTACTCTCGAAACTGTCGAAGAAACTGACGGTGAAGAAAGACAAGCCCGTGCGTGTCAGCGTGCCATACGACAAGACGAAGACCTGCCTGCTCACGGCAACCTACACCGACGCAAAAACAGGTAAGCAGATAAGCCAGCGCCTGCCGCTGAAATATATCCTCACTCCGCAGGCACCTGCTTCGCCCCGCTTCAACGGAGCCCCGCTCTTCGGCGTGCGCCCGGGGTCGCCGGTCATTTATCGCTTCCCCGTATCGGGTGAGCGCCCGATGAAATTCAGCTGTGCCAACCTTCCCGAAGGTCTGAAGCTGACAGAGGCCGACGGCGTGCTCAGCGGAGCTATCGACCATGAGTGCGACCTCACGTTCACCATCGTGGCCGAGAACGCCAAGGGCCGTGCCGAGCAGGAGTTCACGCTGCGCGTAGGTCCTCGCATGATAGCTCTCACGCCTCCCATGGGGTGGAATTCATGGAACTGCTGGGCTTTGAGCGTCTCGCAGGAAAAGGTAATGGCCTCAGCTCAGGCACTGATAGACAAGGGCTTGGCCGACTATGGCTATTGCTATATGAATATCGACGACGGCTGGGAGGCTCCCGAGCGCAACGCCGACGGCACCATAGCCGTCAACGAGAAGTTCCCGTCGATGAAAGCCCTTGGCGACTGGCTGCACGAGCGCGGCCTTAAGTTCGGCATCTATAGCTCGCCCGGCGACTACACCTGCGGCGGCTACCTCGGCTCCATCGACCACGAGCAGCAGGACGCCGAGTCCTACAACTCTTGGGGCATCGACTACCTGAAGTACGACTGGTGTGGCTACGGCCGTGAACATGCCAAGGAGAAGGACAAGGGCGTCGCCTCATACGTCCGTCCCTACCTGCTGATGCAGAAATTCCTGCGCGAGCAGCCACGCGACATCTTCTACAGCCTCTGCCAGTACGGAATGGCCAAGGTGTGGGAGTGGGGGCCCTTCGTCGATGCTAACAGCTGGCGTACGACAGGCGACATTACCGATACGTGGCGCTCGATGTACGACATAGGCTTCCGCCAGCAGGCTGGCCTCGCACCTTACGCCGCACCCGGTCATTGGAACGACCCCGACATGCTCATCGTAGGCAAGGTGGGGTGGAGCAGCAACCTGCGCGACTCGCGCCTGACGCCCGACGAGCAGTACACGCATATCACGCTGTGGACTCTCCTTGCCTCAAACATGCTCATCGGTTGTGACATTGCACAGATGGATGACTTCACCATCGGCCTCCTCTGCAACAACGAGGTCAATGCCATCAACCAGGACATCCTGGGCAGGCAGGCCGACCGCGTCAGCAAGGACGGCGACATCGAGGTGTGGGCCCGTCCGCTGGCCGACGGCGGTCAGGCCATCGGCATCTTCAACGTAGGCACCGAGGACAAAACGTTTGATATCAGCCGGATTGTAGGGGCCAACATGACCGTCCGCGACCTCTGGCGCCAGAAAGACCTCAGTGCCGACGAGATGAAGTGCATCATCCCGACCCACGGCTGCAAGTATATTAAGGTGAAATAACACAAATCAAACGATACCAAACGGAGGCAGTGTTACTTCAGCGAGCGGCGAAGGGCCGACCAATTAAAGAGGGTTAAGGGTTTACGGTTTATATTTCATATTTTATTATTGCTGTCCGCTAAAACTTTTTGAGCACAATACAAATTTAGGTCGAGTTCCTCGCTTGGAACTCGACCTTTTTTGTTACCTTTGTTTTTAC
>CAJOLI010000044.1 GCA_905235285.1 uncultured Bacteroidaceae bacterium
CGCTTTTCGGTGGGCGGCAACCAGAACTTCTGTTAAGCTATTGCTCTGCAAGTCTTAGAGCTTGTCTGGCCGATAGTTCGTCAATGCCCCTTCAACTGATTTTGCTTTTCAGCAGTCTATAAGGACGAGGCTATATAAGGTGCGGGCTCCGTAAGAAGGGGTTGGTTGGTCTTAAAGTTAAAGTGTTACTTTAAGTGCTAACTATCGGAAATGACAGCATTTTAAAACTTTTTTAAAAATATTTTCGAAAAAGTTTGCATGAACAAAATAAATGTTATACTTTTGCGGCATGGAAACGGAGTCGTACCACATTCCAGTGCTACTAAGCGCCTCAGTGGAGGGCTTGAAAATCCGGCAAGATGGCACGTATGTGGACGTGACGTTAGGCGGTGGAGGCCACAGCAGGCATATCCTGCAGCAACTGGGTCCCAAGGGACGCCTTTTCAGCTTCGACCAAGATGCAGACGCTATCGCCCGTTGCGCCAGAGAGCGCGACGACGTCTGTCTGGGAGAGCGATGGACGCTTATCCGCTCTAATTTCCGTTACCTAAAGAACTGGATGCGCTACTACGGCGTCGAAGCAATCGATGGCTTATTGGCAGACTTGGGTGTTTCGAGCCACCATTTCGACGACGGTAGTCGCGGTTTCAGCTTTCGCAGCGATGCTCCTCTGGACATGCGAATGAACCAGCAGGGAGGTCTCACGGCGGCTGATGTGCTGCAAACCTATGGAGTAGAACAGCTCACAAGCCTCTTTCGTCTTTATGGCGAGCTCCGGCAAGCTCGTCGTTTGGCCGAAGCCGTGGTAAAGGCTCGCGAGAGACAGGCAATCACCACAACGGGTCAGCTCGCAGAGCTTTTCCGCCCTATTCTTGGGCGCGAGCACGAGAAGAAAGACCTGGCACGTGCCTTTCAGGCATTGCGCATCGAGGTAAACCACGAGATGGATGCCCTCAGTGCTATGCTTCAGGCAGCAACTGACGTGTTGCGCCCGGGAGGCAGGCTGGTGGTAATTTCCTACCACTCGCTCGAAGATCGCCTGGTAAAGAACGTGATGAAGTCTGGCTCTGTCGATGGCACAGCGACACAGGATGCCATCTTCGGCCATGCCCTCTCGCCCTTGCGGCCCGTAGGCAAACCCATCACGCCTGCCAGCGACGAGCTGGAAACCAATCCACGAAGCAGAAGCGCCAAGCTAAGAGTAGCGGAGCGCTTGGATGTCTGAGCAGACAGCTACTGATGTCTGGCCGGACTGTCGTAACGTATGCGGGACGAGGTGTTGAAGACTTAGGAGTAGAAGGCACCGGCATCCGCGACGTATAACTTATCAGAGTCAGGTGGGTTCTGCACAGAGAGCACACCCTAATAGTGACATTGCATGAAGACAGACCGCATCGATCCTGCTGACGGCCGCGAGCTTGTCGTAGACAAGAACGGCGACACTGAAGCTACAAAAGAGGCCGGCGCTGACGTTGTCGGCGTTGAGGCTGACGCTCCCGAGGCAATAAGTTTCGAGCTGCCCCTCGACGATGTTCCCGAAGCCACTCTCGACGAGGCGGAGGATAAAACATCGGCCGAGGCTGAGTCGCGCTCTGGATGGCGCCTTTTCTCGGCTGAAGACCTGCCTCAAGTGACGTTGCGCCAGATTCTCGGCGGTGACTACCTTATCGGCAGCTTCCTGCGCCGACAAATCTGGTTCATACTCTTCCTTGTAGTGCTTACTTTCTTCTACATTACCAACCGCTATGCCTCTCAGCAAGAGATCCTTGAGGAAGAGTCCTTGCGCAAGGAACTGATAGAAAAGAAGAACTACGCTCTGACCCAGTATGCCGAACTGACGATGCGCACTCGTCAGAGCAGTCTCGAGCGTCTGCTAAAGAATTTCGGCGACAGCACGCTGCTCTCGGCTAAAGAACCACCCTACATTATCTACAAACAACACTGAACCGTCGGTCGCTGACAGACCTCCCCAGCACATGAATTTCGACAGCAAACGAATCATACCGCGCTATCTCTTCGTAATCATACTGATGACGTTGGCAGGCCTTGCCGTCATCAGCAAGGCTGCGTATGAGATGTTTTTCCGCGACAAGTACTGGGAGACTGTGCGCGAGCGCATGGCCACGCAACAGAATGACATTCCTGCCGTGCGCGGCAATATCTATTCGGCCGACGGGCAGCTGATGGTAGGTTCCATGCCAGTGTACACGCTGCGCATGGACTTCGTCGTCAAGGACCCTAACGACAGCATTGCCGAGCGTAAGCTTCAGGTATGGCGCGACAGCGCTTTCGCTGCCGACCTCGACAGTTTCTGCTTAGGCCTTAACCATCTGTTCCCAGATATCAGCGTCTCTGAGTTTCGCAGTAAGTTGCTCGAGGGCAAGCGTCGCGGACGCCGTAATCTGGCCATCAAACACAATGTCTCCTATATTAAATATAAGGAGAGCCTGCGCCTGCCTTATGCGCGTCACGGGCGCATAAAGACCGGCTTCTATGCCGAGGAAATACCTCAGCGGCAGAAACCTTATGGAAATATGGCAACGCGAACGCTAGGCTCGCTGATGACCACCAATGACTCGGCCCGTAATGGGCTCGAGCTGGCTTACGACAGCATCTTGCGGGGCATCAACGGGAAGATGCACCGTGAGAAAGTGCGCCGCCAATGGCTCGACAAAACCGACGTGGAGCCTGTCAACGGCCTCGACCTGATTACCACCATTGACGTGGGCATGCAGGATGCCGCTGAGAAGATTCTCGAGCGTAAGCTAAAGGAGATTAATGCGGAGATAGGTGTCGTAGTGCTTATGGAAGTGCAGACGGGAGACATCAAGGCCATAGTGAACCTTACGCGCCTGGCTCCTGGCGTCTATGCTGAGGTCAAGAACAACGCTATCACCGACCTCTGGGAGCCTGGCTCTACATTCAAGACCGCCTCGATGATGGTCGCCCTCGAGGACGGCATGGTCAAACGCGGCGACATGGTCGACGTGGGCAACGGACAGTGGCTCATGCATGGCCGCGTGATGAAGGACCACAACTGGCGCAAAGGCGGCTACGGCCGTGCCATTTCTGTAGACGAGTGCCTTATGTTCTCGTCGAACGTGGGCGTGAGTCGTATCATCGACGAGCACTACCACGACCACCCAGAACGCTACGTCGACGGCCTCTATCGCGAGGGCGTAGGCGTGCCATTCGATTTGCCCTTCCCGGGTGCCGGCAAACCCTATGTGCGTCGGCCTAAACCCGATGGCTCCAACTGGAGCAAGACGGCGCTGCCCTGGATGAGCATTGGTTACGAAACTCAGATTCCCCCGATATATACTGTGGCGTTCTACAACGCCATAGCCAACAACGGCCGCATGGTGCAGCCGCGTTTTGTGCGCGAGATACGTCGCGACGGCCAGACGCTAAAGGAATTTCCCGTAGTTACCGTCAAGGAACGTATCTGCAAGCCCAGCACGCTGCGCGATATTCACGCCATACTGGAGCGTGTGGTCAACGACCCTCTCGGTCTAGGTAAGAAGGCAGGCTGCAAGCAGTTTAAGGTCTGCGGCAAGACGGGCACGGCCCAGGTGGCCGACGAGCATGGCAGCTACCATGGCTCGCCAGCCCGCTATATGGTGAGCTTCGCCGGTTTCTACCCCAGCGAGGAACCCAAATACTCATGTGTCGTTTGCATCAAGAAGAGCGGCTTGCCCGCTTCCGGAGGCGCACAGGCGGGGCCTGTCTTCAGCGAGCTGGCGCAGTTCGTGATGGCCAAAGGTGTCTTCCGCGAAGCATCAGAGGCTGCTGACAGCACGTCGGTCTTCGAGCAACCCAAGGTTGCCGAGATGCCTCAGACGGAGAAAGGCATCGTGCCCGATGTGCGAGGCCTGGGCCTGCGTGATGCCGTGCGGCTGCTCGAAGCTCAAGGTCTCAGCGTTCGTGTGGGCGGACAAGGGTGTGTCAAGAGCCAGAGCATAGCTCCCGGCAACAAAGCCGTGAAAGGCCAGACCATCAGTCTGCAGCTCTCGACGAAAGAGTGAACGGCTACATTGCAAGAACAAAAAAACAGATACAACTATGATACTCTCAGACATTCTTTCAGCCATAAAGCCCGTCCAGGTGATTGGCGCCGTGGACATAGACATTACGGACATCCAGATAGACTCGCGTAAGATATGCGCGGGCGCACTGTTTGTTGCCGTGGCAGGTACGCAGGTCGACGGTCATACGTTCATCCCCAAGGCTATCGAGCTTGGTGCGGCGGCCGTCGTATGCCAGTCGCTGCCAGAACAACGCATAGGTAACGTTACTTATGTCCAGGTAGACGACAGCGAAGCAGCTGTAGGTCCGCTGGCGCATGCCTTCTTCGGCCGTCCTACGACGAAGCTCGACCTCGTAGGCGTCACCGGCACCAACGGCAAGACGACTATCGCCACTCTGCTTTACAAGCTCTTCCGCCGCTTCGGTTACAAGTGCGGACTTGTCTCCACTGTCTGCAACTATATCGATGACGAGGCTATTCCCACGAGTCATACCACCCCTGACCCGATTACGCTAAACCGGCTGCTCGGACGAATGGCTGACGAAGGATGCCGCTATGCCTTCATGGAGGTGAGCTCGCACAGCGTAGCGCAGCACCGCATAGGAGGCCTTATATTCAAAGGAGGTATTTTCACTAACCTCACCCGCGACCATCTTGACTACCACAAGACTTTCGAGGCCTATCGCGATGCTAAGAAAGGCTTTTTCGACCTCCTGCCAAAGGGCACTTTTGCCGTCACTAATGCCGACGACAAGAATGGACTTTTCATGACGCAGAACACTAAGGCTGACGTGCGTACGTATTCCGTACGCGGCGTTGCAGACTTCCACGCCCGAATACTCGAGGAGAGTTTTGAGGGCATGACGCTCAATGTGTGTGGTCGCGAGGTCTGCGTTCAGTTCATCGGGCGCTTCAACGTCTCAAACCTGCTGGCCGTCTACGGTGCAGCCGTCTGTATGGGTAAGAGCGCAGAGGAAGTGCTGGTAGGTCTGAGCTCATTGAAGCCTGTCAATGGTCGGTTCGAGACGATTCGCTCTCCTCAGGGTGTGACGGCCATTGTCGACTACGCTCATACGCCAGACGCCCTCGACAATGTCCTCGCTACCATCAACGAAATCTTGCGCAAGCCCGGGCAGTGCATCACCGTATGCGGAGCCGGCGGCAACCGCGACAAAGGCAAGCGTCCGCTTATGGCACAGTCTGCAGTGAGGGCTTCGGACCGCGTCATCATCACTTCTGACAATCCCCGCTTCGAGGAACCGCAGGCTATCATCGACGATATGCTTGCCGGCATAACGGAGGCCGACGACAAGCGTAAGGTTCTGAGCATCGTAGACCGCCGCGAGGCTATCCGCACGGCCTGTATGCTGGCCCAGCCAGGCGATGTCATACTCATTGCCGGTAAAGGTCACGAGGACTACCAGGAGGTGCAAGGCGTGAAACATCACTTCGATGACCACGAAGTCGTCCGTGATGCCTTTGGCCTTTAATTCGTCTCTCGTCATTCATCATTAGTCATTCTACATTCATCATTCTGTATGCTCTACTATCTCTTTCGTTATCTCAATGATTTTGGCATCCCTGGCTCCCACATGTGGAGCTATATCTCGTTCCGTGCCATCTTGACCTTAGTCCTTTCGTTGATGATTTCTGCTTGGTTTGGAGAGTGGTTCATTAAGTTTATGAAGCGACGTAACCTGAGCGAGCAGCAGCGCGACGCCAGCATTGATCCGTATGGAGTAGAGAAAAAAGGTGTGCCAACGATGGGCGGAATTATCATAATCGTAGCTACGGTGGTTCCGGCTCTCTTGTTTGGGCGCCTGCGCAATATCTATATGCTCTTGATGCTCGGCACGACACTGTGGTTGGGCGCCTTGGGCTTCCTGGATGATTATACCAAGATGACGCGTAGCAAGGATGGCATCCGCCCCATATTTAAACTGGCCGGCCAAGCCGTGCTGGGCTTCGTCGTGGGTCTGGTGCTCTGGCTTAGCCCTGACGCTGTCATTCGTGAGAACGTAAGTATTCAGAAGTATGACGGCGTGGAGATAGTACATAAAAGCGAGCCGGTCAAGAGCACCCTCACCACCATTCCTTTCGTCAAAAACAACAACCTTAGCTACACGGAAGCCTGCTCATGGCTTGGCAATTATAAGAGTGCCGCTGGCTGGGTGCTGTTTGTCTTGGTCACAATCTTCATCGTCATGGCCGTAAGCAACGGAGCCAACATGAACGATGGCATGGACGGGATGTGCGCCGGCAACTCAGCTATCATGTGTTTTGCCCTGGCCATCTTGGCCTACGTGTCGTCGCATACTGAGTTCGCGGCGTATCTTAATATTATGTATATCCCAGGCTCAGAGGAACTTGTAGTGTTTCTTATGGCTTTCGTTGGGGCGCTCATCGGTTTCCTATGGTACAACGCTTATCCGGCGCAGGTCTTCATGGGCGACACAGGCTCGTTGGCCATCGGAGGCATCATTGCCGTGACAGCTATCATCATACACAAGGAACTGCTGCTGCCCCTCATCTGCTTCATCTTCTTCATAGAGAGCGTTAGCGTGCTGGCTCAGACGAATTATGCTCGCTATGGCAACCGCAAGGGTCTGAAGCTTCGTGTGTTCAAGCGCGCGCCTATCCATGATGCCTTCCGCGTACGCCCCGAGCAGATACCTTCAGATTTCAGGATCATGTTCAACTGGCCCAAGGGCTGCTGGTTAGAGTCAAAGGTTACGACCCGCTTCTGGATTATTTCTATCATGATGTGTGCCCTCGCCATCGTAACATTAAAGATTAGATAATAATGAAAAGAATTGTAATATTAGGAGCTGCTGAGAGTGGAGTAGGGGCTGCCGTCCTCGCCAAGAAGGAGGGCTTCGATGTCTTTGTGACGGACATGGGTTCTATCAAGCCCCACTACAAGCAGATGCTCGACGAACATCACATAACGTGGGAAGAACAACAGCACACGGAGGCCTTGGTCCTTAATGCTGATGAGATAATCAAGAGTCCTGGAATCCCTGACACAGCACCGATGGTGGTGAAGGTCAAGGCCGCCGGAATACCAATCATCTCAGAGATAGAGTTTGCGGGTCGTTACACGAAGTCACAGATGATCTGCATCACGGGCTCCAACGGCAAGACCACGACGACCAGCCTCATCTACCATATCTTCAAGAGTGCCGGCTACGACGTCGGACTTGCTGGCAACATCGGACGCTCGCTGGCGCTGCAAGTGGCTGAGGAACCACATGAATACTACGTCATCGAACTCTCCAGCTTCCAGCTCGACAATATGTATGACTTCCGGGCAAATATCGCTATTCTCTTGAATATCACGCCCGACCATCTCGACCGCTACCATAATTCCATGCAGGAGTACACCGATTCGAAGATGCGGATCATTCAGAACCAGACCAAGGACGATGCCTTCATCTATTGGAACGAGGACCCGGTCGTCACACGTGAGCTGGAGAAATATCATATCGAAAGCCGCCTGTGCCCCTTCAGCATACTGAAGAAGACGGGGATGATAGGCTATATCGCCGACGGCGAGTACGTCATAGAGCGGCCTACGCCTTTCAATATGGAGCAGGAGGATCTGGCACTTACGGGTAAGCATAATATGTACAACTCGCTCGCAGCAGGTATCGCAGCTGACCTCAGCGGCATCTCTAACGAGGTCATACGCCAGAGTCTCAGCGACTTCGAAGGCGTAGAACACCGTCTGGAATTCGTGTGCAAAGTGCATGGCATCACTTTCATAAATGATTCCAAGGCCACGAACGTAGATGCGTGCTGGTATGCCCTCGAGAGCATGACACAGCCCACGATACTTATCCTCGGAGGCCTCGACAAGGGCAACGACTACGAGCAGATACGCGACCTCGTGGCTCGCAAGTGCAAGGGACTGGTCTTCCTCGGCGTGGACAACAGCAAACTGCACGCTTTCTTTGATCCCATGGGCCTGCCCGTGGCCGAAGTACATTCGATGAAGGATTGCGTCGCTGCCTGCTATGGCATGGCTCAGCCAGGTGACACGGTGTTGCTCTCACCCTGCTGTGCCAGCTTTGACCTCTTCAAGAACATGGAGGACCGCGGCGAGCAGTTCAAGACCTTAGTCAGGGCTCTCTAGCTCTGCTTTGGGGCACTCTGTGTGTGATACGAAAAACCTTGAGAGATAATGAAAATAACAGCAGTGATATGAGCATAAAAGAACGTACAGAGCATCTCAGCACGCTCTTCGAGGGCGATAAAGTACTGTGGATGGTACTTTTCTTCCTTTGCATAATCTCTATCTTGGAAGTTTACAGCGCCTCCAGCAATATGACTTTCAACAAAGGAGCTTATTGGAGTCCTGTGCTCATGCATACGGCCTACCTCGTAGTAGGTGTAGGCGTGGCGTGGGTCGTTCACCGAATCCCCTGCCGTTATTTCGGGTGGATTGCGGCGGCTGGCCCTTTGATCAGTGTGATATTGCTTATCGCAGTGTTCTTCTCTGGAAGCCTGAACGGCACCAATCGTTGGATGTCCGTCGGGGGCATCTCATTCCAGCCGTCGGAGTTAGCCAAGGGGTCGCTCGTTGTCGTCGTGGCGTGGATTCTCAGCGTCATGCGTGACGAACGCGGGGCGACGTCCTCTGCTTTCAAATGGATTATGGGATTTGCGATAGTAATCTGCGGCCTCATCGTATCCGAGAATCTCTCTACGGCGATGCTGACCTTCATGGTTATCCTGCTGATGATGTTCATAGGCGGTGTGCCGTGGAAATATCTCGGCTCGCTGATAGGCATCTTGGCCATCGCCGGCTCGATGGGATATTCTATTCTCCGGTTCACTCCGGATGAGACGCTTGCCAAACTCGAGCAGGTACCTGTGCTGAAGCGTCTGCCGACCTGGGCTCACCGCGTGCGCAACCATAGCAGTTTTGCCGAAGACCCCTTGGATTTCGACCTTACGACTAACCCGCAGATTGTGCAGTCGCATATTGCTGTTGCCTCAAGCAATATCTTGGGCTGCGGGCCGGGCAACTCCTCGGTGCGCGATTTCCTACCGCAGGCTTACTCAGATTTTATTTATGCTATTATCATTGAAGAACTCGGGCTGGCAGGCGGCTTGTTCGTCTTGCTGCTATATATCGCTTTGCTCTACAGGGCAGCACGCATAGCAGGGCGTTGCGAAAAGAATTTCCCCGCCTTCCTGATAATGGGTCTGGCATTGCTTATAGTAACTCAAGCGATTATCAATATGATGGTTGCCGTAGGTATCTTCCCCGTCACGGGGCAGCCGCTGCCTCTCGTCAGCCGAGGCGGTTCGTCAATCATGGTGAACTGCGCTTACATAGGCATGATGCTGTCTATAAGCCGATCGGCATCCATGATACCAGAAAAGAATATGTCGTCATAGGCCCAGAAACTAGGCCCAAGATGTCCTATTTACACTTTTTCATAGAAAAAGTTCAGGCTAAGCGCCATACTTTAAATATAAATTGTTAATTTTGCGCGCAAATAAGGGCTTCTCAGCCCTGCGTCGTTGTCAATCATGGAAAGACCCCTTAAAGTCATTATAAGCGGTGGCGGCACAGGAGGACATATCTTCCCGGCCATAAGCATTGCTGGTGCGTTGCGTGAATTGCGCCCCGAGACGGAG
Source organism: uncultured Bacteroidaceae bacterium (assembly GCA_905235285.1). Lineage (GTDB taxonomy): Bacteria > Bacteroidota > Bacteroidia > Bacteroidales > Bacteroidaceae > Physcousia. The sequence goes on from CAJOLI010000044.1 coordinate 9,677, forward strand.
ATCCTCTTTGTCGGAGCAGAAAATAGGATGGAGATGCAGCGGGTGCCTGCTGCCGGCTATGAGATAAAAGGCCTGCCTGTGGCTGGATTTGACCGTACACACTTGCTCAAGAATATCAGTGTGTTGTGGAAGCTGATGAAGAGCCGCCGCATGGCTCGCCGTATCATCAAGGATTTCCAGCCCGATGTGGCTGTCGGAGTTGGCGGCTACGCCAGCGGTCCTACGTTGAATGTGGCAGCAAAGATGGGCGTGCCCACTCTTATTCAAGAGCAGAACTCCTATGCCGGTGTCACCAATAAGCTGCTTGCCAAGTCCGCCAAGCGCATCTGCGTGGCCTACGAAGGTATGGAACGTTTCTTCCCTGCCGAGAAGATTTTGCTCACTGGCAATCCCGTGCGCCAAGCCCTGCTCGAGTGTAAGCTCAGTCGTGCCGAAGCCATTGAGAAACTGGGCTTTGACCCTGTGCGCCCCCTGATTCTTATCGTGGGTGGCAGTCTTGGCGCTCGAACCATCAATGACAGTGTAATCAGCCAGCTCAAGCTCATCAGCGAGAGCCGTGTGAATATAGTGTGGCAGACAGGAGGCTACTATTTCGAGGATATTAAGAAGCAACTTTCGGAACTCGGATGCCCGCAGAATCTTAAAGTGACGGATTTCATCAACCACATGGATGAGGCCTACCGCGCTGCTGATCTCGTCATCAGCAGGGCTGGGGCAAGCAGTATCTCTGAACTCTGCCTGCTCGGCAAGGCTTCAATTCTGGTGCCGTCGCCCAACGTGGCTGAGGATCATCAGACAAAGAACGCACGTGCCCTGGCCGACCGTGGCGCAGCCCTGTTTGTCAGCGATGCTGACGCTCGCGAACAGCTCTTGTCCCTTGCCATCGCCACAGCTAAAGACATACATACCCTTAAACAGGTAGCCGAGAAGGCTAAGGCCATGGCTCTGCCCGATTCGGCTCGCATAATAGCGGAAGAGGTTATAAAACTTGCTACCCGGGAATAACCGCTGGCATAATCAGGACACAAAATAATGCAATATAAATCAGTATATTTCATAGGAATAGGCGGTATAGGCATGAGTGCCATCGCCCGCTACTACCTCAAGAAAGGCTTGGCCGTGGCTGGCTACGACAAGACGCCGACACCTCTTACTCGAGAGCTGGAGGCCGAAGGCGCAGCTATCCACTACAGCGACGACGCAACCCTCATCCCGGAAGCCTTCCGCGACGAGGCCGCCACGCTCGTGGTATACACGCCTGCCGTGCCTGCTGAGCACACCGAGCTACAGTACTTCTTGGCTCATCACTTCGACATTCAGAAGCGGGCTCAGGTACTGGGCACGCTGACACACGCCCTTCGCGGCCTGTGTGTGGCAGGGACTCATGGCAAGACGACTACCAGCAGCATGACAGCCCACGTGCTGCATCAGAGCCATCTCGATTGCAATGCCTTCCTTGGCGGCATAACAAAGAACTACGGCACCAACTACATTCTTGCTCCTGAGAGTGACTATGTCGTTATCGAGGCTGACGAGTTCGACCGCTCGTTCCATTGGCTGGCTCCGTACGCCACGGTCATAACAGCCACTGACCCTGACCATCTCGATATCTATGGCACCAAGGAGGCTTATCTCGAAAGCTTCCGCCATTATACAGAGCTTATTAAACCGGGAGGATTCTTGGTCTTGCACACGGGACTGGAGATGCAGCCACATACCGTTGATGGCGTGACCACATATACCTATTCGCGCGACGAAGGTGATTTCCACGCTGCAAACCTCCGTATCGGAGGAGGTGAGATATGCTTCGACCTCGTCTCGCCGTTAGGCAATATCAGTGACATCAGTCTTGGCGTACCTGTAGGCATCAATATAGAAAATGGCATCGCCGCCATGGCGCTGGCGCAGATCGCCGGAGCCACCAGCGAGGAGATTCGCAGGGGGATGGCCTCGTTCCGAGGCGTAGACCGCCGCTTTGACTTCCACGTACGCACAGCCACAAAAGCCTATCTCAGCGACTATGCCCATCACCCGGAGGAAATCCGTCAGAGCATCAAGAGCATACGCGAGGTCTATCCGGGCAAACGCATCGTAGGCATCTTCCAGCCACACCTCTATACCCGTACCCGTGACTTCTATCGTGAGTTCGCCGATGCTCTCTCGCAGCTCGACGAGGTCATACTGACAGAGATATATCCAGCGCGTGAGCAACCGATACCAGGTGTCACCAGCCAGCTCATACTTGATAACTTGAAGCCGGGCGTGGAGCATCGCCTCATTCGTAAGGCGGATGTCCTCGATGTGGTGCGCGAGACCTCCTTTGATGTGCTCATCACCCTCGGGGCCGGTGATTTAGACGATTATGCCTCCGCCATAGCTGAAATAGTTAGCAACCAATAGAATTACAGTAGTCAGAAACCAATAGCAATCACTAAAAGCGCACGATGTTCAAGACCCTGTTGAAAATATTCATTCTCTTTGGCGTTGCCGCATATCTTGTGTTCGCCATAGTCACTTTCAGCCGTCCCGCTGAAGGACAGGAGTGTACGGGCCTTGACATCATCATCGATGACAACCGCGACACAGGCTTTGTCGGAGAGAATGAAATCCGTGAGTGGCTCGTGACGCATAAGACATTCCCTGAGGGCGAGAAGTTGTCAGAGATAGACCTGGCCGCTATTGAAAAGGTGCTCGAAGAGAATCCTTATATAGACAAGGCCTTGTGCTACGCTACGGCAGATGATAAAGTGGCTATACGCGTGACCCCGCGCATACCGCTCCTTCACGTCATCAACCAAGCGGGCGAGGATTTCTATATCGATAATCAGGGCGGCACGATGCCTCGCGGCCATCATACCTTAGATCTTATTGTCATGACGGGGAATGTGCCGCGCTCATCAGCGGGACGCCTCTATTCAGACATGGCTCGCATCATAACGGCAGACCCGCGCTGGTCCGAACAGATACAAGAGATCCACGTCACAGCAAATGGTGAGATAGAGCTGACGCCTGTCGGAGCCAACCATATCATCATCATGGGAGACACGTCAAGAGTCGTCGACAAGCTGCAGCGCCTGGCAACGTTCTACGATGAAGGACTCAGCAAGGCCGGCTGGAATATCTACAAGACTATAAATCTCAAGTTTGAAGGTCAGGTCATAGCTACCCGCCAGTAACGACCACAGATAGAATAACGATAAACGACATATAATCATGGGAACAGAAAAGAACATCGTCGCCGTTGAACTTGGTTCGTCGTCCATACGGGCCATGATCGGGCAGAAGCTGCCCGACGGCACCCTTCATGTGCTCGGCTACGAGAAGGAGACGGCTCCTGACAGTATCCACAAAGGCGTAATCTATAATATTGACAAGACGATACAGGCTGTCGCCGCTATCATCAGGCGTATCGAGGAACGGCAGAAAGTGTTTGTTAACAAGGTTTATGTCGGTGTCAACGGGCAGTCGCTGCGTACAGTGGCGAATACCGTACGCCGCCAGCTTGATGTCAAAGTGGCAATAAGCGATGATATAATTGAAAATATCAACAAAGACAACCGCAGCCAGCAATATCCTGATGCAGAGATTCTTGACGTCGTGCCGCAGGAGTATCGAGTGGGCACTCATCTCACCACGTCGCCCGTAGGCATAATGGCCGACCGCATTGAAGGCTGCTACCAGAATATAGTAGCGCGTCGCGACCTATGTGAAAAGATTCGCCAATGTCTGCACGGGGCTAAACTCGAGGAGGCTGGTGTCTTCATTACGCCCCTGCTGCTCTCGGGATATCTGCTGACAGACCCTGAAAAGCGCTCGGGCTGTGCCCTCGTTGATTTCGGTGCCGAGACGACTACGGTAGCCATCTACGAGAAGAACATTCTGCGCCGCCTCGTCGTCATTCCTCTGGGAGGTAACAACATCACGAACGATATAGCATCGCTGCTACACATCGAGCACGACGAGGCAGAGAATCTGAAGAAGACTTACGGTAACGCTTACTTCGACACTGACACGCAGGAGGCGCGCAACATCAGTCTGAGCAACGACAGGCAGATCGCACTGATGCGCCTGCAAGATATCATTGAAGCCCGTCAGCAGGAAATCCTCGACAATGTCTGGGCTCAGGTCAAGGACTATGCCGACCGGCTCCTCTCGGGAATAATATTTACCGGAGGGGCTGCTAACATGCCAAACATGGAGGGCGCCTTCAATGCCTACCATAGCTTCGATAAGGTGAAGACGCGCATTATGCCGCCTACGCTGGACTACACCACAAATCTGAAGCTTGACCCACAAAACAATACACTGGCAACGCTGGTGGCAATGCTACGGCGGGGCGAGGAGGACTGCACCGACGAGAAACCGGTCGAGCCGGATTTGTTTGATGACAAGCAGAAGGAAGACCCGACATTCGTAGGCACACCTTCAGGGAACGGCGACGGCGTGGTAAAGGGCGGTGGCAAGACATCGTCCGCTGACACTCAGCAGGCTGCCGATGACGTGGCCGAGGCTACGCTCGAGACAGATAAGAAAGAGCCCAAGAAACCGAACGCATGGAAGCGTTTCTGGAAAAACATAACGGATGCCGCAGGCTCCTTGGTAGAAGAAAACTAAGCACAGAACAATAATACGTACGACTATGGATCGCAATGATAACGGTGCCACAGGCATTCAGTTCAACGAACCTGCAGGCATTCAATTCAACCTCAAGGTGAACAACCCCAGCATTATAAAGGTCGTGGGGGTCGGCGGAGGCGGCGGTAATGCCGTCACTCACATGTACAACGAAGGCATCCACGATGTGACCTATGTTCTCTGCAACACCGACAGCAAGGCGTTGTCCGACTCGCCCGTACCTACCAAACTGCAGATGGGCGAAGGCCTCGGCGCAGGCAACCGGCCTGAAGTGGGGCGCAAGGCAGCACAGGACAGCATAGACCAGATCAAACAACTCTTCGCCGACGGCACACGCATGGCTTTCATCACGGCAGGCATGGGCGGAGGCACCGGTACCGGCGCAGCACCTATCGTGGCACAATGCGCACGTGAGATGGATATCCTCACCGTAGGCATCGTCACCATACCTTTCCGCTTCGAAGGCCATAAGAAAATAGACCAGGCCCTCGACGGCGTCGAAGAGATGTCGAAGCACGTCGATGCGTTGCTCGTCATCAACAACGAACGCCTGCGCGAGATATATCCCGACCTCACGGTCCTCAATGGTTTTGCCAAAGCCGACGATACGCTCAGCATTGCAGCTAAGAGCATCGCTGAGATCATCACGATGCGCGGACTTATCAACCTCGACTTCCAGGATGTCACCACCGTGCTCAAGGACGGAGGCGTGGCCATTATGTCAACGGGTTATGGCGAAGGTGAGAACCGCGTCACCAAGGCGTTCAACGAAGCGCTCCACAGCCCGCTGCTCAACAAAAACGATGTCTTCACGTCAAAGAAGGTGCTTTTCTACATCAACTTCAGCCGTGGCAACGACAGCGACCAGCTCACGATGGAGGAGATGAACGAGGTTACGGAGTTCATGAGCAAGTTCGACCAGGACACCGTAGAGGTGAAATGGGGTCTCGGCACCGACGACAGCCTCGGCACAAAGGTTAAGATTACGCTACTGGCTTCAGGCTTCGGCTTGCAGAACGTGCCGCTCATGGACGGGCAGATTGGCGCGCGCTCCTTGCGCGAACCTGACGAGGTCCGTCTGCGCCGAGAGGAGGAAGAGGAGGAGAAAGCTACCCGTCGTTTAAATTACTACAACGAGGACGACAAGAAGCCCTCAAAGCCTCGCCGCTATGTCTATATCTTCACCGACGACGTCCTTGATAACGACGATGTCATCTCCATGGTAGAGTCCACTCCGACCGTCGAGCGCAACAAGAACGAGCTGAAGCAGATACAGGAGAAAGCTGCCAGCGAGCAGACTGCTGCAGAGGCTGTCGCCAGCGAAGCTGATGAGGCGCAGACATTTACGATTCAGTTCTGACACTCTTTATTCCACATTATACAGCCTCCTCGGCATCTTGGACGTCGCCCAGAATGTTGTAGACTGTGCGAAACATCGGGCTGCTCATCAGCAGACATCTCTCTTTGAACTTAGCGGCTGTCATCTCTCTGCGTGACTCTGCGAGTCCTTTCCGATTTATTAATCTCCTAAACTCCTCATCTCTTATGCTTGGTGGAATCATTGTAGGACTCATCGCCGGCGCCATCGCCGGTTGGATTATGCGGGGCGAAGGCTACGGCTGCCTCTGGAACATCGTGCTCGGACTCCTTGGCGGCACCGTGGGTGGCTGGATCTTCGAGAAACTCGACATCACGTGGCAGGGCACGGTAGGCTCTATCGGCACCGCGGTCATCGGCGCCGTAGTCCTCATCTGGCTCTATCGTCAGCTTACAGGAAATAAATAATTCCGATGCTCGATTTCGCAGCCATCGACTTCGAGACGGCCAACGCCGAGCGCACCAGCGTGTGCTCGGTGGGCTTGGTTGTCGTGCGTGGCGGCGAGATCGTTGACTCGTTCTATTCGCTCATCCAACCGGAGCCAAACTACTACCTCTACTGGAACACACGTATTCATGGCCTGACTCGTGCCGACACCGACTCCGCTCCCGTCTTCCCCTACGTGTGGCAGCAGATAGAGCCGCGCATCGAGGGGCTTACTCTCGTGGCACACAACAAAGCTTTCGACGAGAGCTGTCTCCAGGCCGTCTTCCGTTGCTACTGTATGGACTACCCCGACTACCGCTTCCTCTGCACCTGTGTCGCCGCACGCAGGGCATTCCCTTGCGCACCAAACCACCAGCTCCACACCGTGGCGGCCCTCTGCGGCTACGACCTGCGCAACCATCACCACGCCCTTGCCGATGCCGAGGCTTGCGCTCGTATAGCACTCGAGATTTTGTAGTCTCGAGTATATATTGTCAGATTGGAATCTTAAATATCTACGTTCAACGTTAGACGCTCAACACTCCAACGTAGCGTTCAAACATTTGTCTGTAAGCCTCTGCCTTCTTCATCAGTGGCATAGGATATGCGCGCGACGAACTGGGCAGACGATACAACTCAACGCCTTCGATAGGCGAGGGCAGGGCTGTGCCGACAGCAGACAGCACAGCTCTGCCCTTTTCATTTGTCATGCCCAACGACAGGGCTATTGTCTCTGTGGCTTTCTCGCCCGTCGTAACGATAGCCTTTAATCTTGGCAGGTGAGCCACAATGGAGCGTATGTCTGTGGACACAACCACCTCCAGAAACTTATCCGAAGCATTGTCTGTAAGCCTTCTTACGGCCAGCGCCGTGTCGAAGAAGCCGATGCCGCGCTGCTTGAGATGGTCAACTATAGCCTTCAGCCTGAATGTCTTACGCCCCTCTTCTTCGAAATACTGAGCATTGCCGTAAAACACCAGACCCTCTATCCGCCAATGGTCATTCGTGAAATTAGGATAAAAGAAATCCATGCACCAACGTTTCCGTTGAGGTGGAAACGAGCCCAAGAACAATATCTTTGTATCCTGCGGCAAAAAAGGAATCAGCGGATGCCATTCCAAAGCAGCAGCACCGACGTCGTGGCTCTCCGATTCAGAGGCAATCAACGCCTCCGGAACGGTACGCATCAGAAACGAATCCGCTTCCCAAGACTCCTTTTCAGTAGCCCTGAGTGCCTCGTCTGCCTTTTGCAAGTAAAAGTCTATAGCCTTAATCATTTCGCCTGCAAAAGTAACACCTTTTTTCCAAACAGCCTCTCTTCGGAGCAGAAATTCATCCTTTACCCCAAACGTAAAGGACTTCCGCCCAACTCACCCGCGTTCATCGCCCAACTCACCCGCGTTCATCGCCCAACTCACCCGCGTTCATCGTCCAACTCACCCGCGTTCATCGTCCAACCCACCCGCGTGCATCGCC
>CAJOLI010000045.1 GCA_905235285.1 uncultured Bacteroidaceae bacterium
TGTGGTAAAAACAAAGGTAACAAAAAAGGTCGAGTTCCAAGCGAGGGACTCGACCTAAATTTATATTGTGCTCAAAAAGTTTTAGCGGACAGCAATAATTAAGATACAGCCAGATGAATATTGAAATGCAGCCGGATGAATATTGAGATGCAGCTGGATGAATATTGAGATGCGACTGGACGTATATTGAAATGCGACCAGTCGCACAGAACTGCACGACCGGTCGCATAAGGTTATGGGGCGGCGTTGGCTATTTCACGAGCACCTTCCGCCCGCCTATGACGTAGATGCCTCGCGGCAGCTGCGATGCAGGAGACGTGCTGACGCGACGGCCGCTGAGGTCGAAGACACCTTGAGACTGATGCTCATCGCTGCCACCTTCGGCCATGAGATTGTCAATGCCATCATAAGTGTAGTCTGTGCCGGTGCGATTAGCCATGATATTGAGCAGGGTAACATCCTTGGCTGTAAGAGCGCGCTTGTAGACGAGGAGGTCGTCGATAGAACAGTCCGCCGAGCCCCAGAAGGAGCCGGCGCCCAGTTGCATATAATTGGCTGAGCGCAGGAAAGTGAGCACCTGGGCATAGGCTGCCGACCCTCCGAATGCCTTCTGCGCCTTGCGCTCGCCATCAACATAGATGGTGACGCCGGCTGAGTTGAGCACCACGGTGAGGAAAGACCACTGGCCCGTGGGCAGATATCCAGTGGCTCCGCTGTTGGGGTGATTAATGTCAAAATAGGTGCCAGAGTTGTTGTTGAACCCGGTGTAGGTGTTGCGTGTCATGAAGAAGCGGATACCGGCGCCATTGGCTTCGGCCGCGGTAAAACTCCAGAGCGTGTTCCACAGGTCGTTGTCGTTGGGCTTTACCCACATGGCGATGGTCATGCCACGCAGTGAGCTCAGACCCTTGAGCGGGTTCTCCATCAGGGTGTAACTGAGATTGTCGGCCGAACCGTAGCTTTGGCTTAGGACGTTGCTGCCGCGTTCGCCATCGCGGACAGTGGTGGGCACCGTGCCGGAGCCCGTAGTCTTCATCTGCGGACGCTGGTCGGAGTTGACCTTGTTGGACGTAGTCTTTAGGGTAAACTGATACCAGGCGACGAGGTCCGAGAGGTAGTCGCCTTCGGGCAGGTCATCGTCGCTGGCTGCCGTGAGGTTAAAGACTTGTGTGTAAGTCACGTCGCCGCATGCTATGGTGCACGTTAGCGTGACAGGTTCTGATGTCTCAGGTGGAGTGAAGCGTCCTTTGGCCGTGATAAGAGCTGTATTGCTGCTCGTCCAGGTTACTTTAGCGCCGAAATACTCGTCGGAAGGCAAGCTGAGGTTGGAGTAGACGATGTCGCCGTCTTTGAAGTTAACGGTATTTGCACGGGCGTTGAAGGCCACAGCATACTTGGGCAGGACGTGGTAAGCCCAGAGCTGGACACCGCAGCTCGTTCCCGACTCGGCCGTAGCTGTGATGCCTACTACAGGGATGGTGGTGCCGTCAAGAGTCTGTGGCACGACAACGCCTTTATAAGCCACGCCGCCCAAAGTAAGAGTTATGTAGGCCGTGCCCTCTGTCAGGCGCCAGGTGCCGGTCTTGTCGCCCGTGACCTTGCCGTCGGCTGTCAGCTTAATGGTTATGGGCGTCACCTCCTCCATGTCAGCGTAGTTCATCTTGTACTTATGGATAAGCACATCATAGGTGCCGGCTATCTCCTCGGACGTGAAAGCGCATCCGCTGCTGTTGTCGGCATCGGTGACCGTCTCGCCGTCGAACTCGAAGGGCGCCGAGCAGAGCCATCCGTTCTCGTTGAGGAAGAGCTGGCGTGTACGCACGAGATGACCGGCCGTGCCATCGTTAAACTTAGTGTGGTAAACGACAAAGGTGCGCCCCTCCTCATCGGTGATGACGCTGTTGTGGCCCTGGGCACACTCGCCTACGGTCTGCAGGCCCCATCCATTGTATGCGCCCATGAGTTTCATGCCTCCATTAGTCTGGGCGTTAGGACCATAGTTGAGCCAGTAGCGGTTATGGTAGCAGGCATCGAGATTTGCGGCATCGACATACTGCCCGTCAGGCGTAGCCGAGCGAAAGGTGCGCATTTCGTAGCCGCCGTCGGGCGCAAAGCCTCCGTAGGAAACGAAGAGATAGTAGTAGTTGCCGATGTGGTGGATGTATGGTCCCTCGCCACTGCTATAGTAACCACCTGCTATGCGGCGGCCGAAATAAGGGTCGGAGAGCGCACGTCCGTTGTCGTCGTTCTCGACGGGGAAGGTGTAGGTGTAGTCGCGCAGACCGGTCTGCTTGTCGAGCTTGATCATGAATATGCCGCCGCTCCACGAGCCATAGTCGAGCCACAGCTCGCCCTGCTCATCGAAGAAGACGTTGGGATCGATGTCGTTGGTCCAATAAGTGCCCCAGTCGTTGCCGCGATTGTAGCGTGCGGGCAGCGTAGCCTGCTCGCCCAGGACAATCTCGAGGTCTGTGAGTTTCCATGAGATCTGCGGCGTCGAGGCGTTGCGGAAGCCGGAATAGTGGACAGGACCCTGATAGACGTACGGCCCCGTTATCTTGTCGGCCGTGAGCAGAACAATCACCGAGTGCCAGTAGTCGCCATTGAGACTCATGTACATCATCCATTTCCCTGAGTTAGGGTTGTAGATGAGGTCCGGCGCCCACATATTGCCCGTGATGTTCCAGTCTGCCTGGTCGCCATTGGCCCACGCCTTGGCATCGAAGCCGGCGAAGTCCACTTCACGCTCTGTGCCGCCGATGACGGTCTTCACCTTGCGCGCCTCATGGGTCGAGAAAGCGCTGGCATAATCGGTGGTCACTACTTTGCCGGCGCTGTTAAGCTTGCCGAATAGGCTGCCGTTGTCAAGGCCAGACCAGTTGATCATGTTGTCTGTCGAGCGTGCCCAGCCGCGATGTGAGCCGATGACGTAGAACACCTTGCCTGAGGAGTGCACCACGCTCGGGTCGTGAACGCTCACGGCAGCGTGGGTCTTAGTCTTGTAGAGCGAATTGACCTCGGCAGGCGTAAGCTCGGTCGTCTGCGCATACAGGGTATTAGAAGAGAATGCTGCGACGAGCATCAAGGCAGCTAAAAAGAGGTTGCGTTTCATCGTTAAAATGGTGTAAGCATTATTATGAGCCCTCAAAAGTAAGCTTTTTTTGTGACTTTCGTTAACAATTAGGGCCGTTTTAACGTGATTTAATATAAATAAAGTATAAGTTTTTGGTAGTAAACTTCAAAACGCTTTCCTTTGCAGCAGAAAACAAGCCTACACATTAATATTATATACGCACAAACGTCCCCCCGACGGCCTTAAAAGTAATAATAACCAACAACTACAGACTATGAAAAAGATTATCATCATCCTGGCAGCAGGTGTGCTGCTCACCTCTTGCGCCAGCAAGAAGAAGTACGTGGCTCTGCAGCAAGACTACCTGACGATGCAGAACGACTACCAGTCGGCCAAAGAACAGCTGGCCGAGAACCGTGCCACCATCAAGAGCCTTGAAGAGCGCCTCGCCGAGGCCAAGAAATCTCAGGAGCAGCTGAAAATAGCTTACACCACCCTTCAGGGGTCGCTTGACAAGAGTATAGCCCAGAACGCCGAGGGCAACGTGAATATCTCTAAACTCGTGGACGAGATCAACGCCTCGAACAAGTTCATCAAGCAACTCGTAGAAGCCAAGGACAAGAGCGACAGCCTCAACATCACGCTCACCAACAACCTCACGCGCTCGCTCTCGAAGGAAGAGCTCAAGGAGGTTGATGTGCAGGTGCTAAAGGGCGTCGTCTACATCTCGCTGGCCGACAACATGTTGTATGAGTCCGGCAGCTACAAGATTAACAGCCGCGCCCACGAGACGCTCTCGAAGATTGCCAAGATTATCAACGACTACAAGGACTACGAAGTGCTTATCGAGGGCAACACAGACAACGTGCCTATCAATCGCGAGAACATCCGCAACAACTGGGACCTTGCCGCACTGCGGGCATCCAGCGTAGTGCAGGAGCTGCAGAACACGTTCGGCGTCGACCCCAAGCGCCTCACCGCTGGCAGCCGTGGCGAATATAACCCCATTGCCTCCAACGACACCGCCGTCGGACGCCAGCGCAACCGCCGCACACAAATCATCATCACGCCTAAGCTCGACGAGTTCCTCGAGCTGATTGACCAGGCTCCAGAAGGAGAATAACCTTCTTGACCACGCACAACGTTTTTTTCAGAAAGATTAGGACAAACTACACACTCTGCCCAAGCACCCGCTAAAGGCGGAGAACGAAAAAGCCCTGCAAGGCCGTGGCACACTGCTCCCGAGTTTGTCGGGAAACGACGCAGCGCCTCGACCTTGCAGGGCTATATTGTAGAGAAACTTATACTTACGAGCCTGAAAACGTCCTTCAAAGCCTTCCCAAGCGCGCTTCACACATGCATTTTATGAGTAAAAGGCACAAAATCTCGAGGCGGAAGTTTTTTATTCAAAAACTTTTCGTAACTTTGCACCTGCAATGGGAGCTTTGATAACAAACCCGACGTGGATTTTCCTCGTCATGTTATTGGTCATACTGCTCGCCCCGATACTACTGCGACGGCTGCACGTGCCGCACATCATCGGGCTCATACTCGCCGGCATGCTGCTGGGCGAGCATGGTTTTAATGTCCTTGCACGCGATGCCTCGTTCGAGCTGTTCGGGCAAGTGGGCATCTACTATATCATGTTCCTCGCAGGGCTCGAGATGGACACCGGCAGTTTCCGGCGCTATGGCCGTGGCGGCCTGGGGTTCGGCCTGCTGACGTTCCTCATCCCGTTCGTCAATGGCCTGCTCGTCTCGCTCTATGGTTTCCACCTCGGCAGAGCGACTTCTGTGCTTGTAGGATGCCTGCTTGGCTCGCATACCCTTGTGGCCTTCCCCATCGTGGGGCGCTATGGTCTGGGCAAGCACCGCAGCGTAGTATTCGCCATCATAGCGACTGCCGTAGCCTCGTTCCTGGCTCTGCTCACGCTGGCCGTCGTAGTGCAAAGCCGACAGGGTGGCACCCACCCCTTATTCTGGCTCCGCTTTGGCTTAGGCATCATAGCGTATGTTGTCGGCGTAGCGTGGGCCTTCCCGAAGATAGGACGATGGTTCCTGCGCCGCAACGAGGATGCCGTCACGCAATTCGTCTTTGTGCTGGCGATGGTGTTCATCAGTGCCAGATTGGCTGAATTAGTGGGCCTTGAGGGCCTGCTCGGAGCATTCATAGGCGGCCTGGTGCTCAACCGCATCATCCCACACGGCGGGCCTTTGATGGGGCGCCTGGAATTTGTCGGCAACGCCCTGTTCGTGCCATGGTTCCTCATAGGCGTAGGCATGCTTATAGACGTCCGCGCCGTGGCCAATGCCTCAGAACTCTTGTTCTATGCCACAATTGTGACGATGGCCATAGCGAGCAAATGGATTGCTGCGGCGCTGATGAATGCAATCTCGAGAGGCTGCCATGCCGACCGCCAGCTCCTCTTCGGTCTGACGAACGCACATGCCGCAGGCGCTCTGGCAATAGTGATGATTGCGTCTGCACCCAACGTGGCACTCATGAGCGCACAGATGCTCAACGCAACGGTGCTACTCATACTCGTCTCATGCATCGTCAGCTCACTGGCCACTGGCAACGGAGCACAGCGTCTGGTCCTGGAGACGTCAGAGCTTGAGCGCAACCGAGGCAGCTACCATGGCAAATGCCTCACGGCATACGCTTACCCACAGTCTGTTGACGCCCTGACGCAACTGGCCATCATGATACACAACCCGCTGATTGCAGATAGCCTCATGGGCTTGGCCATATCCATGGACAACGACCCCGACGACGCCATGAGGGCACAAGGGCACCACAACCTAGAGCGTGCCAAGGCGCTGGCTGCGGCCGCCAACTTACACATGTCTACGATGAGCCGCGTGAGTTCTAACGTGGCCAGCGCCATCGTACACACGATGCGCGAAGTCGATGCAGGAGAAGTAATCCTCGGACTTCACGAACAGGCCGATGGCAATCTGGGCGGCAGCCTGGGCGTTGTGGCACAAAGCGTGCTCGCGACAACGCACCGTGAGGTTTTGCTTGCACGAATGCAGCTGGCTCTCGGCACGCTGAAACAAATCACTATCGCCGTGCCTAACAAGGCGGAATATGAAGTAGGATTCTACAAATGGCTGGAGCACCTCTGCCGCATAGGTGAGCGAACGGGAATGCCCATGCACTTCTACACCTGCGACGACACTGGGTTCTACATCAAGAACTATCTCGACGAACTACATCCCAACGTTAGGAAGGAAATATTCGCTGAGAAGGGCTTCGGAGCCATACTGCTGTCGCTGCCGCAGGTCGTGGCCGAAGACCACCTCTTCGTTGTTGTGTCATCGCGAGCCGGATTCATCTCACACACGCCAGCCTTCAACACTATACCAGCGCTCCTTGCACGACACTTCAACCACACCAATATCATACTCCTCTATCCCGACCAATTCGGAGACCCCGGCGAGAGTCTCTCGGTGTTCGCGCCCAACGGACAGAGCGTGACTCAACGGCAGATGCTCTTCGAGGAATGGCTCGGCAAGTTCAGGAATCGCATATAAGTACTTACACAACCATCCAAGCTCAACAACTATGATAAAGCTCAGAAATATAAGGAAACGGTTCGGGAAGCTCGAGGTGCTCAAGGGCATCGACTTAGACATCGAGGCCGGAGAGGTCGTGAGCATCGTAGGCCCCAGCGGAGCAGGAAAGACCACACTCCTGCAAATCATGGGGACGCTCGACAAAGCCGACGAAGGATCCGTCGTCATCAACGGCACCGACGTCACTCAGCTCTCGCAGAAAGCGCTGGCCCGTTTCCGCGGAGAGCAAGTAGGCTTCGTATTCCAGTTCCACCAGTTACTGTCGGAATTTACTGCTCTCGAGAATGTCATGATGCCCGCGCTCATTGCCGGGCGCAGCCATCGCGAAGCACGCGAGCGAGCCGAGGAACTGCTCCGTTTCATGGGACTCAGCGAGAGGGCCAGCCACAAGCCAGCCGAGCTGTCGGGAGGCGAAAAGCAACGCATAGCTGTTGCCCGCGCCCTGATAAATAAGCCCTCCGTTGTGCTCGCCGATGAACCCAGCGGCAGCCTCGACAGCGCCAACAAAGCGGAGCTTCATCGACTCTTTTTTGACCTGCGCGACCAACTCGGACAGACTTTCGTAATAGTGACACATGACGAAGGGCTCGCCGCCCAGACTGACCGCACCATACATCTGCGCGACGGGCAAGTGGTAAATACCACAGAGCTAAAAGCCAATAAAAAAGCCGAGGGCTCTGGGCCTGAGGGAGCCGCACTTGGAAACAAGGAAGCATGCAAGGAACCCGAGGATGCCATACCAAATCCAGGTGAAGACACCATCCTCCCCGACATTATACCCGAGCCCGACCCGGCACCCTTCTCACCCACTCAGATTCCCAAAAACCACACTGCATGAAACTGAGATTAGGACATATCAACCGACTCTCCGTGGCGCGCCGTGCTGAACAAGGTCTTTACCTCAGCGGAGGCCCAGAGGACATCCTACTTCCCAACCGTTATGTGCCTGAAGGCGCTGACGTAGGCGATGAGATTGAAGTCTTTGTCTACCTTGATAGCGAGGAGCGCCTCGTAGCCACTACAGAAACGCCACTCGCACAAGTAGGTGATTTCGCCTGGCTGCAAGTGGCGTGGGTCAATCAGTATGGAGCTTTCCTCGACTGGGGCCTGATGAAAGACCTCTTCGTGCCCTTTAGCGAACAGAAAATGAAGATGCAGAAAGGGCGCAGCTACCTCGTACACATTCACCTCGACCAGCAGACCTACCGCATCGTGGCCTCAGCTAAAGTGGAGCGTTATCTCTCCAACGAGTGGCCACCCTATCACGGGGGCGATGAGGTAGAAGCCCTCATCTGGCAAAAAACAGACCTCGGCTTTAAAGCCATCATAGACAACCAGTTCGCCGGCCTGCTCTTCGACGATGAGATATTTCGCGATGTGCACAGTGGCGACCGCCTGCGAGCTTTCGTCAAACAAGTGCGCCCCGACGGCAAGATAGACCTCTCGCTGCAGAAGAAAGGCCAGAAAGCCGTGGCCGACTTCAGCGACATCCTCCTCACTCACCTCCGCAACAATGGAGGCTTCTCTGCGTTGGGCGACAAGAGTCCTGCCGAAGAAATCTACGCCCTTTTCGGCGTCAGCAAAAAAGTATTCAAAAAAGCCGCCGGCGATCTCTATCGTCGACGGCTCATAACCATCGACACCGATGGTTTACACCTTAACTCACAATGAACTTACGAAACCTCACGCTCTTCACAGCTCTAGTTTTGCCAGCATTGACAAGCGCTACTGACTTCACTTTTAGGCTCAAGAACACACTTGGATTCACACGCTCGGCAGAGACCGTGGAGGTCAATGTACCTGAAGGTACGGACCTAACTAACTCCACGCTGACCTCAGAAAACGGGGACGTTGTGCCATTCGAGGCCATCGATGCCAACGCCATACGTTTCCGTGCTACGGTAGCCCGCGGCACGACCGTGGGCTACGCCCTGACACCTGGCTCTCATGAAGAGCCCTCCAAGGCAACCTATGCCGCTGTGAAAATGCCGTCTAACCGAGCAGACATAGCGTGGGAGAACGACCTATGCGCCTATCGCATGTATTCAAGTGTGCTCCTGAAGTCTGAACCAAATACGGCCCAAGGCGTAGACGTGTGGTTCAAGAAACGCATAACGCCCGTTATCGATGAGATGTACAATCTCTCGAACTACCACAACGAGAGCCAATATGGCGTCGACGCATATTCCGTCAACGGCAAGCGCCTGGGCTGTGGAGGCACGGCTGTGGTCGAGAACGGGCACCTCGTCATGCACGACCCATACAACACCTGTGAGATTACTGAGCAGACGGCTCTCAAGTCGGCCTTCACGCTCAAATATAATAACGTGAAAGCCAACGGACAGGCATACACAAAGACGCTGAGCGTAGAGACTAAGGCTGGGGCTTTGCTCAACCACGCCACAGTGCGCCTCGACGGGCCGGCGGCTACCCTACGCCTAGCCGTTGCCATCTACCAGCATACTGACATGACACATCTCGTCGAGGGCCTTGCTTATACAGACGTTCCCGGCCTCGTGGGATGGGCCGAAGCCAAGAGTGAAGGCTCAATTACCTCCGCCGGTGCACGCTTTTTCCAAGGCGCTTATGTCCCGGCTGAATTTAACCCCGCCACCGAGGTCATCGACAACCACCTCTGCCTCGTCGTTGACTACAAAGTAGGCTCTGAGCTGACCTTCTATTTCGGCGGAGGCTGGAGCATCTTCCCCGAGGGGCGTTACACTCAGGATGACGAATGGTTTGAAGCTCTCTGCCGGTTCAAGCAGACAGTGGAACAGCCGCTCGCAGTAACCTCGATGCACGATGTCATCAACCGCGACGATATCATAGCCATAATTAACACCGTCAACGATACATGGCAAGAGCGTAATGCCACCCATGGAGACTACTTCTGGAACCGCGCCGTCTACCACATAGGTAATATGGCTGCTTACGAAGCAACGGGCGACCAGCGTTATATAGACTTCTCGACAGCTTGGGCGAAGAAGTCCAACTGGTGGGGTGCTACGGGCACGAACAAGAGCCAGTGGCAATACAAGACCTACGGCGAAGGAGCCAACTGGGTGCTCTTCGGCGACAACCAAGTATGTTTTCAGGTTTATATAGACCTATTCAACCTCGACCCGGCTCATGACCAAAAGAAGATAGAACGCGCCCTCGAAGTCATGGGCTACGAGATTTCCACCCCTGCCAACGACTACCTCTGGTGGGTCGATGGCCTGTTCATGGTGATGCCCATCATGACAAAGCTCTACCACGTCACAGGCGATGCCACGTATCTCGAAAAGATGTACGCTTATTGGCAGTACGCCAACTCCATTATGTATGACGACGAGACCGGACGCTACTTCCGCGATGCCAAATACGTGTTTCCAACACATAAGACCAACAGCGGCAAGAAGGACTTCTGGGCTCGTGGCGACGGATGGATATTCGCAGCCTTCGCCAAAGTACTATCAGAACTGCCTTCGACTGACAGTCATCGTGTAGAATACATAGCTTACTATCGCCGTCTGGCTGCTGCGCTAAAGGCCTGCCAGCAGGACGAAGGCTATTGGACACGATCGTTGCTCGACCCCGCACAGGCTCCAGGCCGCGAGACAAGTGGCACTGCTTTGAACGCCTTCGCTTACGCCTGGGGTATACGCAACGGCATCCTCGACGAGTTGGAATACGGCGAGACTCTTGAGCGAGCATGGCACTACCTCTCTACAACAGCCTTGCAAGAAGACGGAACCATAGGCTACATCCAGCCTATAGGCGAGAATGCCAGCCCTAACACCACGGTGAAAGCTACCGACTACCACGACTTCGGCGTAGGGGCATATCTGTTGGCGGCTGCTGAGATGAGCCGTCTGGCCGTCAGCAACCTCGAATTGCCTAAACTGCGCATGACAAATGCAGCTCTTGACGCGGCTGACCCCTACAAAGTCTACGTAAGCTTCAATCTTCAGCCCGATGCCGAGGAAGCTGCCGAGGAAAGTCACTACCTCCTCAATGGCAATCCGCTCGCTATCGATGAGATTAAGATTGACGGCACCGAGGTCACCATACACCTTACCGATTCCATTGACTACGGCCTCTATCGTTTCAGCGTAGAAGACATCCATAGTTTCGAAGGTGGCGAGATAGCTCAGAACCAACAGCGCACGCTGCTGCGCACCGTACCCCTTGACGCCAAGCAGACAGGCATCACCATATCTGCCATTGGCTCTCAGACAGGCAACCCATACGGCAACGTCAACGACGGCAAGCTGTCGACACGCTGGAGCCAAGAAGGCGCCAACCAATGGATTCGCTTCGATTTGAAATCCGTCAAGAGTATTTGGGCAGTGGACGTCGCCTTCTACAACGGAGACACGCGCGTCTTCTACTTCAAAGTTCAGACATCCACGGACAACCGCACATGGACTGATGCCACCGGCGACCTCGTCAGCAGTGGCATGACCAACGAGATGGAGCGCTATCGCTTCGAACCCACCGAAGCGCGCTATGTACGCCTGCTCTGCAGCGGCAACAGCACGAATAACTGGAACAGCCCCACGGAGATTCGCATACGCTTCGATGAACTTGACGCCATAGATGACATAACTGCAAAGATTCCCGAATGCTCATCGTCAGAGGCCATCTACGACCTCGCAGGCCGCAAGACAGACTCCTTGCGCAAGGGCCTTTACATCATCAACGGGCAAAGGGTTTTTGTTAAGTAAAAATCAATCAATAGCATCATCATGAAAAAACTTTTTTTGACCATCGCTCTGGCGTTAACTTCCTTGTTCAACGCTTTCGCTCAAGAGACATACAGTGGCACCGTCGTTGCTGATGAGGGTGCCTGGTGCTGGTTCGCAGATCCCCGTGCCTTGCATTATGAGAACACCGATGGCACTATCAATGCCACCTACATAGGCTACATCGACGTCCATGGCAACGTGAAAGCTACTCAGTACGACTGGGTTAACCACCGCAAGACCGATGTGCTTATCCGCAGCTATTTCCAGCCCGACGACCACAACAACCCGACCTTCGTCGTCCTGCCAGATGAGCGCGTGATGATCTTCTATACTCGCCATACAGACGAGGCCAAGATATGGTATCGCATATCCCGGAAGCCAGGCGACATCACCGCTCTCGGCGACGAAAAATATCTTGCCACAGCCAACAACACGACCTACCCTTCTCCGTTCATTCTAAGCGACGACCCCGAGCACATCTACCTTTGCTGGCGCGGCATTAACTGGCACCCGACCATCGGACGTTTGACAATGCCCGATGCCGAGGACAACTGCCGCTTCGACTTCGGACCAAAACAGATCGTGCAGTCAACAGGCGCTCGCCCCTACGCTAAATATCAGAGCAACGGCAAAGATAAAATTTACCTTTCCTATACTACAGGTCACCCCGACAATGAGATGCCAGACTGGCTCTACTTCAACGTCATCGACATCAATCACGGCAACGGCCCAATCTTGCGCGACATCAAGGGCAACCAGCTCTCGGTCATCGCCAATGGCGTTCATAATGTAAATAAGCAGAGCAGTTATGTCAGTGCGCATCCCGCTGCTGTCGTAGATAATACCGCCAACATCCGCAACTGGGTGTGGCAAATCACCATGGACGAGAACGAAAATCCCGTCATCGCTTATCCCCACATCGATGATGCCAAGACAACTCACGTTTATTGGTACGCTCGTTGGACAGGCAGTGAATGGCGACGCACTTGGGTGCAGTATGGCGGTCATGCCTTTCACGCCAACTGGAACAGCACCGAGCGTTGCTATAGTGGTGGTATGGCAGTCGACCCCGACAACGTTGGCGACCTCTACCTCAGCATCCCTACCAAGAACGGCGCCTACAACAAGGACGGTGTCTACGAGATTTGGAAGTACACCATCGACGACGAAGGCAATGTCAGCGGCAGCGAACAGATTACCCGCAACTCCGCCAAGAACAACGTCCGTCCTTTCGTCATTCCAGGTTCTAAGAACTCACCCATGCGCCTGGCGTGGATGAACGGCGACTACTACTATTGGATGGTGCAGAAGGCTTATCCCAAAGGCTACCCCACCGGCATCCGCATCGATGGCGAGTGGAACGAGGAGCTGACTAAGGAGCCCGAAGGCTTGGACCATCTGCCTTACGCCGCGTTCGGCATCAATAAGACCATCGTCATGGCCTTCGCCATGAACAGCGCGAAGTACGCCGGCACCACGCTCTTCACCCTCGGCAATATGACCTATTCCATCAACAGCGACAATTATCCCGTCGTCACCATCGGCAGCGCCACATTCCGCAGCCAGAACCGCCTGCTCACCAGCGACGACTGGGCCACTGGTTCCACCGGCACCAGCGGCGACAATCACCCGACGAAGCTCACCACATGGGTGCTCGCCATGACCTACGACGGCAACGTGCTCACCACTTACCGCAATGGACACGTCGATCAGGTGATAGAGACCACTGACTTCGAGGGCGGCAGCGCTGAAGGATGCGCCGACGACAGTCCCCACACCCTGCTGCAGATGTCTGACTTCTACGCCTGTGCCTCACCCCTCACCGTGCAATCCTTTGTAAAAAGGATGCAGGCAGACCTCGACCGCAAAGCAGCCAAAAATGCCCTTATGCTGCTCGAGCTCTCCTCCGAGACCCGCACCGACCTCGTCCTGCCTGCCTCCAAGCTTGGCCTCGACATCACCTGGAGCAGCTCCAACGAGCAAGTCATCTCCTCGCATGGCGTACTCTTCGGCACTGCCGAAGACACCCCCGTCACCCTCACCGCCACCATCGCCGGTGAAAGCCGCTCGTTCGACATTACTGCCCTGGCACGCGACATCACCAAGAACCTGCGCTATGAGCAACCCGAGGCTCTTGACATGACCACTAACACCGCCGCCGGCTTCTCCACAAATAAGTACGGCCTTGCCCCTCAGGGATTACTCAAAGGCTTACGCTCCTACACAGTCCTCCTCACGGCCAACGCTACAAAGATGCTGAAACAGCCTCGCCTCTACGACTTCGGCAGTGGTTCTGGCAACAGCCTCTTCCTCCGTGCCGACGCCCTCTCGGCCGGCATCAAATACAACGGCGGCACCACGACGATGGTCACCAGCTCGACGAAATTGCAAGCCGGCACCGACTACAAGCTTGCTGTCAGCTACGACGCTGCCACCCACAAGACTACCATATATATAAATGGTGTGGAAGACATCAGCGGAACGGCCAATCAGGTGGAAGCATACCAACTCGAGGAACTCGCTGCCGACACGCGCAACTACATCGGTCGCACACAGTGGTGGGACGGCTCATACGCTGCCGACAACCAGGACTTCTGCGGCACCATCGACGGCCTGCGCCTCTATGATGTCTGCCTCACGCAGAAGGAGATATGTGAGCTGCAAGACATCCCTTTTGAGCAGAAGGAGCTGCCCACGGAGCTCCAGAATGGCAATTTCGAGGGTAAGTATTCGGTACAGAGCGGCAGCGGCGTCAGCAGCGACCGCGCCATCTATGTACCTGAAGGCTGGACCATCGATCGCGCCAACGGCGATGTCAACGACCTTACCGCATTGAAGTCCGGCGACCTCTACTTCGACCGCTTCTTCGGCCCGCTGGCCAGGCCCGAGGACCACGGCGCACAGACCTATTGGATTCGCCAGAACTGGGGCACGCCGACGCAGACCCTCTCGCAGGAACTGCGACTGCCGGCAGGTAAGTACACATTGACCTGCGACCTATGGAAGAGCGGACTTGGCGGCGATGCCTTCGTAAGCATCACCACTGAAGGCGGGAGCGCCGTAAAGTCCGAATCGCTGGAGAATAAGACTGAGTGGCAGCAGTTGAGCCTCACTTTCGAGAGCGACGGCGAAGCTTCGACGACCATTCAGCTCATTGCCCAGCACACGTCAGCCGGTTCAGAGAAAATCATAGGCTGGGACAACGTCAGCCTGACAAAAGACGCCGAGACGGCCATCGGCTCTCCGGCCGCAGAAACCTCAGTGGCAGCCTGCTACGACATCGCCGGCCGGCGTATCAACAAGGACGTTGCCACCGGCTTGTACATTCAAGGACACAAGAAAGTGCTTGTCACAAAGAAATAATAAATACTTACTTCGTATGGATGAAAAGATTGTGATGCAGGACGGCATCACCCACCACCTGAATCGAATGTACCAAAACTGGTTCCTGGACTACGCTTCATACGTAATCCTCGAGCGCGCCGTGCCCCACATCAGCGACGGTTTCAAGCCCGTGCAGCGGCGCATCCTACATTCGATGAAGCGCATGGACGACGGCCGCTACAACAAGGTAGCAAACATCGTGGGCCACACGATGCAGTTCCACCCACACGGCGACGCCAGCATAAAGGACGCCCTTGTGCAGCTAGGTCAAAAAGAACTGCTCATCGACTGCCAGGGTAACTGGGGCAACATCCTCACTGGCGACGATGCCGCAGCCGGACGTTACATCGAGGCGCGCCTGTCCAAGTTTGCCTTGGACGTGGTCTTCAACCCGAAGACTACGGAATGGAAGCTCAGCTACGATGGACGCAACAAGGAGCCCATCACGCTGCCCGTCAAGTTTCCGCTACTGCTGGCCCAGGGCGCTGAAGGAATTGCCGTAGGCCTCTCCTCGAAAATACTGCCTCACAACCTCAATGAGCTGTGCGAAGCTGCCATAGCGTATCTCCACGAAGAACCGTTTCAGCTTTTTCCAGACTTCCCCACAGGCGGTAGCATAGACGTCTCGAAGTACAACGACGGGCAGCGCGGCGGTAGCCTGCGCGTGCGTGCCAAGATAGAGAAGCGCGACTCAAAGACATTAGCCATCACCGAAATACCCTTCGGCAAGACAACTGGCTCGCCACAGAAGCCATCACAATTCATCGACTCCATACTGAAAGCTGCCGAGAAAGGCAAAATCAAAGTACGAAAGGTAGAGGACATGACGGCCGCCGGCGTAGAGATACTCATACATCTCATGCCCGGAGCCAGCCCGGACAAGACCATCGATGCTCTATACGCCTGCACCGACTGCGAGGTCAGCATCTCGCCCAACTGCTGCGTCATCGATGCAGGCAAGCCATGTTTCCTCACCGTATCCGAAGTGCTCCAGCGCTCCGTCGACAACACCAAAGAGCTGCTGCGCAAGGAACTGCTCATACGCCGCGGCGAACTCATGGAAGCGCTGCATTTCGCATCGCTCGAGCGCATTTTCATCGAAGAACGTATCTACAAAGGCAAACCATTCGAGAACGCCAACTCAACCGATGAGCTCTGCAACTACATTGACGAGCGCCTGACACCCTTCTACCCACAGTTCGTGCGGGAGGTCACCAAGGACGACATCCTTCGTCTGCTTGAGATAAAGATGCAGCGCATCGCCAAATTCAGCAAAGACAAAGCCGATGAAGCCATTGCACGCATGAAAGAGGAGATTGCCGGTATCGACCGCGATCTGGCCAATATGGTAGAAGTCACCGTCGAGTGGTTCCGATTCATTCAGGACAAATACGGCAAAGACCACCCTCGTCTGACCGAGATTCGCAATTTCGACAGCATCGAAGCTTCGAAAGTCGTAGAAGCCAACCAGAAACTCTACATCAACCGCGAAGAGGGTTTCATTGGCACCAGCCTCAAGAAGGACGAGTTCGTATGCAACTGCTCCGACATCGACGACGTCATCATCTTCTACAAAGACGGGACGTACAAAGTCATACGCATCGGCGAGAAAGTGTTCGTAGGCGAAACAGAGCGCTCAAAGGCCGAGAAGCGCAAGTGTCAGATCATACACCTCGACATCTTCAAGAAAGGCGATGCCCGCACCACCTACAACTGCGTCTACCGCGACGGGCGCAACGGAGCCTATTTCATCAAGCGCTTCAACGTCACAAGTGTAACGCGCGACCGTGAGTATGACCTCACCCAGGGAAAGCCCGGCAGCCGCGTAGCCTATTTCACCGCCAACCCCAACGGCGAGGCCGAAGTCATCAAAGTGACTTTCAAGCCCGTGCCAAAACTCAAGCGCATAGCACTCGACAAGGACTTCAGCGACGTACGAATCAAAGGGCGCTCGTCAATGGGCAATCTCCTGACCAAACTCGAGGTAGAGCGCATAGGCCTCAAAAGTCATGGCTCCAGCACCCTCGGAGGACGCAAGGTATGGTTCGACCACGACGTCAAGCGCCTCAACTACGACGACCACGGGCAGTATCTCGGTGAGTTCCACAGCGACGACAGTGTCCTCGTCATCCTCGACACGGGCGAGTTCTACACTACTAACTTCGACCTCAACAACCACTACGAACAAAACATACTTCTCATTGAGAAATTCGACCCTGAGAAGGTGTGGACGGCAGCCCTCTTCGATGCCGACCAAGGATTCCCATACCTCAAGCGATTCTCCCTCGAAGCCTCCGTGCGCCACCAAAATTTCTTAGGCGACAACACCGAAAGCAACCTGCTCTTGCTCACCGACACAGCCTATCCCCGCCTGCTCGTCCGCTATGCGGCCCCCGACGACTTCCGCGACCCGCTGGAGATTGATGCCGAACAATTCATAGGGCAGAAGAGTTTCAAGGCCAAAGGCAAACGCATCACAACGCTCGCGATGGCATCTATCGAGGAACTGGAACCCACACGCCTTCCTGATTCCGATTCTGATTCCGAAACAGGAACTGAAACTGAAACAGGAGCAGGAACAGAAACTAATCCCGAAGCAGAGTCAAATCCCGAAGCAGAGTCAAATCCCGAAGGCGAGCAGGACAACAAAGGTGAGCAGAACAACGAAGGCGAGCAGAAC
>CAJOLI010000046.1 GCA_905235285.1 uncultured Bacteroidaceae bacterium
GTCTTTATGACGAATAACCGAACGGTCTTATTCCACTCCTTGATGTTGTTAACGAATGCAAAGATACATAATGTAATTGAATATACAATGACCGATTTGTGTTAAAATGGGCGTTAATAAAGTTTAAATCTGTCACCTTTCACCCCATCTGTCACCCTATCTGTCACCTTGCACGTGATTGACTATCAGTGCCGTAGCTGCTGTGGTGACAGAGTGACAGATAAATTGGTGGTTTTTTCTTTGAGAGGAGTAAGGACGTCTGTGAACGAGAACTCCCGACGGTCAGGTGATGACCATCGGGAGTGGAGTGGGAGGGAGCGCTCGGAATGACGTGCTCAAAGCGATGTTCTAAGAGAGGAGCACATGAACATGCTCACGGGAACGTGCTCGGGCGGAGCGTGCACGGGCGGAGCGCTCGCATGTTGCGCTCTGGGGAGCGCTTTATTCCTTCTTGCCGTTGAGGGTGTAGATGTAGGCTTTCTTGGAAGCGGTCTCGGGCGTGTTGCCGTTGTAGTTGACCAGCTTGCCGCAGACGACTACTTGGTCGCCGACCTGTATCTGCGTGTCGCCGTCGGCCCATGGACGGTTGCCGAGGTAGTAGCAGCTGTAGATTTGGAACTGGTCGTTGGCGGGGTCGTCGTCGGTGGCGATGAAGAAGGTGGCGGTGCCGTACTCGGCGCTGAAGGAGAACTTGATGTTGACAATCTCGCCTTCGATGTAGTAGTCGTCGTCGGTTGTCTTGCCTGCTTCGAGGCCGGAGACGAAGGCGATGGCCTCGTCGGCGTTGAAGGGACGCAGGCGCGAGCCGGGACCGGCTTGCTTGAGCGAGTAGATATAGGCTTGCTTGGATGCCGTCTCCGGGGTGTTGCCGTTGTAGTTGACCACCTTGCCTTTGACGATTACTTCATCGCCCACCTGAATCTGCTGGTCGCCATCCTTCCAGGACTGGTTGTCGAAGTAGTAGCAGCTATAGACCTGGAACTGCGGGCTCTCGGCACTGCCGTCGTCAGAGATGAAGAAGGTTGCGGTGCCATACTGTGCGCTAAAGGTGTACTTGATGGCGCAGATGTAGCCCTTGATGCAGTAGTCCTCGTCGGTTGTCTTGCCTGCTTCGAGGCCGGAGACGAAGGCGAGTGCTTCTTCGACGGTGAAGGGGTCGTCGGGCGTCTGTCCGTGAGGCAGCGTGAAGGCGTCCTGCTTCACCGTCCATGCTATGGTGCTTGTGCTCTTGGCGTTGCTGGAGCTGAAGTTGAGCGTAGCCTTGCGGCCGGCGCCGGTGTTGGGCGCCACGTGCAGGTGTACGATGGCCGTGTCGGCGGGGTTCGTCTCGAAGAGCGTGGCCTTCCCTGCGATGTAGTCTTCGCCGGTGATGGTGATCCAGTCGCAGTCATCGGGCAGAGCGGCGTAAGCTCCACTGCCTTTGTAGGCGAGCTTGACGTCGATGTCGCCGCCTTCGATGCCGAAGGTCTGCTCGGGGGTGACGACTTTGAGGAGCGATTTGGTGATGCTGATGACGTTGACATCGACGAGCTCGATGGTGGTGCCGTAGGTGCTCTTAGGACCTTCAACGGTCACGATGTCGCCTACTTCGAAGCCCCAGCCTGCAGTGCCGTCGATGGGGTTATTGCCTTTCTTGCCGTCCTTGTCGTTGGTTCCGTAGATGCGGATGGTGCCGGTCTCGTCCTGAAGGTCCCAGTTGCCGTACTGAGTGTTGAGGATAGCGGCGACGGTACCAGTGACGCGGAAGGTCTTGCCGTCGGGCGCGGCGATGACGTCGGCGCAGGTGGCTTCAGAGGCTTCCATCGAGCCTTGACGTACGATGAGGAACTGCTTGTCGGAGCCTGTAGTGATGCGCAGCTCGGCCTCGCGGCCGGCTGTGGTGGCGTCGGCATGGAAGGTGACGAGGGTCTCGCCTGCCGAGCCTGACGTCTTGTCTGCGGTGAGCCACGCGGGCAGCTCGGCGTAGATGGCGTTGCCGTCGGCATCCTTGCCTACATTGAATATCTTGTCGAAGGCCCAGTCGCCGCCGGCCTTGATGGTTACGCTGGCGTCGCCTCCCTCTTCGGGGATGCTGACGAACGTCTGGTCGATGGTGATGCTGCCGAGGGGGTCTACGGTGTTGTCATCAGAACATCCTACGGCGAGCAGCGCGGCCAGTGCCAGGGTGAAAATATGTCTTAGTTTCATAAATGAAATATGAAATATAAATTATGAATTATGAATTAGTTGAAGATGTAGCGGACGCCGATGCTTGCGTACCAGCACTGTCCGATGTTACCCTTGTAGGGGACGAAGGTCTTGATGTCTGAGCCAACGGCCTTGGGGGTTGAGAAGACGGGGTAGCCTTGTGCGTCGGTGGTCTCGTACTTGAGGATGCGTCCTTCGTTGAGGGCGGGGTTCATGTACTTGCTGACGCCCCACGAGGAGTTGAAGAGGTTCATGACGTTCTTTAGGTCGAAGCCTATCTGGAGCGTGTTCTTGGTCTTGCCGGCGCGTACGGTGAAGTCGTGCTTGTAGCCGATGTCAACGCGGTGTACCCATGGGTTGTAGACGCTGTAGGCCTCGGCGTATTCGCCCTGATGGCCTTTGAGGTAACTGTCCTCGTGTACGTAGTTCATGAAGCGCTCCTGGTCTGCGGCAGAGGCGAAGCGGAACTGTCCGCTCTCGACCTCGGCATCGGTGGGGATGTAGAGGGCGTCGTAGGTATAGCCGTCGCCGTTCATGTCGTTGGCCATCATGTAGGAGTAGTTGTAGCCTCCGCGCCAAGTCTCGTAGAAGAGGCTGTAGTGGTTGCCGCTCTTATCGTGTACGGTTGCGTTTGCGATGAAGCGGTCAGGCGTTACGTTGATGGCGTTGTGGAGCTTGAGGTTGTTGGGGCCAGCCATGGCGGGCACGTATGTGAAAGCGCTCTCGGCTGCTGAGCCGGGCATGCTGTTGAGTTCCTTGCGCACGGTGTGGGTGTAAGCTGCCATGAGGCTAATCCACTTGGCGGGCTGTGCCTCGAGGGTGATGTTAGCCATCCAGTGGTAGCCCTTATGGGTGTTGCAGAGCACGAAGGCCTTGGTGCCGCTGCGGAAGTCTGTGGGGAAGATGGGACGGTTGTCGGCGCCGTTCCAGCGGGCATAGCCTTCGACGGGGAGCATGCTCCAGTCGGAGATGGTGGTGGCGTTGAGCGTCTTCTCGAAGAGGCCTTCTACGCTGACGGTGAAGGGGAAGCTGACGGGCAGCTGGTAGTCGAGGGCAAGCGATGTCTTCCACACCTGCGGCATCTTGAAGTGGTCGTCGACGGCAGAGATGGAGCTGGGCACGGTGCCGTCCTCGGGGCGTACGGTCTGGGGGAAGCCCATGTCGAAGAGCTTCTGCTGCAGGGCTGCGATGTTGGCGTGGCCGCTGGCGTCGGTGACGAGGCCTCCTGCAAACTGGCTCATGACCTCGCCCATGTCGGAGTATTTGGCGCGCACGTCGGCGGGCAGGTTGTTGTAGCGGGTCGAGGGGCCGAGCTGTGCCTGGTACTGCACGAGGCCGCCGTTGGTGGGCATGTTGGTAAAGAATACGAGTGGCAGGCGTCCGCTGAAGAGGCCTGTGCCGCCGCGCAGCTTGAGGCTCTTGTCGCCGAAGACGTCCCACGTGAAGCCTACGCGGGGCGAGAAGATGATGTTGGCCGACGGCCATTTGCCGGTGTCGATGTTGCGCAGGTCGCCGTCCTGGTCGTAGTAGTCGAGGGCCTTGATGGCGGCGTTGGTCATCAGGTCGCCGTTGTTGAAGAAGAGGCCGTCGATGCGCAGGCCGTAGGTGAGCTTGAAGCGGTCGGTGATGTTCCAGTCGTCCTGACCGTAGACGCCGACCTTGTTGTAGCGTACGCGGGCGGCGGGCTTGCTCTCGCCGTCGTAGCCGTAGGTGAGGCAGACGACCTCGGGCGTGGCGCCGCTGATGAAGTCTTCGATGGAGCCGTAGCGATAGTAGCCCGTGCCGTTGCGCATGTACTGGTTGTCGTCCATCTGGTACTCATAGCTGACGCCGGCCATGATCTTGTGGGCGCCGAGGTAGTAGTTGATGTCGTCCTTGATATTGAGCGAGGTGGAGTGTACGGCGTTGTTCCAAGTGAAGAGCTCATAGCCGAGCGACATGTACTGGATGTTGTTGCCGGAGCCGTCCTGGATGTCGATGAAGGGGAACTCGCTGGAGTCGGACGAGCGCACGTCGTCCTTCTTGGCGAAGGCTACGAGGAACTGGTTGGAGAGGTTGTCGGCGAGGCGGCTGTTCAAGTCGAGAGAGGCGGAGTGGACGATGTTGTCCATGCCGTACATCGAGTTGGCGAAGGCCATGGAGTACTGCGACATACGGCTGTAGGGCGAGCGTGTGCCGCCGTCCATCGAGGAGGCGTTGGGGCTGACCCAGTAGTTGTTCTTCGTGTAGTTGTAGCGGGCTGCCAGGTGGTGGCGGTCAGTGATGTTGTAGTCGATGCGGGCCAGCAGCTTGTAGTTGCTCTCGTCGGCAGGGAAGCTCTTGTAGGAACCGGTGTTGTAGCCGTACTTCTGGCTGACGAAATCTGATACGCGCTGGAGGTCGGCTTCGGTGGTGCGGGAGATGTAGTTGTCGGCATCGGCAACGCCGTCGGTCGAAGCGCGCCAGCGGTTGGCGATGGTGGGCGTCTTGATCATCTCGCCGTTGACGAAGAAGAAGAGTTTGTCCTTGATGATGGGTCCGCCGACGGTGAAGCCGTAGGTGGTGGTGCGGTCCTTGTCGCGGGCCGTGGCTATCTGCTCGTGGTCAACGGCCGAGCCGCGCATGTTCTCGTTGCGGTGGTAGATGTAGGCCGAGCCCTTGAAGGTGTTCGTGCCGCTCTTGGTGACCGCGTTGACGCCGCCGCCGATGAAGTTGGTCTGGCGTACGTCGTAGGGCGAGATGACGACCTGCAGCTCCTCGATGGCGTCGATGCTGATGGGGTTGCCGCCGCCGGGCAGGCTGGAAGAGAGTCCGAAGTCGTTGTTGAAGTTGGCACCGTCGACGGTGAAGTTACCCATGCGGCCGTCGGAACCGGCGAAGCTCATGCCGTTGCCGCCGTAGGGCGAGAGGCGCGTGATGTCGGTGATGCTGCGGCTGATGGTGGGCATGTTCATCAGCTGGTCGTTGCTGATGTTGGTAGAGGCGCCCGTGCGCTCGGCCGAGAACTTCGTGGCCTTCTCGGTGACGACCACCTCGGTGAGCTCGCTGGCGTTCTCCTCGAGCCATACGGCCAGGTTGTAAGTCTCGCCCAGCACCAGTTGTATGTTGCTGAGCTTCTTGGGCTGGAAGCCGATGTACGACACCGTCACGGCGTAAGGGCCGCCCGGGCGCATTCCCTGGATGTTGAAGCGACCGTCGGTGTTTGTCACTGCCTGGTAACGCGTGCCCGAGGGCTCATGCACCACCTGAATGTTGGCGCCGATGACGCTTTCGCCCTTCGCAGTGTCGAGCGTCACGCGTCCGCTCATGCCGGACGTCGTCACCTGAGCCACGGCACCGGCGCAGGCCAGAACCACGGCTGCCATCAGAAAGAGTAGTCTTTTCTGCATAGTTTTTTGTAAAATAAAGGGTTAGATAAAATGAATATATAGTTATGTACGATTCCGTGTGCAAAGTTACAATATTAAGTGAAAAGAAGAAAAAGAAAAGTGAAAAATAAATAATTAAATCTGTAAAATATTTAGAGCGTATTATTATTGTTGTAACTTTGCAATACCAAAGGACTGTAGAACGATGCGCAAACTTTTATTCTTCATTCTCTATTCTTCATTTTTCCTCGTCGTTTCCGCCTGCACGAGCGACGAAAAGCCTACTGTGCCTGCCTCGCGAGGACTGCCATTTGAGATGGTTGTCATAGCCCCGGAGCAGGCTTACCAGGGCGAGCTCAGCGACACCATCGACGCTGTCCTGCGCGCCTCCACGCCCGTGCTGCCGCAACACGAACCTATGTTCCGCCTTAACGTCATCTGGGCCGATGCGAACCTCACTCCCTTCCGCACTTACCGCCTGCGCTTTATAGCCAAAGTCAACCCGCGAGCTTCGAAAGCCACTATAGGGGTTGCACGCGATGCCGTGGCGAGGCCCCAGCTCGAGGTGAAGGCCGAGGCCTCCTCTGCCCACGAACTGGCCCTGCTCATCGGTCGTGAGCGCCAACGCATCCAGGACCTCTTCGTCGATTTCGAGCTCGACAATATGGCCGCCGCGCTACGGCGTAAGCACAGTTCGGCCACACGCAAGGCTTTCCACGCCCTCACGGGCCATACCATCTGCGTTCCGCCGGCGTTGAAATCGTCGAAGCAGACTTCCGACTTCCTCTGGACCGGCACCAACCTCAACGACCGAGACCAGAACTTCGTCTGCTACACCTACGCCTGGGACGGCCGTCCACTCACGCCCGACCAGTTTGTCGCCAAGCGCGACAGCGCCCTCAAGGCTAATATCCCTGGCTCACGCCCCGACCAGTGGATGCAGACAAGCCGCCTGGCGCCCGAGCCCGGAGCCCCGGAGCAACCACTTATCCTCACGCGCGTGCGTAATATAAATAATGTTCAGGTCCATGAAGTCCACGGCCTCTGGCAACTGCGCAACGGTGCCCTCGGCGGAGCCTTTGTAGCCATCGAGCGCATCGACACCGCCAACAGCCGCGTCATCGTCACCGAAGGTTTCATCTACTCGCCCCACTCGCCTAAGCGAACCATCCTGCGCGAGATGGAGGCCGCCCTGCGCACCTTCGAGTGAACACCTTCTGACACGACTTTCTACAAATTACCTCGAAATCACCAAAACTTAAATAAAGCCTTTCCTTTACGACAGTTGCATAAATAGAAAGGAGTCATTCGTCATTCCCCTATCATCTGCAGAAACTCGTCCTCGCTGATGATGGCAATACCGAGTTTTTGGGCTTTCTCGAGCTTGGCGGGACCCATATTGTCGCCTGCGAGGATGAAAGATGTCTTGGCAGAGATGCTACCTGTGTTCTTGCCGCCGTGCTGCTCGATGAGCGCTTTGTACTCGTCACGCGAATGTTGGGCGAAGACGCCGCTGATGACGATGGTCTTGCCTGCGAGTCGGTCGGTCTGTTGCGAGAGGGTCTCGTCGGAGAGCTGCAGTTGCAGACCATAGTGGCGCAGGCGCTCTACGAGTCGCCGGTTTTCCTCGTTGGCAAACCACGCGATGACGCTCTCGGCAATGGCGGCGCCGATGCTGTTGATTTGCAGGAAGTCGTCGAGCGACGCTTGCGCCAGAGCATCAACCGACTTGAAACTACGCGCCAACGTCTTGGCCACGTTCTCGCCTACGAAACGGATGCCCAAGGCGAAGAGCACGCGCTCAAACGGCACCTGGCGAGAGTCTTCAATAGCTTTGATAGTCTTGCGTGCAGAGCGAATGCGCGAATCGTTGGCGCCGCTGAGCTGGTCAACCTGCAGGTCGTAGAGGTCGGCGTAGTTGCGAATGAGTCCTCGCCCGTAGAAGTCCTCTATCGTTTCGGGCCCTAACGTATCTATATTCATGGCCCGCCTGCTGACAAAATGCTCTATGCGTCCCTTAATCTGCGGCGGACAGCCACTGTCGTTGGGGCAGTACCAAGCGGCTTCGCCTTCGTAGCGTACCAGTTCTGAACCACACTCGGGACAGCGGCTGATGAACTCTACACGTGGTCCCCGCTCCTTAGTGACCTGCGACATATCTACCGAGATAATCTTCGGGATAATCTCGCCGCCTTTCTCCACCAGCACGTGGTCGCCGATGTGCAAATCGAGCTGTGCCATGAAGTCGGCGTTGTGGAGGGTGGCGCGTCGCACTATGGTGCCCGAGAGCTGCACGGAGTCCATGTTGGCGACGGGCGTGACGGCGCCTGTCCGCCCTACCTGAAAGGTCACCTCGCGCAACACTGTCGATGCCTGCTCGGCCTGGAACTTGTAAGCGATGGCCCAACGGGGGCTCTTCGCCGTCATTCCTAAAGCCTGCTGCTGGCGCAGGCTGTTCACTTTCAGCACGACACCGTCGGTGGCCACGGGCAGGTGCTTGCGTTCCACATCCCAGTAGTCGATGAACTCATAGATCTCGTCGAGAGTACGTACCTTGCGCATATGCTCGCTGACCTTGAAACCCCACGAGCGAGCGGCTTCAAGGTTTTCGTAGTGGCCGTCGGAGGGCAGGCTGTCGCCCAATAGGTAATAGAGGTACGCGTCCAACTTCCGCTTGGCTACTACTGCCGTCTGCTTGCTCTTGAGCGTGCCGCTGGCGGCATTACGCGGGTTGGCGAAGAGAGGCTCTTCGGCGGCCTCGCGCTCACGGTTGAGGGCTTCAAACGATGTCCAAGGCATCAGCACCTCACCCCTGATCTCAAACTCGCGCGGCCAAGGGTTTTGCCCGCTGTCACCTGCCAAGTTGCCCAGGCCATCAGCTCCGCCGAACAAGTCGCCCTGACCGTCGGCGCTGACAAAAACATCGCGGCGAGGACTCGGCACCTGCGCGTCCTCCAGCTGCAGAGGAATAGACTTGATGGTACGTATGTTGGCCGTCACATCGTCGCCCCGTACGCCATCGCCGCGCGTCACAGCTCTCACCAGCCGCCCGTCTTCGTAGTGCAGAGAGATACTAAGTCCGTCGAACTTCAGCTCGCAGCAGATTTCAAAAGCTTCGCCGCCGAGCCCTTCGCGCACGCGATCGTAGAACTCACGCACCTCTTCCTTGTTGTAGGTGTTGGCCAGCGACAGCATCGGGCGGCGGTGTTCCACGCTCTCAAACTCACCTGCCAGGTCGCTGCCGACGCGCTGCGAAGGTGAGTTGGGGTCGAAGAGTTCGGGGTGACGCCCCTCCAGCTGTTGCAGCTCGCGCAGCAGGTCATCGAATTCGCGGTCGCTGATGGTAGGCGCGTTCAGTACGTAATAGTTGCGGTTGTGGCGGTGCAGCTCTGTGCGCAGCTGCATTATGCGTTCTTGCTCAGTCATAAAGCTTAAAAATTTTGTGCAAAGATAGGGAATAAAGGGAAAAGGAAAAAAGAGAAAGGGGAAAAATTAAAAAGGAAAAGAGAAAAATATGCTTTTCACATTTTACATTTAATATTTTGCGGTTTCACATAAAAATCTTACCTTTGCGCCGTCGATTTACTCACGTCTGTCAATTCATGTCATAAGGATCCTAATACACATTATTAATATATAATGAATTTCATAAGCCAACACCTGAAAACACTGAAGCCGGCAGCACAGAAAACGGCCGCTCTCTATGCCTTCATAGGGCTCGACGTAAAGGACGATGACCTTGTGCAGCTGTCGGTCCATGGCGTTTGCCTAATGGGCGAGCTGTCACTGCTGACCGATGAACTCATCCGCGAAGGCTATGTTGTTCACATCGCTGCTACTCACTTCGCTCCTGCCCAGACCGTCATTCGCCCTCAACGCTATGGCGAGGTGCTCTGCTACGTTCTTGACGAGCACCCTGAATGGTTCGACGAGTTTGCCGGTTGGCCTCTGACGAGCTATCCCGCTTTCGTGGAGCTGCGTCAGGCCATATTCCTTTGCCACGCCGGCAAACGGCCGCAACCCATGGTTCTCGACAGTGCCTTGCCGCCTTATCTCATCAGCCTGGCTCACGACCGCCGCTTCACGCCGCTTATGACGATGATTCGCGATCTCGACTTCGTCCCATTCATCTCTGCCACCGTGCGTAAGTGGATGAAAGAGGATTTCTCAGACCCCGAGGAGATTGTCAGACGCCAGATGGAGATGCGCCGCTTCGACGCTACTGACCCCGATATACGCCAGATGAAGGCGCTCATTGACTACTACACCTTCGTCATGAAAGGCATCTATACGCCGCCCACCAGCATACGCATGACCTACCCTGACTACCTCTCGAAAGGCGTACACGCTATGGCCTCTGGCAAGAGCGACCTGGCGCTGAAGGTTTTTCAGGAAGCGTTGAAAGCCCAGGCCGGGAAGAACAAAAGCCCCGAGCCATTCCTCACCGACGGCATCGCGGCCTTCTACTGGGTAATAGCCCTCTGGACCTCCAAGCCCGCCGACATACGCGCACGCCTCGAGGAATTCGTAGCTCACGCCAAGGCCACCAACCTGCGGCGCGTAGGCGCTGCCGTCCTGCTGGCCGACACGCTTGCCAGCCCCTCGCAGCGCGTTGACATGGATCTGCTGTCGAAGCTCATCGCCCCCGACAGCCTTGCCGACCGCGAATATGCTCTGCAACAGCAGGTAGCGATGATGCTGGCGGCACGGCTCACGGGCATGGACATCAGCAAGAGCTTCGCTCCGCAGGCGGCTTTCCTTCGCCACGAAGCATCGGAATACATCACCCATAACAAATACGAGAAGAAGCAGCTCGCGGCAGCCTTCGGCAAGAAGCCCGTCTCGACGTTGGCCAAGGGTAAGGAGCCTTGGGAAGTGATGGTAGATCGCCTCATCGCCAGCGAGAGCCAGCGGTGCGAGAACAACGGCGAAACCGACGAGGGCGAGTTTCGCGTCATGTACATCATCCTTAGCGATGGCGAGAGCGTAGAGTTGCGCGAGCAAAACCGCCTGCGCGACGGCCGATGGGGTAGTGGCAAGCAGTTGCCGTGGAACAGGTTCATAACGGGCATCGAACCCTTCATGGACCGCACCGATCAGGCCATCGTGGCAGACATACGCTTCCTCGGCGTCTCCCGCCTGACAGTGGGCATCATACTGCCACACCTCGTAGGGTCAGACCGTGTCTACACCGGCGAACAGACGCCCTACCGCCGCGTGACCATCGACGAGCAGAAGCCATACGTCATCATCGAGCGTACCGCTGAAGGGGGCTTCAATCTCCAGTCTAATGTTGTCTTCCAGGACTTGATCTCACAGACCAGCGTCTACCACCGCGAGGATGAGATGCACTATATCTATTTCCCCATGGCCGAGCACGAACGGGCAGTGCTGCAAGACCTCCTATCCGTCACCGACTACCCAGCCGCCGCCGAGGAAAAGCTGAGGCAGCTACTGCCTCTGCTGCGCCCAGTGGTGGACATCCACAGTAGCCTGTTGCCTGAAGAACAGGAAGATATGACGACTGAGGTGCAGACGACGATGATTCTGCGTCTGACCCCTGACCCCACAGCACAGACGATGTTCGACGCCTACGTGCTCGTGCGTCCTCTGGCGGGCGGATTGATGGCAATGCCACCGGCACGGGGCGACAGCGTGATTGTAGATCAGAACGAGAACTCACGCCGCATCCGCGTACAACGCGATATGGAGGGCGAGGAGCGCAACCTCAATGCCCTGCTTGAGTTCTGTCAGGCTCACGATATAGAACTCTCGCGCACTCTCAATGCACACCTGACGACACCACAGGTGCTCGAACTCCTGACCTTCGCCAGCAGCCATCCCGACATCTGCGCCACAGAATGGCCCGAAGGCGAGCGGCTGCGGATGCGTACGCCCAAGAAGGGCGACTGGAACATCAGCCTCGCCCACCGCGGACGTTGGTTCGAGATAGAGGGAGATGTCAAGCTTGATGACAACACTATCATCTCTGCCGAACAGCTCCTTAAGGCCCTCGCTGGCAGCCACGGAGGATACGTTCAGCTCACCGAGGGCGACTACCTGTGGCTCAGCCAGAAATTGCGCCGACAGCTCGACGCCCTCGAGAGCCTCACGACATCAGAGAACAACCATCTGGCCATCTCCACTCTGCAGACCAACATCCTTGCCGAGATTGTCAACGGAGAGATAGATATACGTCATGACGAAGAGTTCTTCAGCCTGAAAAACCGGATTGCGGAAGCCGAAGAGACTCAGCCCGCAGTGCCGGCAGAGCTCAAGGCCACACTACGTCCATATCAGCTTGAAGGTTTCCAGTGGATGATGCGTCTGGCATCGTGGGGAGCCGGTGCCTGCCTGGCCGACGATATGGGCCTGGGAAAGACCGTGCAGATGATAGCCTTTCTGTTGGCGCACGCCGACGACGGTGCAGCCCTCGTCGTGGCACCCGCCAGCGTCGTGCCCAACTGGCGCTCCGAGCTGCAGCGCTTCAGCCCCTCGCTCAACGTTATAATCCTTGCTGAGCAGCCCGACCGCAAGGCTGCCATCGACAGTGCCGGCCCCGGCGACATAATTATTGCATCCTACGGACTCCTCTCACCGCTCCAGGAAATCGTCTGCGACAAGCAGTGGGCAACCATCTGCCTCGATGAAGCCCACAACATCAAAAACCGGGGTACAAAGACCAGTGCCGCCTGCATGCAGCTAAAAGGGCGCTACCGCATCATCCTCACCGGCACACCCGTGCAGAACCATCTCGGGGAACTCTGGAACCTCTTCCAGTTTATCAACCCCGGACTGCTCGGCAGTTACGAGCAGTTCCACATGAAATTCATACAACCTATAGAGACGCTCCAGGATGGCGAGCGACAGCAGCAGCTGCAGACGCTCGTCTCACCCTTCATGCTCCGACGCACGAAGCAGGCCGTGGCCAAGGAGTTGCCCGACAAGACCGAGATATATCTTGACGTCGAGCTCACTGACGACGAGATGGCTCTCTACGAAGTAATACGCCGCGAAGCCGAGCAACGATTCAAAGAGTCGGGCGACAAACTCAGCGTCAACACTCTCGCAGAGATTACACGGCTCCGTCAGACAGCATGCACAGCCGAACTCACTGACCCCACCTGGATTGCAGGCTCAAGCAAAGTAAATGCCTTCATGGAACTGGCCGAAACCATCGTCGAGGGCGGCAACAGCGTACTCGTCTTCAGCCAGTTTACCTCCTTCCTGCATATCGTGGCGCGCGCACTGAAAGAGGCGCACATGCCGTACCTCTACCTCGACGGCAGCCTGACCATCAAGCAACGCGAGCAGTGTGTCAACGACTTCCAGCGCGGCAAGGCGCCAATCTTCCTCATCAGCCTC
The DNA here is from genome assembly GCA_905235285.1 of uncultured Bacteroidaceae bacterium. Lineage (GTDB taxonomy): Bacteria > Bacteroidota > Bacteroidia > Bacteroidales > Bacteroidaceae > Physcousia. Next base: position 12,900 of record CAJOLI010000046.1, read on the forward strand.
AAGGCGGGTGGGGTAGGCCTCAACCTGACGGCTGCCAACTACGTCATACACCTCGACCCATGGTGGAACCCCGCCATAGAGCAACAAGCCACAGACCGTGCCTACCGAATAGGGCAGCGTCAAGCCGTCACCGTCTACCACCTCATCAGCCACCATACCATTGAAGAGAAAATCATACGGCTCCACGATTCCAAACGAGCCATCTCCGACAGCATCCTCGAAGGCGCCGAGCGCAACTTCAGAATCACCGCACAAGATATGCTCGAAATGTTGTCTAACAAATGGTAGGCATGCTCTTTTACATTAAACGCTAAACTATAAAAAAACGCGGGCAACGCCTGTATAATGCTATGCGCATAGATATCATAACCGTCATCCCCGAGCTCATCGAAGGCTTCCTGCACGAGAGCATACTGGGCAGAGCACAGAAGAAAGGGCTCGTAGAAATCCACCTGCACAACCTGCGCGACTATGCCGTGCGCAAGGACCGACGCATCGACGACTACCCCTTCGGGGGCTTCGCTGGCATGGTCATGCAATGTGAACCTATCGACCGATGCATCAGCGCGCTCACAGCCGAGCGCCACTACGACCACATCATCTTCACCACTCCCGATGGCGAACAGTTCTCGCAGCCTATGGCCAATGAGCTGTCGCTGTGCGAGAACATCATCATTCTGTGCGGACATTACAAAGGCGTCGACTACCGCATACGCGAGCACCTTATAACCAAGGAGGTAAGCATCGGAGACTACGTCCTCACAGGAGGCGAACTCGCCGCCGCCGTCATGGCCGATGCCATCGTGCGCATCATTCCAGGAGTCATCGGCGACGAGCAGAGCGCACTCTCCGACTCCTTCCAGGACAACCTGCTGGCAGCGCCTGTCTACACACGACCTGCCGACTACCGAGGCTGGCGCGTGCCCGACATATTACTCTCGGGCCATGAGGCCAAGATAAAAGAGTGGGAACTGCAGCAGTCTATGGAGCGCACCCGACGCCTAAGGCCCGACCTGCTTGCCCCCAAGTGTTAAAAAAGTCCAAGAAAACGGCCTCATATAACCACTCTTACGGCAAAACGATTATCTTTGCCCACACAAAACCCTCACAAACATGGCAGATACCGATAAAATGCACCTCTACGTTATTGCCGGATGCAACGGCGCGGGCAAGACGACAGCCTCGTTTACCGTCTTGCCAGAGATGCTGGGGTGCCGCGAATTCGTTAATGCCGACGAGATAGCCAAAGGACTCTCACCCTTCAACCCGGAGGGAGTCGCTATCCAGGCCGGACGGCTTATGATTGACCGCATCATACACCTGCTGAAGGAGGGCGAGACATTCGCCTTCGAGACGACGTTGGCAACACGCTCATACGTCAAACTCATACAGCGCGCTCAGAAACGAGGCTATTTCGTCACGCTGCTGTTCTTCTCGCTTTCCTCGCCCGAACAGGCCGTGGCACGTGTGGCTAAGCGCGTCAGCCAAGGCGGCCACAACATCCCCACCGACGTCATTCTGCGACGATACGACGCAGGACTGCAGAACTTCTTCCAGCTCTACACCCCCATCGTTGACTACTGGACGCTCTACGACAACTCATCCATCCCCGGCGAAAAGGTGGCCTACGGATGGCTCGACGGACGCACCAACATCGTAGACCACACCAAGTACGAATTCCTATACAACCAATACGCAAACACAGAAAGCCATGAGTGACAATGACATAATGATAATGCAGCAACGCATTGACCAAGGAATAGCGCTCGCGCAACAACGACTCGTTGAACGCTCACGTCTCTTCCACACGACGCTCGTCGTATGCCAGGAAGGGCAAATCGTGGAGTTGCTCCCCGAAGAACTCTGAGAAGTATTCATGTATTATTAAAATCAATCATTATACTTATTCTGCAGATGAAGAAAATACTCTTACTCATCCTTGCAACAGCAGCACTCTGCGCTTGCAAACCCGCGTCACAGAACCAAGATGAGAACACAGAAGAGAAGACAAATCTCGTGGCATACTTCTCGGCTACAGGCACCACAGAAGCCGTGGCACAACTGCTTGCACAGGCCGCCAATGCCGACCTCCTCGAGATAGAGCCAAAGACGCCCTACACCGACGCCGACCTCGACTGGCGCGACAGCCTTTCACGCTCCAGCGTGGAGATGCGCGACCCCGCCTCACGCCCCGAACTAAAGAGCGAACCTACTAACCTCAGCCACTACGACATCATCTTCGTAGGATTCCCCATCTGGTGGGGCGTAGCACCTCACATCGTTAACAGCTTCATTGAAGCTGCAGACCTCAAGGGAAAGACCGTCATTCCATTTGCCACTTCTGGCAGCAGCAACATAGAACCAGCCATCGACGCGCTGCGGACAGCATATCCTGAGCTCGACATCGCCGATGGACGGCTCCTCAACAACATCACATTCGAGGACCTCAGCAGCTGGATCGAAGAGCTTAGCGAATAACTGCGCCTGAGCACCAAGAACCAGAACGCCGCCAAACAACAAGTGAGAATCAAACAACGTCTGCACTGAAAGTAAGGCCTTATCCTTATTCCAGTGCAGGCGTTTGCTGTTGATGGCTGTATAACACAGCTTGCTTTCTATGGCCTCAGCGAAGGGCGTCACAATCTCCGTCGAAGCTGATGGCATCACGGTTCTGTCCACGCACGCGGATGTAAGCCTTGCCGTTGGAGTATATATCCAGGATGTACAAGAATGTATCTTCCAACGTGCGGGCTAACAGCTCCAGCCGCGTCAGGTCGGCCGACGGACGACTCTCGCTGTAGTCCAGCAACGGCGCCTCAAAGTTAAGGCCTTGGGGCGTCGACACTACCGGTGAACGGTAGACCTGCCCAAGGTAAGGCAGATAACTCTCGAGTGTATCACCCCGCAGCTCAACATAAAAATCTGACGACACCATACGCGTGCCATAGCGCAACGTACTCATTGAGTTAACGGAGATATGCAGACGGCGCTCAGCTATGCCCTCTGCAACCATTCGACGCGTTTGCTCACGGCGCTCAGCACGCTCCTGCGACGAGGCGCAACCAAGCATAGTCACCATCGCTAAGGCGACAGCAACGGCTGAGAACAAATGTTGGAACGAACTATTCATTGCTATCTTCTTTTGTTTAAGCTTATTAATTTCCCAACGCAAAGATAGACATTTATTCTGTGTGTACGCACAATCGAGGAGAAAAATAAAGAATTTTGTCCCCGAAAAGATTTTCATCATTTTCACCGTCACTTACATTTTCCAATGCAACGAATTGGACATTAAACGCTTAGATGCAGTGACAGTGAATTCTTTCCTATCACTCACATATGCCCGGTCAAATCAAAGTAAAGCAACTTGTTTTACTTCTGCACGCCCAGCTGCATCCGCCGACACGAAAAGCCCAATCTGCCGACACGAAAAGCCCAATCTGCCGACACCATAAGTTGTTGCGTCTATGAGGTTACTCTTGTTTCGCTGAACGTCGGCCTGTGTCGGCCAAGCACGAACAGACATGAGGGGCAAAACACAAAAAAGGAGCTCATGCCCTCACGGGTGGAGCTCCTTTTTTTGGGCCGCTTAAGAAAATAAGGAGTAGAAAAGAGGATTCGCGGCCAGCATTCTTGGGTAAAAGTGATATATGATATGCTTTTTACAGAATTATATTGCTGTGATATGTTACTATTTCTGAGCCGGACCATCGAAGGTCTCAAAGGTTCCATCGTCATAGAGGATGTGAATCTTGGCTATCTTGCGTTGTGGCTTGTCAATATATTTCACCGTCTCTCGGATTATGACCTGATTGGGTGTTCCAGCCTCTGCCGGTGTCAACGTTGCCATATTCCCCTCTGTCGTGCCTGCTGCTTCGTGCGCGCCAACTTCTGCGGTAGACCCAGTGGTTCCCGATGAGTCTGGCGTGCCAGCCTCTTTGCCAGACTGAGCATCGCTGTTGAGCATTGCACCTTCACCAAACATCAGCCAGGTGATGTTAATGTCAGGGAACTGGCGGTGGATTGCCTGCACTGTGTAGTTTGTAGGTGACGTGTGACCATTGAAGATGCTTGAGAGCGATGAGGCGGAGATGCCGAGAGCTTGAGCGAACTCACGCTGGGTCATATTCTCGCTTTGCATAATCTGATAGATACGCTCTTTCATCGTCCGTGGTGACTTCAGTTTTTTGACCTATAACTACTCCCTAAGAGGATTTTGCGCTGCAAAGTAAGAAAAAAGAATTTAATCATGCAAATTTTTAAGGGAAAATTTTCAAATTTATCTTTTCGACCTAATTCGAGAAATCGAATTTCGAAGATACAAATTCAGATAAGTAAAGGTTCGTGTTTGCAAATACGAATATAGAGGAGTGTATTTCTGGGGGCTTAACGGAAAGGCTTTAACCAAAATCCGTAAAGTATTGGTTGTGTTATAGTAAAATATGCCGATACTGCAGAATTTGTCTCCCGAAGGCTTGATATTCGTAAAGTATAACACATACATTCTTAATAGTGTATATAATTGTATTATTATGGTTTGCAATACATTATGTGGGTTGAATGCATTGAAATAAATATTTATTCATGTATTCAAATTATAAAATTCGGAAATATAAAACGCGAATTTGCGGAATGTAAATACATGTTCGCAATTCCGAATAGGGCTAAATTTGGCAGAAGTTGTTCAGAAGTTTGAATTTGGTTGCATAAACCATTTAAAGATGCAAACGCTAATATTTGTAAATCAAAATCTGTTCCCTTAAAAATTCGCACGGTTTTTACTCAGCTTCACGAATGGCAACGTCGCTCTTCTCACGCAATTCTCAGGGTACGAAAAAAGAGCCTAACGTGCTTTTATCAAACACGATAGGCCCTTTAAATTCTGTTCCCAGAATTGTGGAAAATAGCTACAAAATCAGTGAAGGATGAAGAATACGAGCTCTTTCAGGAGGTCGCCATCCGACGTTTTCTGGCCTCCTACCCCCTTCGAAGCGGCATCTGTTCGACGTATCTCACCGATTATCTGATACACTTTTGTTGCCTGGAAGCTGCGCATGGCCGGAATGATATTCTTTCGCACTTGCCACGTCGACTGGTTAAGCCATGCTGCTATACCCTCCTCAGTCTTCACCGGTGAGTAGTAAGCGAGCATGAGATCGGAGAAGAATTTGAATAGCGTGGCAAGCGTAGGCTGCAGAGCGAAGTTCTTTGGGTTGTTGTCAAAATAATTCACAATACGTGCAGACTTCATTACGTCGTGCTCTGCGAGAGCGGCTTGCAGCTCGAAAGAGTTGTACTCCTTGCTGATGCCAATGTGGTCCTGTATGTGCTGAGCGCTGATTCGCGCCCCCTCGCCCACTGCCATGACCAGCTTGTCGAGCTCGCCGGCCATGCGGCTGAGATCGGCGCCTACGTGTTCGCAGAGGATCTCGCACGCGTCTGGCTCAATCTCGAGGCGCTTACGTTTGACGTAACTCTTTACAAAACCAGGCAGTTGATAGTCTTTTAGTCTGGCCGATTCAAAGACGATTCCAGCTTTTTGGAGCTCCTTTGCTAAGCTTGTGCGGGCATCGAGCTTGCCGTTTTTGTGGCAGAGCACAAGTACGGTGGAGGTCATTGGCCGCTGTGCGTAGAAGGCGAGTGCCTCTTTGTGCGGCAGCCCCTGGGCTTCGCGCACGACGACCACCTGTCGCTCAGCCATCATGGGATAGCGTTTGGCGGCGTTCACGACCTCCTCGCCCGTTGTCTGCGGACCGTAGACCACGGTGAGGTTGAAGTCGCGCTCGTCTTCTCGCAAGGCTTTCTCTACGATAAAGTCGGCGATGCGGTCGATATAGTAGGCCTCCTCGCCCATCAGGTAGTAGATGGGACGAAAATCGCCGGCCTGCACCTGCCGCACGATATCTTCGTATGATATTCCTGATTGTTTCTTTGCCATATCACCAGTCGAACTTCAAGTGCTTGACGGTTTTGTCTTCCTGCTTGATTTTCTCGAGGCTCTGTATTCCAATTTCGACGTGGTTTTGGACGAAGTTTGATGTCACCTTTCGGTCGCTCTCGGCCGTCTTCACGCCGTCAGGCGTCATGGGGTTGTCAGAGACGAGGAGCAGCGCACCGGTTGGAATATGGTTGGCGAAGCCTGTAGTGAAGAGCGTTGCCGTCTCCATATCAACAGCCATGGCGCGCGTCTTGCGCAGGTAGCTCTTGAACTTTTCGTCATGTTCCCAGATGCGTCGGTTGGTGGTGTATACGGTGCCTGTCCAGTAGTCAAGGCCGGCATCCCGGATGGCGGAGCTTACGGCACGCTGTAGCATGAATGCCGGCAGCGCCGGCACCTCCGGCGGGTAGTAGTCGTTGCTTGTTCCCTCGCCTCGGATGCCTGCCAGCGGCAGTATGAGGTCGCCCAGCTGCACCTTCGACGGTATGCCTCCGCACTTGCCGAGGAATAGACACGCTCGCGGTTTTATGGCACTGAGCAGATCCATGATGATGGCGGCGTTAGGCGACCCCATGCCGAAGTTTATCATCGTGATGTTGTCTGCCGTAGCCATACGCATATTAGCGTCGTAGCTTGGCGGCTCTATGCCAAAATGCTCGCAGAAAATGTCTACATAGTTGTTGAAATTGGTCAGCAACACTAAGTCTGTGAAGTCCTCCAGAGGTCGCTTGGTGTAGCGGGGCAACCAATTGTTAACGATTTCTTGCTTAGTTTTCATACTCAGAAAGTTTTGTTAATCTTCCGCAAAGGTAAGACAATAAATGAAAAGAGAAGAGTGAAAAGTGAAAAAATTAACTTATTACGGTCGAAAAATAAAGTGTGAAGAGATATAATGCGTTATTTCTTCATATCCCTAACCGTTTCCTTTGTGCTACAAAGTCGCAACAATAATTGAAAAGGGTAAGTCCTCGTTCCACTTTTTTTGCCTTTCTTTTTCCTCTTTTCACCTTTTATCGTATCTTTGCAGCCATTATGGAATATATGTCACAAGAAGGCTACGACAAGCTCGTGGCCGAACTGCATGAATTGGAGAGCGTGGAACTGCCACGTGTGAAAGACGCCATAGCAGAGGCTCGCGACAAGGGCGACTTGAGCGAGAACTATGAATATCACGCAGCTAAGCGCGAGCAGGGTCGCCTGCTGGGCCGCATACGTTTCAAGCAGCGCGTGCTGGCCAACGCCCGCGTGATGGATATGTCGCGCCTCGACGGCGAGACGGTACAGCTGTTGAGCCGCGTGACGATTACGAACGTGGCCTCGGGCAAATCGATGACCTACACTATCGCCAGTCCCCACGAGGCTAACCTGCGCGAGGGTAAGATATCGCTGAAATCGCCCATCGGCGAAGCGCTGATGGGAAAACGCGTGGGCGACGAAGTGGAGGTACACGTGCCTGCCGGTCTGCTGAATCTGCGAATAGACAATATTGAACTATAAGGACGTTGCATTGCTCGTAGTGAGCGTAGCTGCCAAGCCGAGCGCTCAAAGTATCGAGCGTGCAAGCTCGAATTGAATGTTGAAAGTTGAAAGTCTCTACGCTACACTGAATCTTCCTGCGGCCGACCTTCGGTTGGGCGAGAAGAACGGACAGCCGACGGTGCTCGACCCGTTGCGGCGGCGTCATGTGCGTCTGACGCCGGAGGAATGGGTGCGTCAGCATTTCACGTCATTCCTCATTCATCACAAGGGTTACCCTGCCGGGCGGCTGGGCAACGAGGTGACGCTCAACGTGAACGGGTTGTCGCGTCGCTGCGACACTGTCCTCTACGGACACGACCGCGAGCCGCTGATGATCATCGAGTATAAAGCGCCCCACATAGCTCTGACCCAGAAAGTGTTCGATCAGATATCAGTGTACAACATGCTGTTGCATGTCGATTATCTTGTGGTGTCTAACGGCCTTCAGCACTATTGTTGTGAAATGAATTACGCGCAGAACCGATATACGTTCCTGCGCGCAATTCCTGATTACAATTCAATTGTATAGTACTTTCTACTACAGTCTCTTAGTCCATATCGTTGGCATCAGAGGCCTTCTTAGAAGTTGAAGTCTTGCGAACGGTAGAAGTACGCTTGCGAGTCTTCTTTTCTTCAGCTGCGAGGCGAACTGATTACTTGGAACTTGTCCATTATTATGCCGACCAAGGAGATCCTATTGACTATTCCTGGTTAGACAATCTTACTTTTTCGGATCTGCGAAACGGACTTACCGACAAAGAGAATAAGAGGTTGTTTTGCAGCACAAACATAATGGAGATTGTTTCTTATGTAATAAAAGGCCTATCTAATACTCTTAAAGATGCATAGAGTTTTTGTCAGTTATTATCATCATGATGACCAGAGGTATAAAGATGCTCTAGTCACATGGGCAAAAGACAATCAGGTTTTTGAAGATGGCTCTGTTGATACAGGTGACATCCCTGATGACTGGGATGACGAAACAATAAGAGAGACCATAAGAGACGAATACCTGAGAGAGACTTCTGTAACAGTCTTACTTGTCGGCCCTAACACAAAGCATAGAAAACACGTAGATTGGGAAATATACTCAAGCATGTATGATGGAAAGAAGAATAAAAAATCCGGCATTGTTGTTGTATTGCTTCCTGAAACCCATTGTACAGATTGTCACATCCCCTATGACAATGAAAAAGCGCAAATCTATCCGGAGATACCTAGTTGGTTCAGTATTGACAGTCGCACAGAATATGAAAAACGATATCCAGACTTGCCAGAAAGGATAATCGACAACCTTATGGAACCTGATGTAAAAATATCTATTGTAAGTTGGGATAAGTTGACGCCCAGCAACATGAGGTTACTACTGGACAATGCTTATGAAAATCGGACATCTCAGCATTATAACTTAAGCAGAAGGATGAGAAGAAGAAACGGGAATTAGAATTGAGATCTTAATGTTTATCCCATCAATTACACCAGAAAGCCTTCTGCAGGATATTATCTGCAGGATGATAGGCCCCAGAGTCGTTGATGCTAAAGCCATCAATGATACTTTCAAAGATCTTCCTTCTTTGCTTCGAGTTGTCAACGTAGTGTTCTCGCCAAACTCAGGCCAAATAGTAACCAATCACGAGTTGAATTCAGCCATGAACGAGTTACTATCCGCTCTTGATCGTAAAGTTGATGACAACCTCGATTTGAACGAGTTGCAGAAAGGTGTCCTGAAACTGGCCAACATGAACTTTGTGTCAATGGTATATGATGCTATTCTTTCACGATTAAGAATTGTCGCTGTTCTTTAACAAAAGACAAACATCAGCCATTTTTAGCATTTGCAAGTTCTATAGCTCCTTAAAAGAGATTCATTCCATTGTATCGATGAGTGATTTCTTTTCCTGCAATGCAAAGTCCCAAACGCTTGACAAATCTGCGATACCCTGTTGAGTCGGGATAGTATTAAGCCTGATCAAACAAAGCATATATACCCCCATCGGTCCACTCTACCTTTCACCACTTACTCACCTGTATCAAATAATCAGTGTTATGTATTTAGCCTCCCTCCAAGGAAGGCTTTTGGCAATTTCTCTATAAACAGCTCACTCCGATGCTCTGCGAAGAACGTTTCTCCACTATATACGGTCGTGCCCCCGAAGGTCTCTCCTTTTGTCCATACCGTATCTGCCCCATAGGTGCACACTCAGACCACAACTTCGGCAAGATCACAGGTCTTGCCATAGACAAGGGTATCCACATAGCATATGCACCCAAGAACAACGGT
>CAJOLI010000047.1 GCA_905235285.1 uncultured Bacteroidaceae bacterium
CATATTAGTTGCATAGAGCTAATCCCCTGCTTACGTTGGATTATGGAGCCAATAGTTTGAGGTGTCCCACCTAGGTGGGACACCTCAAACTATTGGCTGTATTCGCCATTTCAACCGGTTGTATTGAGCACTTCAACCGGTTGAGTTGAGCGCTTCGACCGGTTGAATTGAATGTTTCGGCCATTTGTATTTGCCAAAGAAACCGGAAACGAATATTGAAATCATTGACAAAAGAAGATTAATAGCATAGAGCTTATACCTAATTCACGTTAATATCCTCTACGTTTTCCCGAAAGAAAAAGCCCTCAAGAGCGCTTGCTCTTGAGGGCTTTTTCTTTATGCAGGTCATTGTCTGCAAGATAGTGTACACTTGGGTGAAGTGACGAGTTATTTCTTACCGGCTTTCCAGAAGTCTTCCTCAGCCTTGAGCTCGGCCTGTTGCTTGTCATAAGCAGCCTTCTGAGCGGCGTATTCGGCGTTGTGGCGCTCTACGGTGAGGATACTGCTCTTCAGGCGCTGAGCCTGACCGGCAAGAGTGATGTCGGCAGCGGCAGCCCTGTCGCAGTAAGTCTTTGCCTCGGCATAGTTTTTAGCCTTTGTGGCAATGTTTGCACGCTGCATGAAGCATTTACCTTCGAGGTCGGGGTTGAACTGAGCAGCCTTGTCGAGGTAGGCATAAGCGCTCTTGAAGTCGCCGCTCTTACGCATGGCGGCAGCCACGCGAAGTGCTATGTTACCCTTCTGGGTGTCGCTCTGGCAGAGCTCGATAGCCTTGTTGTAATACTCTACGCTCTTGGCGACTTGTCCATCCTTAGCATACTTCTGTGCCGTACCGATGGCCGACTCGAAAGAAGGCTCGATGTTGAAAGCGTATTCGGCAGCCTTGTAGTAGACAGGAGCATCGTCGCAGTCGTTGGCAGCCATCAGCGTGAGGGCGCTCTTCAGATAAGCGAGGTTGTCCTTGTTGGCCTCAATCTTCGGGGTGAAGATGGCGATGATCTGGTCGCGGTCGGCAGCCTTGGACTCAGCGAAGAGGCCTTCGATTGTGTTCAGCGGGGCATCGTATTTCTCTACAATCTTACGAGCCTTGGTGGTGTCGGGCTCTTCTTTAGCCAGCTGCAGCATCTTGTCGCAGACGTCCTTGCTCTCGAGATAGTCCTGGAGGAACTGTTCGCGGAAGCCGTTGTTGTCGGCCTGATATTTGGCATAGCTCACGCGGAAGAAGGCGTCGAGCACGAAACCCTCAACCTCGCGGCCGCCCTGTTCGTTAATCTTGTTGATACCGTCCTTGAAGGTTGCATAGGCCTTATCGAGGGTATAGGTGGGGTCGCAGGTGGGAGCGTATGCGGCATAGTCGTAAGCCTTGCGTGCTATGACATCGCCCTCTGTGGCACGGCGGTCGACGCGTGTGAATGAGTTGAGACCAGCGAGGTTCTTGACGCGCGTGTCGTAAACGTTCATGAGTTCCTGGAAGTATGCCTGCTTCTTAGCGGCATCCTGCTCGCCCTGAATGAGCATAGCGAGCATGTATGCACCGTTGGTGTAAATACCCATCTGAGAGAAGGGGGCTTTCTCGAACACGGGTTTCCAAACTTCGTAGGCTTCGGTCCAGTTGCTGCTGTTGATGGCCGTCTGGAAAAGGCTCAGGTTCTGACGCGTGCGGAGGCTATCTTCGCCAGAGCCGATACGCTCGTACCACTGGGTTCCTTCATATTGTGCCACAGCCGTTGCCGAGACAGCGGCAAGTGCAATGCCAAGAATAAATTTCTTCATTTTCGTAGTTGTTATTGATTATGCGGTTAAACTTCTTGTTGATTTATGTCACACATTGTTTTAGACGTTCATCTCGCTTAATGGTTTAAGACCTATAAACTCATATTTGAAGTTCTTGCCTCGGGGCGAAGGAAACTGGCTTCGCTCGTCAACGTCGTCTCGCGAGCGTACGTAGTCGACGATGCGGTTGTAGCAGTCCATTGGGCTCCATGCTTTTGTAAGGGCCGAGAAGCTGGTATCGACATAGTCGTACTTGCCCGTCTCGGGCACAAAGACTACTCGCTTGAAGAGGATAAATCCCTCGTACCATCCCGGGTTCTCTACATTAAGGCGTTGCTCTATGATATCTTTTGGCTTGGCCAGGATGGTGGCAGGGGCGTCGGCCGTTGCATTGTGCTTGCCATTGGCCTTGAACTCTTCCAGCGTGGTTGCCATTGTCTTTATGACGATGAAGTAAATACGCGACTTCACCTTGTAACGCTTGGGATAAGCAACTTCGCTTTGAGCATACTGGCGGAAGTCAGCCTCAAACTCGGGCGTCACGTTGAAGCCTTGGAAGGTGCTGATGAACTCGAGGGCATCATCGGTGGAGGTGACGACGCGCTCGTCATCGAAAAAGCGGATGTATAGATTCATGTACACTTGTTTGTTAAATCGGTCGCAAATGTACGAAGATTATTTATATTAGACGCCCTTTTTCACTAAATTTATTATTACAATTGTGTTTCTTTTACAAAATAAAAGAATCAAAAGTGCATTTATTCAAATTATTTAGGCATAATAAACGAATAAAATTTTGCTGCACAGAAAATAAATAATACTTTTGCAATCAGAACAAAACGTCAAACGAGCTAATACTCACACTCATGAAATACTTATCCAACGGCATCCTCGAGATAGAGGTATCAGAGATTGGCGCCGAGCTGCGCAGCTTGCGTCGGGTGACTTCGCCTCATGAATATCTATGGCAGGGTGATTCCGCCTTCTGGGACCGCCGTGCCCCAGTCCTGTTCCCCATCGTTGGTCGTGTGTGGGAAAACAAGCTCCACATCAACGGTCGCGAATATCAGCTCAATCAGCATGGCTTCGCTCGCGACATGACGTTTGAGTGTGTTGCAGACGAAGACCGCCATTTGGCTTTCGCCACACATTCCAATGAAGCGAGCCTTGCTCTGTGGCCTTTCGATTTCGAGATTCGCATTGATTACACGCTCCTGCGCAATGTCATCACCGTAGGCTGGCAGGTCACAAACCACAGCGATGCGAAGATGCCGTTCCAGATAGGTGCGCATCCCGGCTTCCGCTACAAACAATACAACGACAACGATGACGCCCATGGTTTCCTCTCGTTTGATGTCGACGAGAACCTGCGCAGCACCGTCATCGCCCCCGGAGGCTATGCTGATGACACAACCTTCGACGTGGAAGTGCCAGCCGACGGACTCCTTCCCCTGACAAATCACACCTTCGACTGCGACACCATCGTTGAAGCCACAGGACGCATATCCCGGGTTACGCTGCACGACAAGAACGGCCGTCCGATGGTCACCGTGCGCCACTCGATGCCCATCACGGCCTTGTGGTCGCCCTGCGGCGGCAAGGCTCCCTTTATGTGTATAGAACCGTGGCATGGCTGCTGCGACCCCGTAGGCTTCGCCGACGACGTCGAGCGCAAGCCTTTCATTGAACACGCAGAGCCGAATACGACCTGGCAGACGAGCTACGAAATCATTATCGAATGACCCTCTCTGTCCTTATCCCTACATATAATTATTGTGCGACCGAACTCGTAGAAACTATCGACGAGCTGATTAGTCGCGAAGCTATAGAGGCAGAGATAGTAGTGGCCGACGACGCTTCGCCAGTTCCTGCGACGTGGATGGATGAGCTCTGCTGCTCCAACTCACTCACTCTCTATCGTGCGCCTCACAACCTGGGACGCGCTGCCATCCGCAACCAGCTGGCCAGCCTCGCACGCGGAACATGGCTGTGGTTCATCGATTGCGACACGGCACTGGCAACATCATTCTCGCTGCAATGCTATCTCGACAACGCCGGCGCGGCGGACGTCCTGTGCGGCGGAATAACGACGCCAGACAAGCCTCCCGCAGGCGCCTCGCTACGCTTCCGTTACGAGCGTGCCGACAGCAGCCGTCGCTCTACAGAGGCACGTTCGCGCGAACCATATCGCCAGCTTTCGACCTGCAATCTGTTTATAAAAAAATCTGTCTTCACAGAAATCATGTTCTGCGAAGACATCAAGAACTATGGCTATGAGGACGCCCTCTTCGGCGTAGAACTCGAGAAGCTGCACGCGAGCATTAGCCATATCGACAATCCAATTGTACACCTGGGGCTTGAAAGCAACGATGTTTTCCTTGCCAAGACTGAAGTGGCCCTCCAGACTCTCCGAACCTTAGAAGGGCGCATGAATGGCAATAGCCGCCTTCAGGAGACAGCCCACAGGCTGCAACGCTGGAAACTCGACGGTGCTGTGCGCTTGCTCTACAGGCTGTTCCGAAAAGCCATGCGCTCTAACTTGCTCTCTGACAAGCCGAGCCTGCGTGTGTTCTCGATGTATAAGCTCGGCTTTTACCTTAGTCAAGGCTCACCTGTTGGAAATTAAAGGTCTGATGCTTTAACCAAACTCTTATTGAGCATTTCCTTTACATCAAATCAAGTGAGCCCACTACCTTAGTCCTTGAAGCGGTCGCCCCAGAGCTGCAGCATACGTTCCTGCAGTTTGTTCTCGGCAGCATTAAGCTGTGCGTGCCAGAATCGCTCTGCGATGCCGTCAGGCAGGAACTGCTGCTCTACGAAATGGCCTTCGTAGTCGTGGGCATATTTGTAGCCTTTAGCGTATCCAAGCTCTTCCATCAATTCCGTAGGAGCATTGCGCAGGTGAAGGGGCACTGGCTGGTTGCCCGTCTTCTTCACGAAGCTGAGAGCATCGCCAATGGCCATATAGGCTGAATTACTCTTTGGCGAGGTGGCCAGATAAATGGATGCTTCGGCAAGCGGTATACGGGCCTCCGGCCACCCTATCTTGTGTACGGTGTCAAAGGCTGCGTTAGCCAGCAAGAGGGCGTTGGGGTTGGCCAGTCCGATGTCCTCGGCAGCCAGGATAACGAGGCGGCGCGCTATGAACTCTGGTTCCTCGCCACCTTCTATCATACGAGCCAACCAATATAAGGCAGCGTCGGGATCACTGCCCCGGATACTCTTGATGAATGCCGAGATGATATCGTAGTGCATCTCGCCACCTTTGTCGTAAGCCAAAGGGTTCTGCTGCAGACGCTCGGTGACAAGTTCGTCGGTTATCACGACGGGAACGTCGTCGCTTCCCGTATCCGTGACCAGCTCCAGAATGTTCAGAAGCTTGCGTGCATCACCTCCGCTGAATCGCAGCAGAGCGTCGGTCTGCTCGACGGTGATGGTCTTTTTGCTTAACTCCACGTCCTCATGTAAAGCGCGGTCGAGCAACGTGAGCAGATCTTCCTTGCCCAGCGACTTAAGCACATAAACGGCACAGCGCGAGAGCAAAGGACGGATGACCTCGAAAGAGGGATTCTCTGTCGTCGCGCCGATGAGTGTCACCGTGCCTTGTTCTACGGCTCCCAGCAGCGAGTCCTGCTGCGACTTGGAGAAACGATGAATCTCGTCGATAAACAAGATGGGGCTCTTTGAGTCGAAGAAACGGCCGCCACGGGCACGCTCGATGACCTCACGCACATCCTTGACCCCGCTGGTGACGGCAGAGAGCGTGTAGAACGGAGTCTCCAGCGTGTGGGCTATGATTTGCGCCAACGTAGTCTTGCCTACGCCAGGCGGCCCCCAAAGGATGAATGAAGCCACTTTCCCGCTCTCGATCATCCTACGCAAAACAGCCCCAGGACCAACAAGATGTTGCTGACCGATATATCCGTCGAGCGTGACGGGGCGCATGCGTTCTGCTAAGGGTTTCAAGCTTTCTTTAGTGTAATGTTAATGGAATTAGGGCGCATTCAAAATACAAGGCAAAGAACCGACAAATGTGTTAACGAATAAGAGTGTTAACGTACGGGTGAGCGATAGACGGGACTCGAACCCGCGACCCTCGGCTTGGGAAGCCAATGCTCTACCAACTGAGCTACTATCGCAACGACAGCTTTTTGAAAAAGCGTTGCAAATGTACACGAAAGCCTCCGTTTGAGCAAATATATTCACAGAAAAATAAAAAAAACATGCGTTTTTCGATGATTATACGAAGAAAAAACTAACTTTGCAAAAGCGTACGTAAGTATATTCCTTCGATTATGACTATAGCAATACTCACGCTCATACTCCTGGGTTATGTTCTCATCGCCAACGAACATCTTACCCACATCAACAAGGCAACGATAGCCCTCTTTGCTGCTGTGCTTGGCTGGATTCTGTTTATCTCTACTGGCACGGACTTCGTCATGAAGATGCACGGCCCTGAGTTCGCTGCCAGTCACGCCGCAGGCGTCAGTCAGACTCATGCCGTCAAGCAATTCATTGCTGACCACATATTCTTGCGCTATGGTGCTCAGATGGGAGCTATAGCCCTCTATCTGCTGGCCACGATGAACATCGTCTCTGTGCTCGAGAGCGACGGATGCTTCGAGTTCATAGCACGCTGGAGTCGCGTACGCAACAGCAACCATCTGCTATGGATTCTGGTTGGCTTCACTTTCGTGATATCTGCCAACCTCGACAACCTGACAACGACGGTGCTTATGCTTATGATACTCAAGAAGCTCGTCTCACAGAGCCGATGGCGTATGTTTATCGGCTCTGCCATCGTCATTGCAGCAAACTGCGGCGGAGCCTTCACCGTGATTGGCGATGTGACATCTCTCGTAGTCTGGGGCAAAGGGGCTGTTACGCCAACCAATTTCTCGGCAGCCCTCGTACTGCCGGCTCTGGTGGCTACGGCTATTCCTACGGCCCTGATAGCACGCTCGCTGCCCGAGCACATAGATCTTATCCGTCCCGCCGCCGACTATCGGGGCGACAGCCTTTTCCTCAACCGTTGGCAGCGCATAGTGCTGTTGGTTGTAGGCATCGGCGGACTCTGGTTCATACCTACATTCCACCGCATCACGCTACTGCCACCGTTCCTCGGAGCGCTGTGTGTACTGGGGGTGCTGTGGGTGCTCCACGAGCTTTTCAACCACCGCCGCATCACTTCTGACCAGCCGCTGCATCAAACCTTCGACCGCCGTTTCCAATATCTCACGCTACAGACATTAATGTACTTCGTGGGTGTTTACCTCTGCGTGTCGCTGCTTATCGAGACAGGGGTCATGAGGTCCATCTCATCCTGGTGCGACGAATGGATTCATAATATATATATAATGTGTATCGCCATAGGCGCTATCAGCTCTGTGCTCGACAACATAGCTCTCGTGCTCACCGCCATAAACATATACCCAGTAGCCGAGAGCATCAATGCCCTACCCTCGTTCCTCTCGCCTGAGTACTCCCAAGCCTTCCTACAGGATGGTCAGTACTGGCACCTGATCATTTACAGCGGTTGCGTAGGTGGTTGCCTGTTGCCCATAGGTAATGTTTGCGGCTACGCCCTCATGCGCGGCGAGGATGTCAGCAACACGTGGTATATACGTCACATCATGCCTAAAGTATTCATTGGGTGGATGGTAGGTCTTGCCGCTTATTTTGCCTTGGACTTGTGGCTGAGGTGATTACTTTGTTAAATAGTTAAATGAAGTTATTCAATTTGGCAGCTGACAGTATTTAGTTAAAAATAAATAAATTGTTTGCACAGGTTCAACATAATACTTACATTAGCACCGCGTTTTAACATTATACACGAAGACCTATGGCTAACAAGAAAGACGTGAAGCAAGCAATCAACCTCATGTGCACAGACTTGCTTATTGAACTACTGGGTGCCGAACAAGCCTCGCCAGCTGCTGCGAAGCAGGACATCGAGAACATCGCGCAGAACATCCTCCTCATGCGCAAAGATTTCGTGAGTCGTCTGAGTCACGTCGATAAGCGTCAAGTACGAACCTTCTTCACGCAATTCGAAGAGGACCTCACGGCCTGCACCAACGACATCGTAGATCAAATCTGCCACCTCGTTTGAAGCACTTGAGAAAGAGCTGAGCCCACAAAACTAAACAATCTGAATGAAACGCTTCTGCAGATTTATCCTTTATCGAATTATGGGATGGCGCAACGAAGTCACCGTCGCTCTGCCTGAAAAGTATGTCGTGGCACTGGCGCCACACACCAGCAACTGGGACTTCATCCTCGGCCAGCTCTACAGTTGTGCCGAATCATTCCGCTGTCAGTTTATGATGAAGAAAGAATGGTTCCGCTTCCCACTCGGAGGCCTCATGCGTCGACTGGGCGGCATCCCCGTAGAGCGCAGCCGAAAGACGAGCCTCACCGACCAGCTGGCAGCGGCAGCCCAAGCCAGCGACACCTTCGCCCTCTGCATAACACCCGAGGGCACGCGCAAGGCCGTCAGCGAGTGGAAAAATGGATTCTACTATATCGCCCTTAAAGCCAATATCCCCATACTTCTCTTCGGAGTTGATTACGCAACGAAACGTATCGTCTGCTCTAAAGCAATCGTGCCCAATGGCAACATAGAAGAGCAAATGCCTGAGATACGCGAGTACTTCCGTGAATTCAAAGGAAAGCATCCTGAGAATTTCATTCCGTAACATAGATAATCACACTTTTATTATATTACTCATTACGTTATGTCAACATATATCGGCATAGGGTCTCTGACATCGCCCTATCTTACAACAGACGTAACAACAACTAACGAAATGAAGTTTGCAGCCTTTTTCAGGGAAATCTATTTCGAGCAAATACCTGATGGCGGATTATCCACGACTGACCTGGCTAATATGCAGTTCAGTATAAAACTCAGAGCCGCGAACAACACCACGACAAACGATATCGGCTATATTCAGATGCAAGTTGAAAGTTTGGTGAAATGGCAAGTCTTCGTAAAGACTCCAGCAGGTGGTTTTCCTCCGTCTCTGATTTGCCTTGACAACAATGGCTACAAAGGATTCCTGCTGGTTGATTGGTCACTTTTCAACAACTTTAATAATACAATAATCGTAGACAACAATCTCTACATAGGCATCAGTCCGGTAAGCTTGAATATCAATACATTGACAGATATCAGGCAAAGCCCCTTCATTAACAGTCTTCTTGGCATAACAGAACCAACCGACATTACAACCACAACAGAGAATCTCTTTGACATTCTGGAAAACTACAACATTACTATACCCGTTTACATAAGAGATACGACATTGGGGAGCCAAGCAACGATAAATGTCAATAGTCAAAATATATTTAATGGCCTCCAAACTGCAATCAACGACGCAATTGGAGAAGGCAAAACACGTATCAACGTGGTGTTCAATGGCGACACCTATTATTATACGGATAAACACATACAGATAACGACTAATGCCAATCCCGACCTTTCCATTCATTTTATCGGCAACGGGAGTACCCTCATCGGCAGTTCGGCAGGGCCTTTGACCCGTGGGTCTTCGAACAATGGCTACTCGCTTTATACTCCTTCAACCCCCATTAACAACATCTACAACTGCCTTCTAATAGATGGAGATGGCAACGCCGAGGATTTCTACAGTCCATTATTACAGGCAAAAGGTCTCGTGGAAGTGTCGTTAGACAATGTCTCCTGGACATCAACTTATTCCAACGCGACCCCAAAAGCGATGAGGATTCCAACGGAACTGCCGAACAAAGCAGAAGGCAATTGCGGAGATTTGTATGTCCAAATCTACAGTCAATTCTTCTCGCAGATATATCGAGTGATTAAAATAGAAAATGGGTATATCTATTGTCTTCATAAGCCTGTGGATGGGGAGTATCCCACACAAGGAACTAGTCGTTCGGATGCTTGGACACCAAACTATGGTTTTGTCTTTATGAATTCCGGAAAATATCCTTTCTATAGGCTCATCAATGACTCGTTTGCAGGGAAAACGTCATATCATAGTGGCAGTCTTTTCTCACAGGAAAAGCAGCCCCTATACCTGTGCGACTCAACAACTTTCCTCAGGGTATCAGGTATCGATCTGAAGTCTATCACTGTTTCTGGACTTACTTTTAATGGTTCTTCAACCATAGATCTGCAGTCTAATGAGGAATCCAACATTTCGATGAGAGAATTCTTCAATATTGTCGATGCGGTGCTTGATTTCAACAAAGTAAATGCCACGATGATTAATGTCAGCGGATGCACCTTCCGTAACATCAAGGGTAACATATTACATGGTTATCAATCCAAGAACCTAATGTTCAGAAACAATTATTGTTACGACTATTATAAGAGATGTCTAAGTATTGTGGGATGCGAGAATGTTACGATATGTCATAACGCCATGTCGAACGGCAACCTGCGACAAAACAATGACGCAGCCATCGTATGCGATGCTTTGAATTACCATATCGCTTACAACAAACTTACTGACTACGGTTATTGCGCTATTGGAGTAGGACGTCATATTGGATGGATGTTCCGCCAAAATGACGATGATACAAAGCCATACGTTGGATTGCCTTATGGCATCGTGGAATACAACGAGACCTATATGACACCGTCCTATCGCAACCAAATAGAACATGTACCCTTGATGGACGGAGGTGCCATCTATTGTTGGGCATGGCACGGAAACTCCAACTATTCCAGGCCCTTAACTGCACCGTCATCTAGAACTTACGGCACCGTCATCCGGCACAACTTTGTATGCGGACATTCGGGACAGTGTTTCAATCCCGGCATCTACTGCGACGAGGGCACAGGCAACGTCACCCTGTACGGGAATATGGTAGTTGGCATACAGAATGCTAAAACAATAGATTACAGATTTGTTGACCGCCAAACGAATAATGCTACATGCAATATAAACAAGGTGATGATGCTTAACATTCTTGACAACCCGTATCGGTTCCAAGGGTGCACCCCAACGTCAACCAATCATGACAATACCAATACCATCAAGAGGGAAAATATCCTACTTGCCTCAAGACTTGGAATCAATCAACGCATAGAGTTGGATAATGTTGACGCTGACAAGATAGCAGAGGATTATGTTGTAATGTTAGCCTTCAAAAGTGATGAATATGGCATCTCGGTACCTTACCAAGCTCAGGAAGCGCTCAAGAGCATTGAAAAACAGTTCATTTCAGATTTCATCATAGCTCATATACGGGAAAAGTTTTAATGAAAAGAAAAGATTACAAAAGTTAATAATATTGTTCTGTTTGCAGTTCAATAAATAGATAACTCAAGTTTCTCAAGTATGATAACACAGGTATATAGCGGCCTGAAAGACCAAAAAACACATAGCCCGGGGTATCGCCCTGGTTACGTATGCCCGCAACAAATTCGCCCTGCAAGGGCAAAAGCATATCATAAACAAATGCTTTTGCCCCTTCAGGGCGGGTATTCCCTCGGCGTTCAAACCCGGGGCGATGCCCTGGGCTGACTGCTCATTGGCCTTTCAGGCCGTTCATTACTACTTGCAAAAGTTGAGTAGATAATATTTTTGCAATGTATTATCCTCTAAAATATAGACAACTATGAAGGAAATAAACATATTGCTACTGTTGCTGGTTCAAGCGACTGGCGCATGGGCCATGAATTTCTGGTCCGATGGTTTTTACTTTAGAGTCCTTTCTGAGGAAGAGAAAACCATCAGGTTGACGACTTCATGGGAGTTTGGTTATCCCACGTACTATCATGGCGATCTTGTCATTCCCCAAGAAGTGACTTATCATGGCGTAACGTATACGGTCACGGCCATCGGACAGATTCTTGAAGATCCTTATCAAGAGCTTTATATCACATCAATCCACTTACCCAATACCATAACCACCCTCGAAGAGGATGCCTTCGCTGGACTCTGGAACCTGAAAAACTTGAACATCCCGAAGAGCGTCAAGCATATCGGTAAGAACGCATTTTCAGGTTGTAAGTCTTGGGAGTGTGATGAACTCGACCTGAGTATATTGGACACCGTGCCGGAAAGGGTGTTGAACGGGTGTGTTAATCTCAAGTGCGTAAAACTCGGCACAGGCACTAAACATATCTGCAAGGAGGCATTCTCAGGGTGTACGAGTCTGACGGACATGGATGGCATCGAGAATGTCGAAACGATGGAAGATAAAGCTTTCGAAAACACGCCCTTCTATGATGCTATATCCAATGCCGTCATCGAAGGACCGATATATATCGGACATATAATGTGGGCTTACAAGGGAAATACCCCTGAGGAGTTGGAGGTGGAGGAAGGCACGACACAGATTACTCACAATCTGTTCCAAAACGACCCCTACCTGAAGCATGTTACCATCCCAGGCAGTATGAAAGATATGGGAGAACATTCCTTTGCCGGATGTCAGGAACTGGCTTCGGTAACGATAGGTGAAGGAGCCCGAACAATCTCCGCGTATGCTTTTCATAGTTGCAAGAAACTGAAGGATGTGACATTGCCGAGCACCCTGGAAGAGATTGGTTCTGGCGCATTTTCGGGATGTGAAGGACTTGAAACGCTTGAGTTCCCGCTATCTTTGCAGGTTATCAATTATTATGCGTTTAAAGATTGTATCAACCTTTCCTCAGAACTCCAATTCGGAGAGGGTCTGAAGGAAATCGATGTGGGGGCTTTCGAGAACTGTACCCATTTAAAGGGAGAACTGATTATCCCCAACAGTACGGAAATAGTTGGTGATCATGCCTTCAAGAAATGCTCTAGTTTGACCTCTCTGATATGCGAATCAAATACGATAGGAGCTTCAGCCTTTGAACTGTGTTGGGGACTGACCTCTTTGACAAGTTTTGCAGAGAAAATAGAACCAAGCGCATTTAGCGGTTGCCGGAATTTGAGAGACATTCGCTTTAACAATACTACAGAACTCGGAATGGATGCATTTAAGGACTGTGTTCAACTGGAATCCTTATATCTTTATGGTGCCATAAGCAACCAAATGTGGGACCAAGGCAAACTGAAGGGATTGGCCTTTGAAGGCTGTGAAAACATACATTCCATATATTCTTGTGCTTCCATACCTGGTCAAATTTACAACGATACCTTTTCCAGTATTGTTATGAATAATGCCAATCTATTCATACCAAAAGGCTCTTCGGTCAACTATTTTGAGGCTGATGTATGGCGCAGATTTGTTCACATTATAGAGGATGACACACTGCTAAACAGTATCAATGACTTTCGGGATCCTCTCAAAAAACAAAATCAATTTGTTATTGACTTGTCTGGTCGTCGCACCAGAATAATGACAAAGAGAGGGCTATATATTTTGGAAGGCAAAAAGATTGTTTGCAATTAATGAGGTCCTTCATTGTTATGCTTCCATGATTAGAATATTTTTAGAATATTTACCCTTGGTTAATTCCTATTATACTATTAATAATACTTTGATACAAAAAGCCCGATATATCTTTATCTTCTGGCTTCTGTTCGCAGCAGAAGCAGTTTGTTTAGCGCAGACCGTTTCCACGCAGACGGCTCTCAACAACTACTTTACAAACTTCGATCTGGGATTCACCCTGAAGGGATTCACTTGCAACCTTGAATCCGTAAACATTGATAAATCCAAGCGCAATGTTGATGTCTACGCTTCCGAGGCGTTTGGGATGCAGTCGTTCTCTGAGGAAAAAGTCCATCGCATTTACGCAGATGTCAGGCAGTTGCTGCCTGAAAACATTCGCGACTACTCGCTGCGCATCTTCGCTCGCAAGACCCTTATCGACCTACTCCCTATAGGCGCAAAATTGGCCGAAGGCGATGCGCCGCGCCAGTGGAATGACATTCGCCACAAAGGCAACCCGTGGGTAACACCCATCTCGCGCGTCTGGAAAGCCGACCACGGCCTCGAAGGCCGCCATATCAGTCTCTGGGCCAGCCACGGCCGCTACTTCTCGCAAGCCGACAATCAATGGCAATGGCAACGGCCGCGCCTCTTCTGCACCGCCGAGGACCTGCTCTCGCAGACCATTGTCGTACCATTCCTGATGCCCATGCTCGAAAATGCCGGAGCAGTGCTCTTCTCACCTCGCGAGCGCGACTGGCAGCGCCACGAAGTCATCGTCGACAACGACAGTGCTGCGGCATGCGGCACTTATACAGAGACCTCCGAGCAGCACGAATGGACTGACGGCCCCGTAGGTTTTGCACATCTCAAAGACATATACCTTGACGGCGAGAACCCTTTCACCCACGGTACATCTCGTGTCGTTGCCACTCAACAGCGACGCAGCAATGAGAGCGAAGCCCGATGGACGCCCGACATCCCCGAGGACGGGCCCTACGCCGTCTATGTTTCCTACGCTACCCTTCCAACGAGCGTCAGCGACGCCACCTATACCGTGCGCCACCGCGGTCAATCCACACGTTTCCGAATCAACCAGCAGATGGGCGGCGGCACGTGGGTATACCTCGGCACCTTCGACTTCGCTGCAGGCCAGAGTGGCGAAAACTGCGTCATCCTCTCCAATATCAGCAACTATCGCGGGCACATAAGCGCTGATGCGGTGCGCTTCGGCGGCGGCATGGGAAACATTGCCCGCAGCGACACCGCCAATCTGCGCACCAGCCGCCTTCCTCGTTTCCTTGAGGGTGCTCGCTACTACGCCCAATGGGCAGGTTTCCCTTACGAGACCTACGCCAGCAAAGGTTCAACCAACGATTACGCCGAGGACATCAACGTTCGCTCACACACAACGAATTATCTTGCGCGCGGTTCTGCCTACGTACCAGGCGATTCGGGGCTCTGCGTGCCCATCGAGCTTAGTTTGGCATTACACACCGATGCCGGTTTCTCGCGCGACCAGAGTATTATCGGCTCGCTGGGCGTCAGCACGACGGAGTTCTATGACGGACTCATAGCGGCAGGACTCACGCGCCTTACCTCCCACGATGTCTGCGACATCATCCTGACACAAGTCTGCAGCGACCTCGACTCGCTGACCCACCGCTGGACGCGCCGCCAGATGTACGACCGCAACTACAGCGAAACGCGCGAGCCCGCTGTGCCATCGATAATACTGGAGATGCTCTCGCACCAGAACTTCGCCGACCTCATGTTCGCCCACGACCCGTATTTCAAGTTCATGCTTGCACGCGCCATCTACAAGGGCATACTGCGCAGCATCGCGCAGCTCCATGGTGAGAACAACGTCGTCATTCAGCCCCTGCCGCCAACGGCGCCCATGGCAACCGTCATGCCATCGAACCGAGACATTGAGGTGACGTGGGTCGCTGTCGACGATCCCTTGGAACCCACGGCGGTATCCTCTGACTTTATCGTATACCACGCAGAGGGCGAAGGCGGTTTCGACAACGGCACCCTAGTCAGCGAGGGCCATTACCTGCTTCAGGGTGCCACGCCCGGCGTGCTACATCGCTTCTACGTCACCGCCTGCAACGATGGAGGTCAAAGTATGCCCTCGCCCGAGGTATGCGCTTACATTGGCCACGAGGGAGCACCTCGTGCACTCGTCATCGATGCCTTCAACCGCCTGGCAGGACCGCAGCCCGTGTCCAACGACTCCGTCGAAGGCTTCGACCTACACTCCGACTTCGGTTCACCAATGGCACGTATGCCAGGCTACTGCGGCCAACAGATATGCTGGGACAAGAGCGGCTACGGCCGCGAAGGCTACGGTGGGCAGGGCCATAGCACGGCCGAACTCGAGGGGTTGATCATTGCCGGCAACACTCGCGACTGGACAACACGCCACACGCGAGACATAGTAGCCGCTATGGCAGATCAGCTCACCATCAGCAGCTGCACCGCTGAAGCAGCCTCGCGCGCTGTCTTCGACAGCCGCTCGTTCGACCTCATCGACTTGGCATACGGTCTCAACCGCGATGATGGCTACAGCCTACTGCCCTCATCTGTCTTCCCCCCCGCTATGGTGCAGTCCATTGCCTCTTTCACGCGCAGCGGCGGACGTCTGTTGGTGAGCGGAGCCTACATTGGAGCGGATATGCAAGACGATGACGAGCGGCTCTTCACGCGCTCCGTGCTCCACTACGAATATGCAGGTTCGCTGCCCGCCGACTCCATCTGCGATGTCAGCGGTCTGAGCACTAACTTCCATCTCTCGAACGCTCCAAACGAACGGCAGTACTGCGTCTCGTCGGCCAGCTGTCTGGCGCCCGCCGAGGGCTCGTTCTGCGCTATGATCTACGACCACAGCGGACAGTCAGCCGCCACGGCTTATGACGGTACCGACTACAAATGCTTCGCCATAGGATTCCCTTTCGAGGCCGTCACTGATGCCGACCGCCGCCGAGAGCTCATGAGCGGCATCATAAGGTTCCTGTTAATGGGGCTTCTATAAATTGTCTTTCCATAATTTTTCAACGTTTTCGCTAAACGAAATGAGCAGAGCCAAGCTTGCTTGAGCATTGCTATGACGAGAAAACATCGTTGAATCCAATGAGCGAGCAATGCGGGCATCGCTCCCAGATAACAAGCAGCCAGATGCAAAGAAAGACCACAATCTACGGAAAAGTAAATATCTGATTTATTATTATTTAAACAGGGATTTTATAAAAGTCCAAAAGAATTGGAGACCTCAAATGGGTAACGCTTCTTTTCAATTCAAGCAATTCATTGTGCGCCACGACCTCTGTGCCATGAAGGTGGGTACCGACGGTGTACTGCTCGGTGCATGGGCTCCCTTCGCAGTCCCGAAGACCATCCTCGACGTCGGCACCGGTTCGGGGTTGCTGGCACTGATGGTGGCACAGCGTTACCCCACTTCCGCAGTCACCGCCATCGACATCGATGGCTCGGCAGTGGCTCAAGCCACGATTAATGTCGAAGCCTCACCCTTCAGCAACCGTATCAGCATCGAGGCAGCATCGCTGCAGCAATTCACGTTGTCGGCTTCACCCTCGTCGTTCGACGCTATCATCTGTAATCCTCCTTTCTTCGAGAACTCTCTGCTGGCTCCAGAACTGTCGCGGCGCACTGCTCGCCACGCCACCGAACTAACACTCGACGACCTCGTCAGCTGCGCCGCTCGCCTCCTCAGACCCGAAGGTCAGTTTGCCGTCGTAATGCCATCTGATGCCCTCGACCACCTTCGCCGCCTCTGCTTCACCGTCGGCCTCAATCTCGAAACGCTCTGCCATGTCAAAACTACGCCAACGAAGGCTCCTAAGCGCACACTCAGTTGCTGGCGCAAAGGGCATGTGGAGAAGAGCACCGAGAGCACACTCCTGCTCACCCTCGATGGCCGCCGCTCACCCGATTACTCAGCCCTCACTGCCGATTTCTACCTCTGACGTAAACTTGGCTAATCAGTCATCCCTTGAAGAGTGAAGGAATGGGCTCTGAATCCATAATCATCAGCATAATCAATAAAGCCCCGCCGACAGACGCGCATCTGCCTGCGGGGCTTATGTTTTTGAATTATTGCTGTCCGCTAAAACTCAAATGCGCAAGAATCATCGTCCGCATTGCTGTTGCGGATTCTTTCCTCAGTAAATTTGCCGAAATTATCTGTCACGCTGTCACCGCGCTTGCAAGGCGCTGATTATCTTGCGAATAGGCGGTGACAGATAGGTGACAGATACCCCTTTTGGTGACAGATAAACCCTCAAAAAGGGCCTTTGATCCAAAATGAGGTTGGATTTAAAATCATAGGTGTCCGCTAAAAATCATTGGGCTTTCGGCAATCATTAATTCCTCGGACAGCCAATGACACTCCTTAAGGGGGCTTGTCTGAAGCTAAAAGCCGTAAGTTTAGGCACAAAAGTACGTTTAGCGGACACCCATAATTTTGAATGTTTATTTGGCGAATACAACTGGCCGAAACATTCAATGCAACCGGGTGAAATGCTCAACACAACCGGGTGAAGTGCTCAACACAACCGGGTGAAATGGCAAATGCAACTGGTTGAAATGGCGAATTCAGCCAATAGTTTGAGGTGTCCCACCTAAGTGGGACACCTCAAACTATTCGCTCCATAATCCAAGGTAAGCAGGTGATTAGCTCTATGCAACTAATATGTTTTTGCCAAAGATTTAAATGTTCATCTCTGGTTTCATTGGCAGTAGATTGTATGCAATAAGCCCCGCAAAGAGATTACCCGTAACTCGTTGTTTCGCAGCTGCGAAAGTACAACCTGATTCGCACTCCTGTAATTTCCCAGGCATATTTCTTTTACCGAACTCACGTTAAGGTAAACAGTAGTCGGGCTATCTTTCATATATAAGCCCCACTATAGCGGTTATCCACCGTAAAGGGACTGGTTACGTCAATCGTTCCGTCTAGATGTTTTATTCCATGACCATGGAATGATTATTCGAAGGCTTTCGAATAATGTTCACAACTAAATGTTTTCGGCGGAGTGAATTGTCTAATCGGGCTTTTTGTCTATATGCTTTGTATTGGTGTCCGCTAAAAGTTGGAAGGGAATGAAAAAAATCGGCCAAGAGCATCGCCCTTGGCTGATTTTTTTTCAGCTACAGAACTGTAGTTTACGACAGTTTGTGTATGACGAGGCCACTGCGTAGCTTCGGCTCGAACCATGTTGCTTTAGGCGGCATTATCTTGCCGCTGTCGGCGATATCCATGATCTGCTGCATGGAGACGGGGAAAAGGGCGAGTGCGGCTCGCATCTCTCCGCTGTCTACACGCCGCTTCAGTTCTCCAAGTCCCCTGAGTCCGCCTACGAAGTCTATCCGTTTGCTGCTCCGCAGGTCACCGAGCTGGAGAATGTCCTCGAGGATGAGACGCGAGGATATATCTACATCGAGGACACCGATGGGGTCTTTGTCGTCGAATGTGCCGGGCTTAGCGGTTAGTGAGAACCAGTGTCCATCGAGATAGAGTGAGAACTCATGCAGGCGCGCCGGCTTATAGATCTCGGTACCCTTATCCTCGAGGATGAAATTCTTGCGGACAGCGTCGAGGAACTGTTCTGAGGTGAGGCCGTTCAGGTCCTTCAACACACGGTTGTAGTCAAGTATGGTGAGCTGTGAAGCCTGAAAGGCTACGGCCATGAAGTAGTTGTACTCCTCGTCGCCCCGATGGTTGGGGTTCTGTCGTGCTTTCTCTGCTCCGACGAGTGCTGCGGCAGCGGAACGGTGGTGACCGTCGGCAATGTAGAGCGACGGCATCTTGCGAAACTCTTCGGTAACGATGCGGATGTCCTCAGCATCACTAATGACCCAGAACTGATGTCGAAAGCCGTCAACGGGTGCGATGAAGTCGTACTCCGGCGTTGTGGCAGTGTATCTCATAAGCAGACTGTCGAGGACGACATTGTCGGGGTAGGCGAAGAAGACGGGTTCGATGTTGGCATCGTTGACACGTACGTGTTTCATGCGGTCCTCTTCCTTGTCGCGGCGAGTCAGCTCATGCTTCTTGATGACTCCATTCATATAGTCCTCGACGTAGGCGCCTATAACGAGACCGTACTGTGTGCGCCCATTCATTGTCTGGGCATAGATGTAGTAATGCTCATCGGGGTCTTGCACGAGCCAACCTTTATCTTGGAATAACTGAAACTGACGAGCAGCTTCCTCGTAAACGCACGGGTCGTACTCGCTGGTACCTTCGGGGAAGTTGATCTCTGGTTTGATGATATGGTAGAGCGACTTCTCGTTGTCGCCGGCCTCGGCGCGTGCCTCTTCGCTGTCGAGGACGTCGTAAGGGCGGCTCTCAACTTGCTCCACCAAATCCTTAGGTGGGCGCAAGCCACGGAAAGGTTTTATTGTTGCCACGAGAAAAAATTATTAATTAAAAATTAATTCATTCTTCATTTCAATCAGTTCACCTTGAACTTCGTGATGCCTTTTTCTAAGAAGTCTACGATCTGGTGGGCAGCGGCAATACCTGCGTTGACGTTGGCCTCGGCTGTCTGCGCACCCATCTTCTTGGGTGTCGTGAAGTAACGGCCTTCGAAAGCGGCGAAGTCAGCGTCGGCATCCGGCTTAATGTCGGTGACATATTTAAGATCTTCGCGCTCAGAAAGTAGTGCAAGCAGTTCGGGCTCGTTGATAACCTCCTTGCGAGCTGTGTTGACAAGTATGCCGCCCTTAGGCAGTTTGTTGACCAACGCTCGGTTGATGCTCTGCTTCGTCTCGGCGGTAGCGGGGATATGCAGGCTCACGATATCGCTCTGCTCGAAAAGCTCATCCTGCGACTTCATGGCTTTGACTCCAGCCGCCTCAATGACGTCTGCTGGGCAGTAGGCATCGTAGGCCAACACCGTCATGTCAAAGCCCTTGGCGATGCGAGCCACGTTGCGGCCGACATTGCCAAAGGCAAGGATGCCAAGGCGCTTGCCTTTCAGTTCTGTACCGCTGGTGCCATTGAAGAAGTTGCGCTTGGCGTAGACCAGCAGCCCGAAGACGAGTTCTGCAACGCTGTTGGCGTTCTGTCCCGGCGTATTCATGGCCACGACATTATGTGTTGTGGCAGCTTCGAGGTCGATATTGTCATAACCGGCTCCAGCGCGCACTACTATCTTCAGTTGTTTGGCGGCATCGAGCACTTCAACATCGACTTTGTCTGAACGAATGATGAGGGCATCTGCATCCTTGACAGCGTCAAGCAGTTGTGCCTTCTCTGTATATTTCTCTAAGAGGGCGGTCTCGTAGCCGGCGGCGTCAAAGACCTCCTTGATGCCCTTAACAGCTATGGCCGAGAAGGGCTTTTCGGTTGCAATTAAAACTTTTGCCATAAATCAATATAAACCAATTAATCTGACGCTAATGCGCACTAATAATCTCATTCACAAATATGCACTAATAATTTACTATCAATAGGCTGAACTACCTTTTAAATTCCTTAACACAAGTAACATCTCAATTATGCAAGAGAAGTATTTGTACAATTTTGAGGAAGAATATTTTTGCGAATTTGTGAAAAAGTATTAGTACGAATTAGTGTCTTTCTATTCATGCTAATTAGTGTTGAGCCTCAAACTCCTTCATACAAGCCACCAGAGCGTTGACGCCCTCGATGTCCATGGCATTGTAGCAGCTGGCGCGGAAACCACCTACGTCGCGGTGTCCCTTAACTCCCACCATGCCCTTTCCGGTGGCGAAGGCCAAGAAGTCATCCTGGAGTTCCTGATATTCGGGCTTGAGCACGAAGGTGATGTTCATGCGTGAGCGGCTGTCGTCCTCGGCTGTGCCGACAAAGAGACGGTTGCGGTCGATTTCGCCATAGACGATGTTGGCACGCTCGATAGCGCGGCGTTCCATCTCTTTGACACCACCAGTTGCCTTAATCCACTTCAGGTTCTGCAAAGCGCAGTAGATGGGCACGGTAGGCGGTGTATTGAACATACTGCCCTTACTGATGTGGGTCTGATAGTTGAGCATCGTTGGGATAGGTCTGGAGACCTTGCCGACAAGTTCTTCCTTAATGATAACGAAAGTGACGCCTGCCATGGAGAGGTTCTTCTGAGCACCTCCATAGATAATCCCGTACTTGCTCACGTCAATGGGCCGCGAGAAGATGTCAGAGCTCATGTCGGCCACCATAGGCACCGGGCTGTCGATGTCCTTCAGAATCTCGGTACCGTAGATGGTGTTGTTCGTGGTGATGTGGAAGTAGTCGGCATCTGTGGGAATGGTGAACTCTTTGGGGATGTATGTGAAGTTCTTGTCCTTGCTGGACGCCACCTCTACGACTTCGCCAAAAAGCTTAGCCTCTTTCTCTGCCTTGGTGGCCCAGACTCCCGTATTCAAGTAAGCAGCCTTCTTCTCAAGGAGGTTGTAAGGCACCATGCAGAACTGCAAGCTGGCACCACCGCCAAGGAACAGAACGCTATATCCCGCAGGGATGTCAAGCAGTTCCTTGAAAAGGGCCACTGCCTCGTCGACGACAGGTTGGAAGTTCTTTGCACGATGGCTCATTTCCATCAGTGAGAGACCGCTGCCCTCAAAGTCGAGGCACGCAGCAGCTGTAGCCTCCATCACTTCACGGGGAAGTTTAGAAGGACCGGCATTGAAATTGTATTTCTTCATACGTTTAAGAATATAAAATGTTAATTATGCTTTTTCGATAGCGCAAAGGTAACTCTTTTTCGACTCGCGGCCAAACTTTATTTGGAAAAAAACCTCAGGTTAATAAATATTTAGTACCTTTGCAACGAAAATGTTAAACCACTTTAATATATTAATGTATGAGAAAGTTTTTACTCACTTTTGTAGCAGCAGTCATTGTTTCTGTCACAACACAAGCCCAGGTAACCTTTCAGTGGGGCTCTGCTGAATGGAATATTGAAAACGGGCGCACCTACGAGAACATCAATGAGTTCCTTGCCGACCTACCCATTCTCACGTACGAGAACCCAGCAGAATACACGTTCACAATGTTTACCATCTTAGCCATCAGCTATGATGTTTACGTCGACAACGCTACGGAAGCTATTCAAGCATACTCATCCGCGCGGCAGGGAACGGCCATAGCCCTAAGCTACGACTTTATCGAAGGTCACAACTATCGTATTGAGGTTCAGGAAGCCATTCTTGCTATAGTAAACATTGTCACTTACACTGCCGACACAGTCTCGACCAACAACGACAAGTATTCTATAAGTTTCCGCATCAATGGTCCCGAAATTGTGAACGAGTACAACTACGAAGCTTCAATGTCACTCGCTATATTCGATCAGGAAGCAGAGCTGACATACTCGGAGCTTGACCTTGCCAGTATCTGCACTGACCTTGGTATTAATGATATTACCGAGGCTCAGCTCATTGGCCTCAACACCAACGGTTCCTACAACAAGGCCTTTACAAGTCCCGATTACGGATATGATTTCTTCGACGGGTGGCGTGATGCCGACGGAGAATACACTGTCTGGGGCGGAGGTGCCGGCGGAGGTGCTTACAACTTAGTCGGTGGCCACAACCCCTACCCTGCCGTCTACTGCATCAAATTCAATGAGACTTGCGACACAATCAAATATTATTTCTACGATTATTGGATTGTCTATGACCCCGAGGAGCCTGGCGAGATACCCGCTACGGGCGGTGGTGTCAAGCGTCATGCTCCGCTCAAGGCACCCGAAACGCACTACAACTCAGTAATCATTGACCGGGAAGACAGCGACGGCACAACAAAACAATATCGTCGCAACTTTCGTGTTGACCCGGGCAGCGACTACAAGGCCAACTTCATCTTGAAGACAGAGGAGAAAGCCGTACTCATTCACGCAACGATGCACTTCGTCTCTAGCGAATATGACCCTGACAGCGTCAACGGCTTCGCTGACAATAGTCTTGAAGGCAAATGCATTGTGTATGGCATTGATGGCGCTCGCAAGAGCGGGCTGACCAAAGGAATCAATCTGCTCGTTTATCCCAACGGCCAGACACGAAAGCTCTACGTTAGATAAGTTGTGGCTACAATACTGATAAAATAAATAAATAAATAAACAAATAAATAAATTAATTATTAATTCCAGGGGTTTTCTTGCCTAACCCCCTTAAACAAAACAAGATATGATAAAGAAAAATGAGACTGTAAGTGTGACGTTCATGCTATTGGGAGTCACCTTTTGTATGTGCCTGATTCTGTCGAATCTGCTGGCTACGAAGCAACTTCAGATAGGCTTTGTTAATCTGACAGCCGGCGTACTAGTGTTCCCGATTTCGTATGTCGTGAATGACTGTATCACAGAAGTATGGGGATATCAGCGAGCGAAGCTGATTATCTGGACGGGCTTCGTGATGAATTTCGCTTTCGTGCTGCTGGCATGGCTTGCGGACATGATTCCAGGCGCCCCCTACTGGACCAACGAGGAAGGATTTCACGCGCTCTTCGGCCTCGCACCGCGCGTTGCTATGGCTTCCTTCGCTGCGTTCTTGACAGGATCACTGCTTAACGCCTACGTGATGAGCAAGATGAAAATCCACGACAAAGGCCGTCGTTTTTCGCTTCGCGCCATTATGTCGACAATAGCGGGTGAGCTATCTGATTCGCTGGTATTCTTCCCCATAGCATTAGGTGGTGTCGTACCTAAAGAGAATCTTGCATTAATGATAGTTTCACAAGTGATTGTAAAGACGTTATACGAAGTCGTTATGTTGCCAGCCACTATCCGCGTCGTTGATTGGCTGAAGCGGACAGAAGGCCAGGACGCTTACGACGAAGGTCTCAAATATACAATATTTTAAGATTCAATGAAACCGATAAACAAAGAGACAGCACTGGTGGTATTCAGCGGTGGGCAGGACTCAACAACCTGCCTGTTCTGGGCCAAGAAGAATTTCAAGCGAGTCGAGGCCCTGACCTTCAGATATGGCCAGAAGCATATAAAGGAAGTGGAGACAGCCGAACAAATTGCCTGTGACGCTGATGTGCCTTGGCATTTCATGGATGTCTCGTTCATTGGCAAACTCGCCAAAAACTCTCTCACCGACAACAGCATAATCATGGATGAGAAGAAGCCTGTCGACGGCCCTCCGAACACGTTTGTGCCAGGGCGCAATCTGTTCTTCCTCTCTATAGCAGCCGTATTTGCACGTGAACATGGTATCAGCCACTTAGTTACGGGCGTTTCCGAGACAGACTTCAGCGGGTATCCCGACTGCCGCGATGCGTTTATAAAATCCCTGAACGTAAGCCTGAACCTGAGCATGGATGAGCAGTTTGTGATTCACACGCCTCTGATGTGGATAGACAAGGCGCAGACGTGGGCCTTGGCCGATGAACTGGGTGTCTTTGACCTTGTTAGGACTAAGACGTTGACCTGCTACAACGGGATTATAGGCAAGGGTTGCGGCGAATGTCCAGCTTGCAAACTTCGGCGCGAAGGACTGGAGAAATATATGAGACTGATAAGGGAGAAAGAATAACACATTAAAATTTTAGTCATGAAGAAAGTAATCTTGGTTACTGTGATAGCCTTGGCTGCCTGCAATGCTCAAGCTCAGACTGCAGCGACTGACTTCGCTGACGAGGTAATCTCAAAGTATGAGCAGCAGATGTCCACCGTCAAACAGAAGGAGACAGAACTTCGCACGCTTATCTTGGGCAAAGATATGACGCCAGAGCTGCGTGCCAAGGCCGACAGCCTCTATTCCCAATACATGCAGCTGTACTCAGAAGCCCTCGATGCACTGAAATATGAGTTAGATACCCATCGCGAGGATGCCGCCACAGCTAAACTGCTGGTTAAGTATCAACGCCAGTTGGGACTTGACTACCTGGCAGAATATATGCAGAGCTATGCTCACGCCGAAGCTGAGGAGCTGGCGTCGCTGCGCTCGGCCATTGCCATTGAAGAGCAGAAGAAGCCTGGCTCACCGCTTATCGACTTCGCGCTGCCAGACGAGGCTGGAACGATGCACTCGCTGAGCGAATATGTTGGCCACGGGCGCATTGTCCTCGTTGACTTCTGGGCCAGCTGGTGCGGCCCCTGCCGTGCGGAAATGCCAAACGTGAAGGCGGCCTACGAGCGATTCCACGACAAAGGGTTCGACATCCTTGGTATCAGCTTCGACAACACACGCGAAGCATGGCTCAAAGGCATCGCAGACCTAGGCATAACCTGGGCACAGCTTAGCGACGTTCAGGGCTGGCAGAGCCTCGCTGCGAAGAAATACGGTGTTCACGCCATACCGTTCACTATCCTCTTCGACAAAGAAGGCCGTATCATAGCCACTAACCTCAGGGGGGATGCCCTCGGCAAAAAGTTGGAAGAACTGCTGGAGCAGTAATCACGATGCAGCCTTTCAATATCCACATTCTAGGTTGCGGCTCAGCTCTGCCTACACGAAAGCATCAGCCCTCTTGCCAAGTTGTCGAGCTACGTGGCAAGCTGATTATGATAGATTGCGGCGAAGGTGCACAGCTTTCGTGGCGGCATACGCGCCTGAACTGGCAGAATCTGACCCACATCCTTCTCAGCCATGCTCACGGAGACCATGTGTTCGGCTTGCCAGGACTGATATCTACGATGGGTCTGCTCGGCCGTCAGGCACCGCTGTTCATTCACGGTCCGTCGTCACTTGAGCCGTTCATTGCTTGTGTGCTCAACGAGTTCTGCTGCGACTTAGGATACGAGGTGCACTTCGACGCTGTCGACAGCACAAGCCACCGACTTCTTTTTGAAGACAGATCGATGGAGGTGTGGACATTGCCCTTGCGCCACCGTGTTCCGTGCTGCGGTTTTCTAATCCGCGAAAAGGCAGGCCTGCCACATATTCGACGCGAGATGATTGACTTTTACGAGATTCCTACCTGGGCTATTAATAATATCAAAGCCGGACAGGACTGGACACTACCCGACGGAACCACGGTTCCTCACACACGCCTGACAACACCTGCCGACCCGGTGAGGACCTACGCCTATTGCTCTGACACCAAGCCTTTCGCTGAACTCGCAGCATGGATAGAGAACGCAGACTTGCTCTATCACGAAGCCACCTACGCTATGTCCGAAGCCACGCTTGCCGATAAGTACTGGCATTCGACGGCAGCGCAAGCTGCACAGATTGCACTCAAGGCACAAGTCAAAAAACTTATGCTTGGCCACTTCTCCTCGCGTTACGACAACGAAGAGATACTGTTGACTGAGGCCAGACCCGTCTTTCCGAACACAATTCTTGCACAAGAAGGCCTCAACATAAGCCTTTAAGCGAGCTGTAAGCGATTATTTTCTATAAATATTGAAATTTTCTTTGAAAAAATTTGGGCGGAATAGAAAAACAGCATATATTTGCAGACGATAATCATAGAAAAGTAGCTTATGAAGAAGTATTACCTTATATTCTTCCTTACATTTTCACTCACTGCAGCACCCGTTGCAGCCTCAGAGTTTGATGAATTTGATGACATCACAGAGGTAGAGACCACGGGCGTCACGATAACCGTCAGCGGTGCGCAAGTGCACATCTGCGGTGCTTCGGGTCAGATGTTGGAAGTGTACAACGTAGCAGGTGTGCGCGTCGGCACTTATAAAATCGACGGCGACGACAAAACCCTAAACCTGAACCTCACGAAAGGATGCTACATCTTGAAAATTGGCAAAGTCGTTCGTAAAGTTTCTATTCGCTAAACCCTTTATTACCTAATAAACTAATTAAAAATCCATTCCTCACATCTTGCATTAGAAGGAATCAGAAAAGGTCGGACTCCTCAGTTCCGACCTTTTTTTTCTAAATACAATCACTGCTAACATTTCATAATCCCAATGAAAGCGACACAGCTGACCATACAACAAATCCAGCGCGCACTACGCAAGGTAGCGGAGAAGTTCCCCCCTACAGCGGATTCCGTGCTCACCGACATACACATCCAAGTGAAGCCCGAAAGCGGTGAGCTACTCGCATACAACGATGACATGGAAGAAATCACGCGCATCGTGGTAGACCAATGGTTGGAGCCTACTGAGGAGGACTTTTATGAAGTGGCAGCCTCGGCCATCAAACACAGCATCAGCGGCATCAAGGAAGTCATAGAGAAAATGTCCGTCTTGCATCCGTTCTCATTCGTCATGATGGGCGAGGACAACGAGACTCTGCAGGACATCTATCTCGTCGACGATGACAATATCATCCTTGACACAGAACTTCTGCGCGGGCTCGACGTCGAACTGGACGAATTTCTGTCGCATCTCATGGAAGAGTAAAAGGCTCAGCTATTCAGTCTCACGTATATATACAAACAAGGTTGCAATTACCGTGCGACCTTTTTTTGTTTTATCCTTGGATTTAATGGCATTCAAGGCTTCATGTGTTTCCTCACAACCTTTAGCAACTAACTGTCCTGACTTGCCGAAATCAAAGGTGGCATTGATACCAGCAATGAGAGCGCCCGTTGGGATGCCTGCAATGAAAGTGATTGTGTTGCATTGGGCCTCAAGTTCTTCAATAGCCCCAATGTGCGCCAAACCTCTGGCTTCAACGCTTTAGAACGCTAATGCAATGTTCTTTGTTATCAATCAGAC
>CAJOLI010000048.1 GCA_905235285.1 uncultured Bacteroidaceae bacterium
TAAATAGGCGT
Organism: uncultured Bacteroidaceae bacterium; assembly: GCA_905235285.1. Taxonomy (GTDB): domain Bacteria; phylum Bacteroidota; class Bacteroidia; order Bacteroidales; family Bacteroidaceae; genus Physcousia. The sequence goes on from CAJOLI010000048.1 coordinate 12, forward strand.
TTTTTAGTGAAAAAACGGGCTTTTTATGCCTTTTTACACGTCTTTTTATGCTTTCTGAATGACTTTTTACGTCATTAGAAACGCTTTTTGATGTTTATTCCCCATTTTTTCCCCTTTTTCCATGCTTTTTGATGTGATTTTCTGATCGAATAATTTGCTTTTCACAAAAAAATGTTGTACCTTTGTCGAGTTAAAACGATTGCCTAATTTTAAATCTATTTTTCTATGAAAGAGACCACACATTTGAAGGAGATAATGACTCTGGAGCGCTATGATTCCAAGACGGGGTCGAGCTACTATCCGGTAACTGCGGCCGAGGTTGCGTCGCTGATTCGGACGGGAGGACAGGTAGCTGCAACGGATGCGGATGCCGGGGCATCGTCGGTGATGACCTTGTGCGGCGATTACAAAGCCGGCATTGGAAAATCTGAGGTCCGAGCTTGCGGTCATGCGCGGCGTGGGCATAGGTTACGACGCTATTTCTGAGTCGATTCCGAAGCTGTTGCCGATGGCGCGCCTGGGCTTCGATGGAGGCGGCTACGTCTACAACAGCGGCTCGGGCATTGTTTGCCTGGATATTCAAAACGTATTCTCGGACGAGGAACGCGAAGCCTTGCGGCGAGGCGTCCGCACGCTGCCGATGACGCTGATGGCTTTTGTCGGTTCGAGCGGCATGTCGATGAAGGTGCTGGTGCGCGTGCGTCCGGCGCGTGCCGAGCAGGTGGCTACGCCGACGGCCTACCTGGACTTCATGCGCCTGGCTATGAAGCAGATGCGCGTGATATATGCGAATGTCATCCCGCAGCGCATCAATCAGACCGACGACCTGCACCTGGCCGACGGGCTGACGATGAGCATGGACGCGCAGGTGCTGTTCTTGCCCGATGCGCAGGCGGCTGTGGTGGATGACGGAGTGAGTGTACGCGTGCCGCTGCACCCCAAGGGCGATGAAGTGGAACAGGAACTGCGCCTGCCCGTGCCTGCCGACCTGGCGCACCGCGACTATTACGACCGCGTGTTCGATCGCCTGATGAGCGACGTCCATGATGAATTCGTGGCGCAAGGTCGTGGGGCAGACCTGGAGACGGAGGCCTACATGCAGACCGTCGTGGAGCGTGCGGCGCAGCTAAAGGTGTCGGAAGCTGAAGTTTGCGCTCGCATGGTGCGTTTGTTCAACTATGAAGAGAGCCGCCAGATGCGCGACTACGTGCGGGGTGTCTACGCCCAACGGCATCCCCTGCGGTCGTCGGGCAATGCCACGACCGACAATATCTATATGCTGGAGGATATGCTCTTCGGGCGCTATGAATTTTCCAAGAACGTCATCAACAGTGCGTTGTACATGCGGGAGCGCACGACTTTCGGACAATGGCGACGCGTGGGCACGGCAGACGTGAACACGTTGGTCGTCGAGGCGCAGGAGGCTGGCGTGAAGGCGAACCGCAATCTGGTGGAGTCGCTCTTGGGCAGCAGCCATATCGCCACGATGGACCCTATCGCCAGTCTCATTGGTCGCGTCCGAGGCAAGTGGGACGGCAAGGACCGCATCGAGGCGCTGGCGCGTCGCGTGCCGACATCGTGTAAGTCGTGGCCCCGGTGGTTCCATATCTGGTTCTGCGCGATGGTGCGCCAATGGGCGTGGCCCGACAAGGACTATGCCAATCAGGTGGTGCCCATCCTGGTGGGGCCGCAGGGTGTCGGCAAGAGCACGTTCTGCCGCCGCCTGTTGCCGCCCGAGCTGAAGGACGGCTACCTGGAGAGCGGCGACTTCAAGGCCGAGAAGGAGATGCTGCGCGCGATGGCGACCTTCCAACTAATCAACATCGACGAGTTCAACCGCTACTCGCGAGCAGAGCAGGAGGGTATCATGAAGAACTTCATCCAGCGTCCCGACATCCGGCTGCGGCAACCTTATCGGCAGTCGTTCGAGGTGCTGCAACGCCGTGCCTCGTTCATCGCCACGTGCAACCCCGTCGAGGTGCTGGCCGACGAGACAGGTTCGCGCCGCTATATCTGTGTGCAGGTGACGGGCGTCATCCGTCAGATGGACGACATCGACTACGACCAGCTCTATGCGCAGGCCGTTGATGAAATCGAGGCCCATCGCCGGCAGAGCAAGGGCAGCATGAAGGTCGTGGTGGGTCGTTGTTTCTTCTCCAAGCAGGAGGAGGCTGCCATCGTGCGCAACAACCAACGCTTCATGCGTTCGAGTGTAGCCGTGGAGCGCTTCAACCAAATGTTTGAACCATTCGCCGGCTGTCGCGGCCGTCAGCCATCGGGTATCGAGAAGCTGACGCGCGACGAGATCTTCCAGCAGGTGGAACAAGGGCTGCGCAAACCGCTCGGCGAACGGGAGCGCAAGAGCCTCTATCAGTACCTGCGAGACCTCTATAAACGAGGTAAAATAACAAGGAAAAAGGAGGGAAAAGGCGACCTTTATCGCGTCAAAAGGCGCATTTAGGGGCCGAATAAGCGTGTAAAAAGGCTCTTTTAGGGCCAAAAAGACCGTTTTTTAGGCTATTTAAGGCCGTTTTTCACCTAAAAAAGGCCATTTTTCACCTGTTTTTCACCTGTTTTTCACTTACTCTATTCCCTGATAATAAGTCGTTTAAGCCACATTTAGTGAAATTTTAATTTTAAACTTTTCTCACGCGCAACATGATTCATCCTACAATACTTTATAGCATCCATCAGAATCCGCCGCGGCCGGATGGCCAGGATGGCGGCTACCACCTTCGGGTGCAGCACCTGCACGACATGGATACCTCTGATCTGGCCGACGAAGCCGTTCGCAACAACAGCGTGTTCAAGAAGGGTGCCATCGAGGGTGTCCTCACTGACCTGTCTGCATGGCTGGCCGACGCCCTTGCCGGTGGCCGTGCGGTGACGCTGAACGGCATCGGCACATTCACCCCACATGTCGAAGGCCGCGTTGAGGCTGGCCCCGAAGGCCTGAAGGCAGAGGGCCTGCGCATCGGCGATGTCGTCTTCACGCCTTCGGCCCAACTGCTGGAGCGCATCAACAAGCGCACGCATTTCAAGCGTCAGCTGCCCGTCCGCCGCACGGAGGTCACGGACGCTGAGGCCGATATGTTCCTCGACGCACACTTTGCGACGCACGCCCTCCTGCAGCGCCACCACGTGGAGCAATATTTCAGCCTCTCGAAGCGTCGCTCGTTGGCGCTCATCAGCCGCCTCGTCGGCGACGGCCGTCTGCGTCCTGCTCCCGACACTACTGCCCGCACGGCAGCCTACGTGAGAGGATAGGAGGGGTTTACAGTTTACAGTTTACAGCCTCTCCTAAATCCTCCCCTAAAGGGAAGGACTTCTGCAGCGGTACTCCCCTTCCCTTTAGGGGAGGGGCAGGGGGAGAGGCTCCTAAAGGGAAGGACTTCTGCAGCGGTACTCCCCTTCCCTTTAGGGGAGGGGCAGGGGGAGAGGCTGGAAAATCATTCAAACTTAACTGAGAGATTTTTTTGATAGATTTTCTTGAGACATTCTTCGAAGTATCGAAGCGTCGCAAGCGCCGAGCGGAGGCCGAAGGCCGACCAATTAAAGAGAAAAGAGGAAAAGAAACATCAAAAAAGAATTAAAAAGGGAAAAAAACTCTAATCCCTAATCCCTAATCTCTAATCTTTCATTACCTTTGCCTCCGCGAACATCAAAAGATGAAGTCGTAAGCAAAAACTAAAAACAAAGCAAAAAATGAAGAAACTCCTTGTCATGGCTATGGCTGTAGCAGCCATAAGCCTGGCCTCATGTGGAGGCCGTACCGCCACAACGTCCGAGCCCGATTCACTCTGCTGCAAGGGTGGCGCTTGCGTCGAATGTAAATGTCCTGACTGCTCCTGTCCCGAGGGCGCTTGCGCCGAAGGCAAGTGCGAGAATTGCACCTGTCCCGAGCAGTGCTGCACCAAGGGTGAAGCTCAGACCGCAGCCAGCGAGGTCGTAGCCCTGCTGGGCGAGCAGCTCAAGAGCGCCGACCCCGAGCAGATCAAGAGCGTCGCTAACACCATTGCCGGGCAGGTGGCTCAGTTCCTCGCTAATGGCGACAACGAGTCTGCCGAGAAGTACTCGGCCCTCATCTCTAACTTCATCGCCGAGAACGCCGACAAGCTCAAGGAGATAGGCGCCTCAGAGACCGTTGCTCAGGCTCTGGCCAAGGTCGAAGGCATTCCCTCTGACATCGTCGAGACAGCCACCGAAGCCGTCACCGGCGTGAAGAGTGCAGCCCTCACCAGCGCCATCAATGCCATCGCCAAGGGCGAGAGCGTTGTCGACGCCGTCAAGGCCGCTGCCACCGAGGTCGCTGCCGACGGCCAGCAGGCTGCTGCCGATGCCAAGACTGCCGTGGAAGCTGCTCCCGAGGCTGTCAAGGAAGCCGCCAAGGCTAAGGCCGATGAGGCTGCCGAGAACGTCAAGCAGCAGGCCACCGATGCCGCTAACAAGGCTATCGACAACGCTGCCGCCGCTGCCAAGAAGAAGCTCGGCCTCTGATTAACCTGTCAGAGACCGCAAGCTCTGCTTGCAATGTATCTAACCTTAAACAACAAGAAAGCCGTGTCGCAAGAGATTGCGACACGGCTCTTCTTTTGCCTCTCCCCCTGCCCCTCCCCTGAAGGGAAGGGGAGGGGCAGGGGGAGAGGCTCCTAAAGGGAAGGACTTCTGCAGCGGTACTCCCCTTCCCTTTAGGGGAGGGGCTGGGGGAGAGGCTGTAAACCATAAACCGTAAACTGTAAACCGTAAACTATTTTTCGAATGATTTTGAGCGAAGCATAAACCGTAAACCGTAAACTGTAAACTGTAAACTAATTTTTTCTCTTATTCTCTTTTCTCTTTTAACGATTTTATACTACCTTTGTCGCGCAATGCAGCATTTTCTGCTCTTCATAAGCCTCGCCGCAGCCGCCCTGGAAGCGGCCGGGGCTTCGACCGACAGCACCTGTGTGCGCGACCTGCTCTCAGAGACTACGGTGGCGCTCGAGTCGTCCGTCACGGCAGCCACGGGCGACGTGGCACCGCTCTGGCTGACGTCTAACCGTTATGGCCTGGGCAGCACCGAGCCCACGTCCAATTACGAGCGTGTGACGGGCGTGCGCAGCATAGCTCTCGACGCGGGGCGCCGCTGGGGCTTAGGCTACGGTCTGGATGTTGCCGTGGGCTTCGGACATACGCGGTGCTTCATTCTCGAACAGGCATACGTCGAAGGGCGTTTCAAGAAGGTAGGCCTCACGCTCGGCGCCAAGCAGCAGCCCTTGGAGAGCAAGGACGTGGAACTGACGAGCGGCGGGCTCAGCCTCGGCGCCAACGCACGCCCTATCCCTCAGGCACGCCTCGACGTGGACTGGTTCAGCATCCCCGGCACGCGAGGCTGGTGGCAATGGAAGCTCTACGGCAGCGTCGGCATGACGACCGACGGCCGATGGCAGGAGTCATGGACTAATGCAGGCGAGCGCTACACACGCCACGTGCTCTACCACGAGAAAGCGCTCTACTGGCGCTTCGGGCGCACCGAGGTGCTTCCGCTGACCTATGAGTTCGGGCTGCAGATGGCGTCGCAGTTCGGAGGTACGACATATAACGGTCACGGACGAGGCTACGCGGAAGCCACCACCTTCCACCATCCCACAGGTCTGCGTGCGTTCTGGGACGCGCTGACGTGTCAGGGCAACGACCAGACCGACGGCTTGCAGCCCAACACCGCCGGCAACACCTTAGGCAGCTACATCATGGACCTGCGCTACCACGGCGAGCGTTGGCAGGCAAGGGCCTATTTCGAGCGCTTCTTCGAGGACCAGTCGATGCTCACGGTGCAATATGGCGTCCGCGACATGCTCATAGGAGGCGAGGCCACACTGCCGGCAAACCGCTGGCTCACGAAAGCTGCCCTGGAATACATCACAACGACCAACCAGAGCGGAGCCGTCTACCACGACCGCTCGCCCAACATCAACGACAAGATGAACGGGCGCGACAACTACTACAACCATAACCTCTATGCAGGATGGCAGCACTACGGCCTCACGTTGGGCAACCCGCTGCTGACGTCGCCCCTCTACAACGAGGCTCTCGGCCACGACGGCACGCTCAGATTCTACAACAATCGCATAAAAGCATGGCACGTGGGCCTAAACGGCGACCCCTCGGCCGAGTGGCACTGGAGAGCACTCCTGACGCTGACGCGCAACTGGGGCACGTATGAGGCTCCCCTCCCCGACTGCCTGCGGCAGACATACGCTATGGCTGCGGCCACATACAAACCGCAGTGGGCCGGCGGGTGGCAGGCGACGCTGGCCCTGGGCCTCGACCACGGGCGCCTCCTTGGCAACAGCTTCGGCGGGCAGCTGACGGTGGCGAAGCAACTAAGGATTAGAGCGTTCGAGCTTGCTCGCTTTAGATAATAATAATTGCCTATGTTTATTTTATCAAGAATTAGAGAATTAGAGAATTATTCACATACTCTGGATCTCGAATGTATCGGAATTAGAGAAACGTTTTTGCTTTGCAAAAACCTTCAATAAATTGCACCTTTTCTCGCCATGACAGCCTTTGAAGCGAGTTTCAGGCTGCTCATTTGGTTTAACGAAAACGTTCTTTCAAATCTCATCAATTCCTCGAAGCAAAGAAAATTCTCTAATTCTCTAATTCTTGATTAAAAATATAACTTGCGAAACTTGAATACAAGTGAAAAGAAAAAGTTCCATACGGATAATGCTCTTCGCTTTCGTTGCCCTCATGGCGGCAGCAAGCGGATGCGACAAGACGCCGGCCAACGGTCCGCTCGACGGCCAGTGGCAGCTCTTGAGCATCAACACGCCCGACGGCCTGCGCGAGACGAAGGCGTGCGCCACCTACCTCTGTTTCCAACTGAACCTGACGCAGTGGTTCAGGCCTGAGCAACAGAGTATCTACGCGCACTTCACCCACAGGGCCGACAGCATCCGCTTCTACGACTTCGCACGCGTCTCTCCGCAGGCCGTGGAGGGCGACGACGACGAGTGGATAACGCCGCGCGAGATGCACGAAGGTGTCATGGACGACTGGGGCATACACTCGACAGACATCACATTCCACGTGCGGCAGCTCAGCGGCAGCCGCCTGGTGCTGGAGCGGGAGGACACGGTGCTGACACTGCGCAAATTCTGATGCCATACGGATTAAGTACCAGGTTCCCCGGGCACTGCGGTTATTAAGCGTACCTTTTAAGACTATACAAATTATATGAAGAAACTTATTAATTATTACGACAAAACACTCTGCACCGCCTTCGGAGCAGGTTACTGGCCGTGGGGACCGGGCACGATGGGATCTGCCGTGGGCGTCCTCATCTGGTGTTTGGCAAGCATGGCTCTCAAGCCTGATGAGCTTCGAATCTTCACGCTGGTGGCCGCAGCCTTGGTGACGATTATCTCCGTGCCCAGCATCAACCGTCTGGAAAGGGAGTGGGGGCCCGACCCCAGCCGCGTCGTCATCGATGAAGTCGTGGGCGTTTGGATTAGTCTGATTTGCGTGCCCGGATACATTTTAGCCACAGACTCCACCATATTCCTACTTTGGGTGTTTGATACTTTTATGCTCTTCCGTCTTTTCGACATCATAAAACCTCTTGGCATTAAACGCATGGAGAATTTGCCGGGTGGCTGGGGCGTCATGGCAGACGATATACTGGCAGGCATCTACAGCCTGATCATCATGTTCCTTGTTAATCGCCTGATAGAAGTGCTCATCTACATATAATGAGGAAACTCTCAAGACCTACACTCCTTCAATTTGCAAAAGCCCAGTTCTCTTCACTCGGAGCCTCTGCCATTGACCTCTGCCTGGCAGCGGTACTCTTCCGATGGGCTGGCTTCAGCCCCTTCTGGAGTACTATATGCGGTGCCGTCGTAGGCGGCATAACAAACTGCATCACCAACTACGAATGGACGTTCCGCGGCACCGACCGCACGATGCGCGGAGTAGCCGTCCGCTACTTGTTCGTATGGGCCGGCAGCATAATGTTCAACGCGTGGGGCGTGAAACTGGCCGTGGCCATCTGCTCCGGCGGCACCGACGTATCGCTGACCCTGTTTATGGTGTTGCGCATACTGGTCTCAATACTCGTGGCGGTGCTGTGGAACTTCACCCTGCAGAAAAATTGGGTGTATAAGAAGTGAGGGAAGGGAGAGCATTATGCATTATGAATTACGAATTAAAATATGACCTTCAAAGAATTTCGCGATGGAATCCAACATGGAGTATATCGCATCATTGATCCCGCCGTGCGGGCTCTCATCAAATTGGGCGTGACGCCTAACATGATTACTACTCTTGGGTTGCTGGGCAACCTGCTGGCAGCATACCTCATCCTACGGGCGGCAGACCACGCTTCGCTGACGCTGCTGGGATGGGCCGGCTTCGCCATCATCGCCTTCTCCATCATGGACATGGTGGATGGCTACATGGCTCGCACCGGGCACCTCGAGAGCGAGTTCGGAGCCTTCTACGACTCGGTCCTCGACCGCTACTGCGAACTGGCGACCCTCTCGGCACTGGCTTATTATTTTATGATGACAGGCCATCTGGGCTTCGCCCTCTGGACCTTCCTCGCCCTCATCGGCAGCATCATGGTGAGTTACATACGAGCACGTGCCGAAGGCCTCGGCAAGGAATGTAAGATTGGACTGATGCAACGTCCCGAGCGCGTCGTCGTCACCAGTTTAGGCCTGCTGCTATGCGGACTCTGTGCCGGCATCAAGGCTTTCGACGCAATATGGTTTGCCGCCGCTCCAATGATCCTCATCGCCATACTGGCCAACGGCACTGCCATCGCACGCATTCTGCACGTTCGCGGTCAGATGGATGGGAGAGGGAAGAGCGGAAAGTGAGCCACCTATAATCCCCCACCTGTGGGGATGAAGAGTTGACGTGAAGATTGATGATTGAAAGATAATCGAAAGATGACTGAAAAGTGAAAGTCAAGAATTCTACATTATTCAAGCTGGTGGCAGCCCTGCTGCCGTTCATACTGTTTGGCCTCCTCTACGACTCGATGCGCTACTACCCCAACTACTTGTTTGGCGACATCGACATACGAGGCATCTACGAAACGGAGAAAAGGCTCTTCGGCATAGGCCAGGGCCCAGAGCGACTGACGCCCAACGAGTGGTTTGCAATCCATGCCACGCCCGTGGCCGACGCCCTCGCCGGCATATTCTATCTCTGCTGGGTGCCGCTGCCCGTAGCCTTCGGGTTCTACCTCTTTTTCAGCGGGCGCCGCAAGATGGCGTTCCACTTCGCGGCCGCATTCCTGTTTGTGAACATCATAGGCTTCATCGGCTATTATATCCACCCGGCAGCACCGCCATGGTATGTCGAGAAGTTTGGCTTCGAACCCCTCTTCGGCACGGGCGGCGACACCGCCGGTCTCGCGCGCTTCGACCAGCTCGTGGGCTTTCCCGTCTTTGCCAGCATCTATGCCGGTAATGCCAACGTCTTCGCCGCCGTGCCTTCGCTGCACGCCGCCTACTGCCCCATAGCCTGCTTCTATGCCCTGCGCACACGCCAGCTGCCGATATGGTCGGCCGTGCTCGCATTCGTAGGCATAGGAATATGGTGGACAGCTATATACTCTGGCCACCACTACACCATCGACGTGCTGCTCGGCATCATCACTGCCATCGTCGGCATCGCACTCTTTGAGAGGCTGGTCAGTCGCAGCTCTTGGTGGAACCAATTTGAGCAATGGTACTCTCATTATTATATGTAAAGTAGGCTTTCTGCAATAGCTTTATTTGGGAGAAATGATAAAAAAACACGCCTTTTTGCCTAATCAAATAAAAAAATAAGATTTATTTCTCACAAAAAGTATCTTGCTATAATAATAAATGTGTAACTTTGCAGCCGCAAATAACTTAATACATAAAAATATCAAATGACTCAAACAAATGTGAAGCCCGCTGAAGGCAAGTTGGGCATTCTTGTTGTCGGCAACGGCGCAGTTGCCACAACATTCATGACAGGTGTTCTCATGACTCGCAAAGGTTTGGCTAAGCCTATCGGTTCAATGACTCAGTACGACAAGATTCGTATAGGCCGCGGAGATGACAAGAAGTACCTGAAGTACGACGAAATCGTTCCCATTGCCAAGCTAGATGATATCGTGTTCGGTTGTTGGGATGTCTATCCTGCCAACGCCTATCAGGCAGCCATGTACGCTGAAGTGCTGAAGGAAAAGGACATTGAGCCCGTACGCGACGAGCTGGAGCAAATTGTTCCAATGAAGGCTGCTTTCGACAAGAACTACGCCAAGCGCCTCGACGGCGACAACGTCAAGGCAGGCCTCACCCGTTGGGAGATGGTTGAAGCTCTGCGCGAGGATATCCGCCGCTTCAAGGCCGAGAAGGGCTGCGACCGCATCGTCGTCCTTTGGGCTGCCTCCACCGAGATCTATGTCCCCGTCAACGAGAAGGTCCACTACCACCTCGCTGACCTCGAAGCTGCCATGAAGGCCGACGACCGCGAGCACATAGCACCTTCCATGTGCTACGCCTACGCCGCCCTCGTCGAAGGTGCTCCTTTCATCATGGGTGCGCCCAACACCACCGTAGACTTCCCTGCCATGTGGGAACTGGCCGACAAGACCAAGATGCCTATTGCAGGCAAGGACTTCAAGACAGGTCAGACGCTCGTCAAGAGCGGCTTCTCGCCCATCATAGGCACACGCTGCCTCGGCCTCAGCGGTTGGTTCAGCACCAACATCCTGGGCAACCGCGACGGTCTGGTGCTCGACGAGCCCGCCAACTTCCGCACGAAGGAAGTGTCGAAGCTTTCCACACTCGAGACCATCCTCAAGCCTGACGTACAGCCCGACCTCTACGGCCACGGCAATGATGAAGATACACAGTACTACCACAAGGTTCGCATCAACTACTATCCTCCACGCAACGACAACAAGGAAGGCTGGGACAACATCGACATCTTCGGTTGGATGAACTATCCTATGCAGATCAAGATTAACTTCCTCTGCCGCGACAGCATCCTGGCAGCTCCCCTCTGCCTCGACCTCTGTCTGCTCAGCGACCTCGCTGCACGCGCAGGACGTTACGGCACACAGCGCTTCCTCTCCTTCTTCCTCAAGAGCCCTATGCACGACTACACGCAGGGCGAAGAGGCCGTCAACCACCTCTATCAGCAGTACACCATGCTGAAGAACGCCATCCGCGAGATGGGCGGTTACGAGGCCGACGAGGAGATCGACTGATAGCAAGGCTACATTCACACGCACAAAGAGGTGCAGAACGATTCATTCGTCGTTCTGCACCTCTTTTTATTAATGCTGTGTCAGAGGCCTCCTCAGCTGAACTCGCGCGGCGACACCCCAAAATGCTTACGAAAGGCCGTTGAGAAATAGCCTATGCTCGAGAAGCCTACGGAATAAGCTACCTGCGAGACATTCAGTTTGTGCTCGCGCAGCAGGCGCGCCGCCTGCTCGAGACGGATGTTGCGGATAAATTCCGTCACGGGCATGCCGGTGAGTTCCTTCATCTTACGATGCAGATGTGCACGGCTGATGCCCACTTCAGTGCATAGCAGCTCGACCGAGAAATCGCTGTCGTCGAGGTGACGGTTGACGCTGCTCACGATGCGGTCCATCAGTTGCTCGTCAGCGCTCTTCACTTCCTGAACATCAATCTTCGCAAGCACGGCCTCGGTATTGCCGAATTTATGCTGCTGCTCACGGCGGTGCTGCACAAAAGAGCCTATAGCCCTACGCATATCATCGAGCGAGAGGGGCGTATCCTGAGTGTTGATGGCGCTCATGAGCAGGTGTAGCTTCTCCTCATTGGCCCTGTGACGAAGCGAGCGGCGGTAGAGGGCCACGGACGCAGCTGCTGCCACGGCTATGAGCAGAACGTATATGAAATAGGCCAGCGTGCTGCGCCACCAAGGCGGGCGCACCCTCAGGATGAACGTCTCGGTAGGCGTCAGTTCGCCATTGGCCAGAGCCCTGACCTGCAGGCGGTAGGTGCCCGGCGCGAGGCGGTTGAAATAAATGGTGTTCTCGCCGCGCGGCGTCTGCTGCCACTGCTGCTCGCCCTCCATGCGGTGGGCAAAGCTGACGCCTTCGACGTCGTTGAAGTCTAACAACGAGAACTCGAGGCTGAAAGTAGCATCGACGTAGCTTACATCGAAGCGTCGGCAGTCGCTGATAGGGCCGTCCATGACGAGCTTGCCATTGCTACGCGTGAGAGCATTAGCCGGCAGGTCGCCTATGCGGAACGTGGTGAGATGAACGCGACCTGTCTGGGGGCGCTGGGCGCGAACACTGTCGGGATGAAACAGCAGGAAGCCGTCAGCCGAACGGAAGAAGATACTGCCATCAGGCACCTTCACGGCCGGAGCCTGCAAGAACTCCTGACGCAGCAGCGGTGCCGGACTGGTGTAAGCCACCATCTTATGCTCAGCAGCATCGAAGCGCCAAACGCCTTCATCCGTGCAGAGCCACAGGTCGCCATGCGTATCTTGGACCATAGACGATATCGAGCGGCCTTGCAGAGCCTCTGTGCCCTCCAGCATCGTCAGGCCCGTTTTCTGCGACCACCTCCGCAGCCCTTGTTCGCTGGCGATGAGGACGTCGCCCGACATTAGGGCCAGGAGCGACGAACAATGGTTATCGTTGGCCAGAACTTCCCAACCATAGGGATGGAAATCGTCGGCCACCGGATCGTAGCAACAGACGCCCGAAGACGTAGCTATCCACAGACGACCTTTGAGGTCTGTGTCGAGGCTGTAGATCCAATCATTCGACAAGTGGCCGTGGCCGAGAGTGTCAATATCATGCATTGAGAACTGACGCAGGAGGTGCCCCGAGGCTCTGTCAATGAGCGCAAGGCCCGCACCGTAGGTTGACACGGCGAGTCTGTTGCCACCAAGTTGCTGAATGGCGTTAACGTTGTTGCCGGCCAGACGTGCAACCTCGTGCCACGAATCTGCCAGGCCGTTGCGGCGCCAGAGAGCGTTGGAGGTACCGGCCCAGTAGCAGCCAACAGAATCACACATGAATGACGTGGCGTCATCAGGCATCTGTGTCGCAGGCATCAGGCACCCGAAGGAAAGGCGCTGAAGGTCAGAGTCATCGGCGGCAAGGGCATGAAAGACGGGCTTCCGCGAGAGCTGAAACTGTGCCAACCCGCGCCGCTGCAGTCCCAACCACAGGTTGCCGCTGCGGTCGGAGAAAGAAGCCTCGACGCGCGAGTCACCCAAATCCTCAGAAAGGCCTGGCGGCACTACATCGGGTTCGGAATCGACGAAAGCAACATCTTCCCATGGCAAGGCCTCAGCTGTAGCCACAGCTTCAAGCGTGACGACATCGACGACGAACGAGGAATAGCCAGAAGTGCCTACGAGGATGGCTCCGTCAGGCCTCACGCTGAGGCGCGAGACACGCGGCTTGAGCTCGTCGGGGAACGTTACGTAAGCAAAGCTGGCCGTAGCACGATCGTAAACGGCCAAACCATGATCCATGCCAACCCAGAGGCGGTCGAGCGTATCGGAGCAAAATGTAGTGACCTCTGCCGGCAGTGGTCCGCCTGGCGAGAGCAGCGGCGCACGTGCGAAGCGATAGCCATCGAAGCGCAGAAGGCCGCGCGATGTTCCAACCCACAGGAATCCGTCGGATGTCTGGGTGATAGCTGTCACGGACGTCGTGCCAATGCGGTCGGCACCATAAAAGAATCCTCGCCCGGCATAGCTCCCGAGAGGGAACCACACAAGCGAGGAAAGGTATATAAATATAGTAGTAAAAAGGCGTTCCATTTATCGTTTGAGCGGGTGTTTCTCTTATCGTACAGGACGAATCCCGCTACAAAGATAATAATAATAAGGAACGGGAGGCTAAAAAAAATAAGCTTTTTTGTTGTCTACCAACGAAAACGTCTGAGTAAACGTCATTGGCAGGTTCTACATCCCAAGGAGAAGGAGTGTGGAAGCAAGCTTCTCCATGTTTCTTTCAGTAGTTAAGTTTTACTGCTTTACCCATGTAGTCCACGGTTATCGTGTCCCCCCCTGCCTCAGTAATGGTGAAACGTCGGCGTGAAGGCATACCCTTGTAGGAACCTTGCCGTCGCCCTATGATAAGTTGCTGCCGGCGCTGGTTCCAGCTGAAGGTGATGCGTGAGCATTGGCCGCGCTCATAGTCCGTACTGACGCCATCGTCGTCATAGAGCGTGAAAGAGCAGTCGGCACCTTTGCCCAGAGCAATGGTGTCGCCTGCCAAGGGTATGATACTGCCGCCACGCACGAACACGGGGATGCTGGCAGCATCCGCCTTGACAAGCGTCTGCTTGCCGCCATCGTAGTGCTCTGCCGTGCCCCACTTGGTCCATCCGCCCTCTGTCTGGGGCAGATATACGCGGAAAGAGCTGACGTCCGGTTCGGTGATGGGACAGATGAGCAACGAGGGTCCGAACATATATTCGGTAGTTTGCAGCAGCGCCTCATCATCTGCGGGGAAGTCGAAGACGAGGGGGCGCATAAGCATACGGCCAGCCTCGCTGACGGCGGCAGCACAGCTGTAGATGTACGGCAACAGGCGTTGGCGCTCACGCAGGCACCGGGCTATGACAGCCTGCGCCTCGGGGCCGTAGCGCCACGGCTCTGTCTCGCTCATATAGCCATGCACGCGCATCAGGGGCAGATATGTAGAAACCTCTATCCAGCGCAGCATCCTTTGTATGTAGTCTTGGCTGGTATATTGGTCCGACGGGCGGAAGAAGCCGCCGGCATCGTAGGTCCACCAGGGCTGCCCGGCTGCCATCATGCCGAGTCCGGCGGTGATCTGACGGCTGAGGGTCTGCCAGTCGTTGCCTACATCGCCGCTCCACATGGCGGAGCCGTAGCGTTGGATGCCGGGGAAGCCGCTGCGCGTGAGAATCATAGGACGCGCGGTGGGGCGGTCGCGGCGCAGACCTTCGTAAACGGTCTTATTGACGAGCAGCGGATAGACGTTACGCACCTGCTCGCCTGCCCAACGGCCGCGGTTGACGCGGCGACCGAGGAGGTCGTCGTTCTCGGGCTCGGTAGCGTCCTGCCACCAGGCGTCGATGCCAAGTGGCACAAGGCGCTGGCTGAAGTTGTGCCAATAGGCGTCGGCGGCCTCGGGCGAGAAGAAGTCTATCCAGTCGGTGCCGGGGATATAATGACCTGCCGCTGTCATCTGGCGACCGACGTCAGAGTTTATGTCTATCTTCGACCATACGCTGAGCATCAGTCGCACGTCCATGACGTGGAGGCTGTCGGTGAGGGCGCGCGGATCGGGGTAGAACTGCTCATCGAAGCGCATGGCATTCCAGCCGTAACGGCCCCAGTACTGCCAGTCCTGCACGATGACATCGAGAGGTAGTCCTTCGCTGCGAAAGCGGCGGGCGGTCTGGAGTATCTCGTCAGACGAATGGAAGCGTTCGCGGCAGTGGATGTAACCGAAGGCCCAACGGGGGAGCAGGGGCGTGTGGCCCGTGAGGTCGTGGAGGGAAGCTATGATTTCGTCGGCAGAACCGAAGAACACAGTATAATCCACGGCATCAGCGACAGGCGAGCGAAAGGTGGTAGTAGCGTCAACCCTACGCCAGCAGACTACCGGATTGTCGTTGGCCTCGAGTTGAGCGCTTACACGATGTATGCCAGCCTTTAATTCAACGATGGTGGACGTCGTAGGCGGCAGCCACATGTTTCGTGCATCGAGGACGGTCTGCCCGTCGATGACGAGGTTGTGGCGGCGTGCCATGCGCTGTCCGACGTCGAGGAGCAGGGCGTAGCGCCCATCCTCGGGGACGGTGAGCGTGCCCTCGAATGCTCCTCGCACTCGCTGCTCGCGACGTCCGCCCGTGGTCGTGGTGACATTAACGACCTCGCTTGCTCCCTCCGCACTTTTGCGCGCGAGATTAATCTTATTGTCGGATGGGTTGAAGTCCACGAGACCGTAGTTGTTCCAGAGCAGGCCATAGCCGCGGCTGCTTAAGATAAATGGGATGGAAATCTGGGTGTTGACCTGCGTCAGTCGGCGCGTGAGGCCCCGCAGGTCGGCATAGCCGTCCTGAAACTGACCGAGGCCAAACAGGTGCTCGTCAGCAGGCAAGACTATCCTGAGCTGTGCCTGGTGTGTCTGCTGTCCTGCCACCTCATGCGGCGTCAGCAGATGTTGCGTAGCCTCGAAGACGGTTGTTCCGCTTTTGTCTGTAAGGCGCAGGACTCCATCGGCCACCTCTACCTTGACTCTGCACTTCTTTGCAAGATTGTGCCTGACGTAGAGCCAATCAGGTGTTTCCGGGAGCGAGGCATGACTTTCAACATATCTGATGCGCACGGCGTTGTACGCTACAGGCGTCACCTCGAGGGTGCCGTTGCCAAAAGGATATTCGTCGGCCGCAAGCGAGCTGGCGGCGAGGGCAAGGAGGAAAAACAAAAGGAACCTATTCATATTATGTATTCAAGTTTCGGATGTGATGAAGACTCTCCCGGACTCTCCCCCCGCCCTCCCTGTTAGGGAGGGAGCGGTCACCTTTGAGGGCAGATATCTTCATCCAGTCTGATGGTATCTGCTCCCTCCCTAACAGGGAGGGGGGAGAGTCTTGGAGGGCGGGGGGAGAGTCCGGGGGCCAGCCTTTACTTCCTGAACTGCCACCAGTCGAGACGCACGTCGCCCTCAGCCTTCTCGATGCAGAGATATAGGTCGTGGCGGCCTGCAGCGAGCTTTGGCGTCAGCGCTGTGGTGAAGGCTTTGTAGTTGTCGGTGCCGCTGGTGGGCGTGATGACGACTCTCCCTATCAGCGGCCCTCCGGGCGCGTCGAGATGGAGGGCGAGCGTTGCTCCGGCGTCCTCCGCTGCGGCAGCGGTGACGGAGAAAGCGCGTGCCGCCTTACGGCCGAAATCGACGTTGCGCAGACGGATATACTCGCCTTCGTCGAGGTCGCAGACATAGAGGTTGCGCCGTCCTGTGCTCTCGGGGAACTGATTGACGATGGAAGCATTGTCGTGCTGGCGACGCGAACGGGCCACTAACTCGCGCGTGCCGGCAATGCCTATCTTCTCGGTGCGCAGGCCGTAGCCCCAAGCCATCGTCTCGGCCTCTACGCGAGCGTAAGGATTGAGCGTAGCGACAGGCGCTGGCAAGCGCAGGTCCAGCCAATAGGGGACCTCTTCGATGGTGCCGTCGGCGTTGTAATGCATCTCTGCCACGTTGACACTGCGGCGCTCGAAATGCTGACGTGTCTCGAAATGGAGGAGGTCGTAGCTCTGACCGAAGACGTAGCTCTTGCCCTTGAAGTCCATGATGCCGGGATGATTGCCTCGGTCGCGCTGCGTCGGTGACATGATGTAGCCTTTTGACTGCCACGGTCCCGTTGGCGCGTCGGCCATAGCATAGCCGAGGCCTTCGGGGCAGCAGGTGGAGGCGTAGGCCAGATACCAGTGTCCTGCACGCTCGTAGAGCCAAGGTCCTTCCTGATAATGGTCGATGTGATAGTCGAGCTTG
>CAJOLI010000049.1 GCA_905235285.1 uncultured Bacteroidaceae bacterium
GGTACAGCAGCGGCGCCGACCGCTGCCGAGTGGCGAATCGGGACGTCTACACGCAATCGAGCAGGATCAACTACTTCGGCCTTCGCTTGGCCCTATAGTTCTTCCCTCAAAGAAACATTCAGCTCTTGTCTTGTCATTGCTCAAAAAGCGGCCCAATAAAAAGGGCCGCAAAAGAGGAATGACAAGACAAGGCCGCAAAAGAAAGAAATCCGCGCGTAGCGCGGTCAATAATCTATTGTAAAAAGCATGCAAGTTAAGAGTTTTGTCATCCCTGTACTTTCATCAGACAGTGCTGAGGAAGAATTGAATCGTTTCTTGCGCGGACATCTGGTGCTGAAAGTTGAGCACCACTTTATGTAGCCAGCGAGCCTGAGGATTGTAGTAGGGCAAAGAACGTCCCGAACCACTCCTCAGGCTTTTTTATTTGGGGAAAAACACAAAAACGCCGTTACCCCTTCACTCGCCCTGTAGATGCGGGGAGTGAAGGGGTGAAGGGTTGTTAAGGGTTTGGGCATAAAGGCACAAGAGTATTTTAGACATTAGGACGCATAGGCTTATTCAATAGGACGCATAGGCTTATTCAATAGGACGCATGGGCCTATTCAATAGGACGCATCGGCTTATTCGACTGGGCGAATATGACGATTCATTAGGCTGCATGGGCCAAAACCCTTGGGACAATTTGCCAAAACCCTTGGGACTTTCGGCAGAAACCCTTGGGACTTTCGGCAGAAACCCTTGGGACTTTCGGCAGAAACTCTTGGGACTTTTAACAATTAACTTTTGCCCTTCAAATAGAACAGCTTGTTTGTGGTTTGGCTCTAAAATTCAAAAAGTTTTGAATCAAAAAATCCGCTGGTATGCCAGGCGCTCGTCGCCTGAAGCGAGATAGATGATGCCGCAGTAGGCGAAGCCATTGCTGGTGAGCAGGTGCTGCATAATTTTGTTGTCGCGGTGCGTGTCGATGCGGATGTTAGGGTCTTGCTTGAAGGCGAACTCGATTATGCTCGTGAAGATGCCGTGTGCCTCGTGAAGCTTACCTATGCGATGGACGACGTGGTATGGCGCTGAATCGTCGAGCCACGCGCCATCATATATTTTAGCATAAGTAGGTTCGGGCGAGGGTAGTAGGGCGAAATAGGCCACTATGCGGCCGTCGTCTTCTACGACGAAGCTGCCCTGCCGCTTGATGTCTGCTTCTACGGCGGCAAGCGAGGGGTAGTTGCCCGTCCATTGATGTTGGTTGCCGTCGGCTCTCATGATGTCTTTGGCTTCCTGAAAGACGAGCCTGATTCCGGGTGCATCGGCAGGCAATACCGTAGGGCGAATTATACGTTGGCTCAAGTTGTTATGTTGATTATGGAGTGTGCAGGGTTAAACATCTTCGTTTTCGGTGCGGGCTATAATCTCGTTCTGCAGCTGAGCGGTCATGTCGTTGAAGTAGTCGCTGTATCCGGCCACGCGCACGAGCAGGTCGCGGTACTGGTCGGGGTGTTTCTGTGCGTCAAGCAGTGTGGCTGTGTCTACTATGTTAAACTGGATATGGTGTCCACCGAATCTGAAGTATGTGCGAATGAGTGCCCCCAGCTTGAGCATGTCCTCTTCGCGCTTTAGCAGCGAAGGAACGAAGCGTACGTTCAAGAGTGTGCCGCCGCTCTTGGTCTGGTCGAGCTTGCCGAGCGATTTGACTACGGAAGTGGGGCCATGGCTGTCGCTTCCGTGTGAGGGGCTTGTGCCGTCGCTGATGGCAAAGTGTGCGAATCGCCCGTTGGGTGTAGCTCCGCATACGCTTCCGAAGTAGTTGTGACACGTGGTCGAGAGCATATTGAGGTGCGTCTGCCCGCCACGTGTGTTCGGGCGTCCTTCGATGGCGTCGACAAGGTCGTTGTAGACTCGCACGGCGATGTCGTCGGCATAGGGGTCATCGTTGCCGAAGAAAGGCGTATGGTTGCGGATATACTGCCTCATGACCTCGGCACTATCCCAATTCTTCTTGCAGGCCTCCAATATCTCGTCCATCGTGTAGCGCTTGTCCTCGAAGATGTGTTTCTTCAGGGTTGTGAAGCAGTCGGTGATGGTGCCGAGGCCCGTACATTGGATGTAGGTCGTGTTGTAGCGCGCACCGCCGCTATAGTAGTCCTTACCCTTCTCTATGCAATCGTCAATGAAGAGGCTGAGGAAGGTGGCCGGTGCGTAGAGCGAGAACATACGTTCTATATAGTTGTTGACGGCGAGCTTGAGGTTGACGAAATAGATCATCTGGCGGTGCCAGGCATCGTAGAGCTCTTCGAAGGTCTTGAACTTACGGGGGTCGCCCGTCTCGAGCCCGAGTCGCTTGCCTGTCTCAGGGTCTATACCGTTGTTGAGCGTTATTTCGAGAATCTTGGGCGTGTTGAGATATCCTGTCAGCAGGTAGGCTTCCTTGCCGAAGGCTCCTACTTCGATGCAACCAGAGCATCCGCCCTCGCGGGCATCCTCGAGCGACTTGCCGGCCCGTGTCAGCTCTTTGATATATGTGTCGGGGTTGAAGACAGAGGGGTATCCGTGGCCTTGGCGTATGACGCGAAGTCCTGCCATGAGGAAGTCATCGGGCGTGTTCTCGGCGATGTGAATCGAGAGCCCGGGCTGCAGCTCGTGGAGCTCTTCCTGCACTTCGAGTATGATGTATGATATCTCGTTGGCGGCGCTGTTGCCCTGGCGGTCTACACCCCCTATGTTTATGTTGGTGAAGTCGTTGTAGGTGCCGCTCTCGAGAGCCGTCACGCCAACCTTAGGCGGCGCGGGCTGGTTGTTGAACTTAATCCACAGGCAAGAAATGAGTTCTTTAGCCTGATCGCGCGTCAGCGAGCCGTCGGCAAGTCCTTGCTGATAGAAGGGGAAGAGGTGCTGGTCTATATGTCCGGGGTTCATGGAGTCCCATCCGTTGAGCTCTGTGACTGTGCCGAGATGCACGAACCAATACATCTGAATGGCTTCCCAGAGGTCGCGCGGAGCGTGTGCAGGCACCCAACGGCAGACGTCTGCAATCTTCTCTAATTCCTTACGGCGCAGCGGGTCTGTTTCTTGTGACGCCATCTGCCCGGCCAGCTCGGCATGCCTCTCGGCGAAGAGGATGGCGGCGTCGCATGATATGGCCATGGCCTCGAGCTCCTGCTGCTTGTCGGTGGCTTCGGGGTCGTAGATAAAGTCGAGACTCTCTATCTTCTTCTGGATACGAGCCTTTACGTCGAGCAAGCCTTCATGGTACATCTTGCCGTCCATGGCAGTGTGGCCTGCCGCACGTTGCTCCATGAATTCCGTGAAGACGCCGGCGTGGTAAGCTTCCTCCCATTCGCGTGATACGTGGTTGAAGATGCGCTCGCGCTGCGTCTTTCCAGCCCAGTAGGGAATGACCTCGCGCTCGTAGGTGTCGATGTCCTCTTGCGAGATATGGTAGCTCTGCAGTTCGCGCGTGTCCAGGGTATGCAGGTCCTCTACCGAGTGGCAGGTCAGTTCGGGGAACGTCGGCACGGCCTTGGGCACCGGGCCCCGTTCGCCTACAATGAGTTCATCCTTGCCGATATATATTGTCTTGCGCTTGCAGATTTCATAGAAGTTTCGCGCGCGTAACACGGCTATGGGCATCGTGCCGTAGTTCTGCTTATAGAACTCGGTCTCAATCAGTGCGCGTTCGATGGAGAGGGTCGTGGGGGTGTCGAAGTTCTGCTGGCGCAGTCGTCTGATGCGCTCGTTCATTCCACCTTCGTTTCCCGGATGTGTGATGTTGAAATTCATGTAAGTAGTCGATTATGTGGCTGCAAAGATAAGAAAAAGTTCAAAGCGCATAGCCTAAAACACGAAAGTTTTTTCCTTTTCTTCCTGTTTTCTTAACCCTGCAGAATGAGGCCCAATATTTATTAAAACGTTCAAATTGCGAGTACAACAGATGATTTTTATAGAAAAGTTTGGCAGTTTCACGCAAAAACCGTACCTTTGCAGCGTTTTTAAAGAAAAGCTCGTCTGAGAGCTTATGTATGTTAGCTTATGCTACGCTAAACCCTCAGCCTGTAGTATTAATTTAAGGTAAAAAAGATTATGTTTGCAAAAGCAGGTGAAATCGCAGGTGCTATTTGGAATGCACTGAACGAGAATGGCGCTCAGAACGCCAAAGATCTGAAGAAGGCTGCCAAGGCCAAGAGCGAGAAGGATTTGTATCTCGGTCTCGGTTGGTTGCTCCGCGAGGACAAGCTCAACGTCGAAGGCGATGAGAAGGATCCTATCTTCAGCCTCAAGTAAAGAAACTGAAACTCAAAAAGAGTCCCCGCAGCCACTAAGGCCGCGGGGATTTTCTTTTGTCTTGTCCATTGTTTTTGTGTAGCGTTTGCTTTGGCCTAAGGACGGAATATTCGGGCTCTCAGACAGCTGCATTTAAGGCTTTCTGACAGCGGCGAAGGCTCTTGTTTTGGCCGTGGGGCGGGCAAATCGTAAGCTTTTGAAGAAAAAAAGTGCACTAATGTAAAAAAGTTGTTTGGCGAGTGCTACAACTTGAAAGTTTTTTCTTACCTTTGCGGCATGAAAAATATTCGGAATTTCTGCATTATTGCTCATATCGACCATGGCAAGAGCACTCTGGCCGACAGATTACTCGAGCGTACGAATACGATTCAGGTCACGGAAGGTCAGATGCTTGACGACATGGACTTGGAGCGAGAGCGTGGCATAACAATTAAGAGCCATGCGATACAGATGGAGTATGAGCGTGGTGGCGAGAAATATATTCTGAATTTGATTGATACGCCGGGACACGTAGACTTCAGCTATGAAGTCTCGCGCTCAATAGCAGCCTGCGAAGGCGCATTGCTGGTCGTGGACGCCACGCAGGGCGTTCAGGCTCAGACGATATCGAACCTTTACATGGCTATCGACCATGACTTGGAGATAATACCAGTCGTGAACAAATGCGACATGCCCAATGCCATGCCGGAGGAGGTAGAGGACGAAATCATCGACCTGTTGGGCTGCCAGCGTGAAGATATTATCCGTGCGAGCGGCAAGACGGGACAGGGCGTCGATGAGATTCTCGACGCCGTCGTCGACCGCATCCCCCATCCCGTCGGCGACGAGCAGGCTCCTCTGCAGGCTCTTATCTTCGACTCTGTATTCAATTCGTTCAGGGGTATCATAGCTTACTTCAAGATTGTCAACGGCAGCATTCGCAAGGGTGACAAGGTCGTCTTCATAAACACAGGAAAAGAGTACGACGCTGACGAGATAGGAGTTCTGAAGATGGACATGGTACCTCGTCAGGAACTTGGCTGCGGCGATGTAGGTTACATTGTGAGCGGGATAAAGACGGCTACAGAAGTTAAGGTAGGCGACACGATAACCCACGTCAGCACGCTGGGGCAGGTCAAAGCCATCGCAGGCTTCGAGGAAGTGAAGCCCATGGTGTTTGCCGGTGTCTACCCTATAGAGACTGAGGACTACGAGAACCTGCGTGCCTCACTCGAGAAGTTGCAACTGAACGACGCCTCGCTGACCTTCCAACCTGAGTCCTCAGTAGCCCTGGGCTTTGGCTTCCGTTGCGGCTTCCTTGGGCTGCTGCACATGGAAATCGTGCAGGAGCGCCTCGACCGCGAGTTCAACATGGACGTCATCACAACGGTGCCTAACGTAAGCTATAAAGTCTATGACAAGCAAGGCTCTGTGACGGAGGTGCACAACCCGGCTGGTATGCCCGATCCGACGCTGATAGATCATATTGAGGAGCCTTACATCCACGCCTCGGTCATTACGACCTCCAACTTCATCGGCCCAATCATGACGCTCTGCCTGGGAAAACGTGGCGAACTCATCAAGCAAGACTTCATCAGCGGCAACCGCGTAGAGATTCAGTTTGCGATGCCACTGGGCGAAATCGTGATAGATTTCTACGATAAGCTGAAGAGTATCTCTAAAGGTTATGCCTCGTTTGACTACCACCAGAGCGGCTTCCGTCCCTCGAAGCTTGTGAAGCTCGACATCCTGCTCAACGGCGAGCCCGTAGATGCCCTGTCAACGCTTACCCACGTAGACAATTCCGTAGACTTCGGTCGGCGCATGTGCGAGAAACTCAAGGAACTGCTGCCTCGTCAGCAGTTTGACATTGCTATCCAGGCCGCCATAGGAGCCAAGATCATAGCTCGCGAGACAGTGAAACAGGTGCGCAAGGATGTCACGGCCAAATGCTACGGCGGCGACATCAGCCGCAAGCGCAAATTGCTCGAGAAGCAGAAGCGAGGCAAGAAGCGCATGAAGCAGATAGGCAATGTGCAGGTGCCTCAGAAAGCTTTCCTGGCAGTACTGAAGCTCGATTAAGCTTAAGTGATTTCATTCAAAGCTACACATACACACATTCTCTCACACATCTCTCTCACACATCTCTCTCACAATATCAGCAATTATTATATGGACAAACGAAGGGACATAGCACGCGAAATAGCTCGGCGCTATTGCACGCTAAGCACACAAGGCATCACCACATTGGCTGATATCCTGGTTCCGTTTAAGGTGGCAAAAGGCGAGAAGCTTTTGCAGGAAGGCGAGGTATGCAGCTATATGTACTACGTAGACAAGGGAATGGTGCGCCAATTCTATTACAAGAACGGCCGTGACGTGACTGAGCATTTCTCGTACGAAGGGCGCATAGTAATATGTATTGAGAGTTTCCTGAAACAAATACCGTCGCTCCTTATTGTTGAGGCGCTGGAGTCGTCGCGCCTCTTTGGCATCCCACACGATCGTTTCCTCGAACTCGTAGAAACGGACAAGGAGATGGAGCACCTCTACCGTAAGATACTGGAGCACGCTCTCATATCGTCACAAGAGCATGCTGACAGCCAGCGCTTTGAGAATGCCACCGAGCGTTACATGCGACTGTTGAAAACGAAACCGGAGATAGTCCTGCGCGCCCCGATGGTGCATGTAGCTTCATTCCTGCAGATGACTCCTGAAACCCTAAGCAGAGTTCGCTCGTCACATGTTGACTAAGGCAGACATTAAGCTTGTGCGCTCACTCGAACAGCGAAAGTTCAGGCGCAGCGAAGGCTTGTTTGTGGCAGAAGGTCCTCGTCTGGTTGGAGAATTGCTTGGCCATTTTGAATGCTACAAATTGTTTGCTACCGGAGAATGGCTGCAGGCAAATACCACGTCCGAGGTACATAGCACGGAGGCTGTAGGCGAGCGCGAGCTGTCGCGCCTGAGCTTGATGCAAACCCCCAACCAGGTGCTGGCTCTCTTCGCAATCCCTCCAGAGGAGGTGCCGTCAGAGCCTGTAGGGCTTAACCTTGTCCTCGACAGTATCCAAGACCCCGGAAACCTTGGCACAATAGTTAGGCTGGCCGATTGGTTCGGCGTGGAGCACATTTGGTGTTCACCGACGACGGCTGACGTCTGGAGCCCAAAGGTCGTACAGGCTTCAATGGGCGGCATCGCTCGCGTGCGCGTACATTATTTAGATTTAGTCCCTTTCCTTGAGACTCAGCAGTCGCGCTTGCCCATATATGGTACATCCTTGAATGGTGATAGCCTATGGAGTCAAACACTCACAGAAAACGCCCTTGTCGTCATGGGTAATGAGGGCAATGGTGTGAGCCGTGAAGTGGAGTCCCTTTGCAGACATAAGTTATTTATTCCTAATTATCCTGCTACACGAACAACGACGGATAGCTTGAACGTTGCTATGGCTACAGGCATCATGTTAGCAGAGTTCAGGCGTCGACAGTTCTAAATAATAGAAATCTCTCAGACTTGATACGGGAAGTGACCATAAGGAGTGTGCTGGCGGTGCTATTGTGTGGCCTCGTCGCAGCTTCTTGTACCCCGGAGCGCTTTCTCCGCGACGACGCACTCATGCTTGACGGCGTCAGCTTACATGCCGACGACAACAAGATTCCGCTGTCAACTGTCGAAGGCTTCGTACGCCAGCACCCAAATTCCCGATGGTTCAGCCTGTTTAAAGTCCCACTGGGCGTGTACTGCCTCAGCGGTTCTGACAGTACTCGGCGCGTTAACAAGTTCTTCCGTAAGATAGGTGAGGCTCCCGTGGTCTACGACAGCATTCAGGCTGAGCGCAGTCGTTCAAATATCGAAGCTGCCATACGCAATATGGGCTATCTGCAGGCAGATGTCCAGCGTAAAGAGCTGGTGAACAAGCGGAAAATGAAACTGGCGCTCAACGTGAAGGCCGGACCTTGTTACTTCGTGGATAAGATTGAGAGGCAGGTCGACGACCCGGTCATCGATAGCCTTGTGGCAGCTTCGTGGCAGGAGTCGCTCCTCTTCAGGGGCATGCCTTTAGACATCAATAAGCTTGATGCCGAACGATCACGTATCACAGCACTCCTGCAAAATACTGGTTTCTACAGGTTCAACAAGAATTATATCTCGTTTCAGGCAGACACAGCCAATGACAATCATTTTGTAGCGCTGACAATTCATATACCTCTCTACCGCGACCGCCAGGAAGACACACTTGCGGCTCATCCCCGATACTATCTCAGAGATATCAACTACCTGATTGATTCCGATGCCTCTGCGCTTTACAGCGATTCCTCGAATATCGACTCCATAGGAGATCACTATAGGTTTGTCTACAACAAGCGGCCTCTGCTGAAGCCTTCGTTCCTTCTTGCAAAGACCGAGCTGCAGCCACAAGCCCTTTTCAGCGAAGCCCAGGTGCAGAATACCTATTCCAACCTCTCGCAGCTCTCGGCAGTGTTAGGCGCTAATGTAGCCGTGGAGCAGGTTGCCACTTCGTCCGACTCGCTCGATGCGTTTGTCAGTGTGATGACGGCCAAGCGCCGTGGCTTGTCGGCCGCCCTCGAAGGCACAAACTCGGCCGGCGACCTGGGCGCCGCGTTGAGCCTGGGCTATCAGAACCGCAATCTCTTCAGGCGTTCAGCGATGGCATCGCTTAAGTTGCGTGGAGCTTTCGAGGCCATAAAGGGACTTGAAGGCTACAACGACCAGAATTACATAGAATACAGCACGGAAGTGAATCTCAATTTCCCAGAGTTCATGTTTCCGTTCCTCTCGCGCCGTTTCCGCCATACGGTTAAGGCTCAAAGTATTGCTTCGGTGATGTTCGACTCGCAGGACCGTCCCGAGTTTCATCGTCGAGTGCTCACGGCTGCCTGGCGATATCGTTGGACCCGGATGAATCAGCAGTTGCAGCACAGGGTAGATCTGGCAGACCTGAACTACGTGTTTATGCCTTGGATTTCAGAGACCTTCAAGCGTGAATACCTATCAGACAATGGCAATCGTAATGCCGTGTTGCGTTATAACTATGAGAACCTGTTCATAATGCGCTGGGGCTATAATTTTTACTATACGAGCTTGCCATCTCCTACTCAAGGAACGTCATACGGACAAAACGCATACAGTATGCGCTTTGGCATAGAGACGGCAGGCAACCTGCTTTATGGTCTGTCGAATTTGCTGAATGGTCAGCATTCCAATCAGCTCGATGCATATACTCTCTTCAATATAGCCTACGCTCAGTATGTGAAATTTGATTTCGATTATGCCAAGAGTTTCCGTTTTGATGAGCGAAATTCGTTAGCCCTTCATGCCGCTTTTGGGACGGCCTTCCCTTATGGTAACTCGCGTGTGCTGCCGTATGAAAAAAGGTATTTCTCGGGCGGTGCAAACAGCGTCCGCGGATGGAGCGTCAGAGGCCTCGGGCCTGGCAGCTTCTCTGGCTCTGATGGCCGTGTAGATTTTATCCGTCAGACAGGCGATCTGAAGCTTGACCTTAGTGCGGAATGGCGTACACATCTTTTTTGGAAACTGGACGGTGCTGCTTTCGTAGATGCCGGAAATATTTGGACACTGCGCAATTATGAGGAGCAGCCCGGCGGACAGTTTCGTTTCGACACTTTCTGGCGGCAGATAGCAACAGCCTACGGCCTGGGCGTGCGCCTAAATTTCGGCTATTTTATCCTACGCCTCGACGGAGCCATGAAAGCCATTAATCCTGCCCACGAGCACGGCCGGTACCACTATCCCATTATCCATCCCAAGTTCGATAGGGATTTCCATCTGCATTTTGCCGTTGGAATGCCTTTCTAACGCATGATGTTAGAAAACGCAAAAAAAACGTTATTTTTGGTGGCTCTTAAAGATAATTCTATTATCTTTGCACTCGAAATTAATAATTAAAGTTATGCTAAAGTTTTTATGCTTGGGCAGCGGCAGCAGCGGTAATTGTTATCTGCTTAGTACAGAGAACACTACAATCATGATTGACGCTGGAATTGGCATTAGGCTACTGAAAAGACATCTGCAGACTTATGGTATACAGCTGAAAGAGTTGGCTGCCGTCTTCATAACACATGACCATGCTGACCATATCAAGTCGGTTGGGAAGTTGGCAGCGGAATACAGCCTGCCTATTTATGCTACGGAAATGGTGCACACAGGCATTGCACGTAACTACTGTGTCTCGCCTCGGTTGGCTGATTCAGCCAAGCACATTATTGAAAAGGATGTGGCTATTGATTTCGGCCCGTTTCACATCACACCGTTTGATGTGCCTCATGACAGCAACGATTGTGTAGGCTATCGCATAGAAGCCGGTGGACTCTGCTTCACTCTGATTACGGATATAGGGCACGTCACAGAGCGTGTGAAAGAGGAGGTTGGCAGAGCTAATTACCTTGTGCTCGAGAGCAACCACGACGTCGAGATGCTTATGGCAGGCTCATATCCGGCTCATTTAAAGGGTCGTATCAGCGGACCGACAGGGCATCTGAGCAACTATGATGCAGCAGAGCTGCTGGCCAACTCCTCGAGTCAGGAATTGCGACACGTATGGCTCTGTCATCTGAGTGAAGAGAATAATCATCCTGAACTAGCGCGTAAGACCGTCGACTCTGTACTCAGAAGTTACGGGATAGTGCCAGGCGTGGATTTCAAGGTTGAGGTGCTGCGAAGAGTAGTGCCCAGCGACGTCTACGAACTTGACTAATCGTAGCTGTCGAAATGCAGAACCTCAGGTTCGGCATTTGACGGAGCGAACAGAGAACACAGTCGCTTGGCAAGTGCTACCTGCCTTTCTTTATGCAACATGCATTCCGCGATAATAGGGTTTTCGTACCACTGCATGAATTTCGCATGTTTGCAATCAATGCATTTTACGAACGAGCTTTCATAATTCTTTACAGCCATAGGCGTTTATCTTTTTGTGCGCTAAATTACATATTAATTTTAAAATCCAATTCATTAAGAGAATATTTTTATGCTTCTCAATATTCTTTTCGCCATTCTTGGGGCTGCTTTGGTGCTTTTTGGTGCTGATAAGCTGACGGATAGCTCCGTAGCCTTAGCACGCCGTTTCTCTATGTCGGAGATGATGATAGGTCTTACAATCGTGGCCTTTGGTACTTCGCTGCCGGAGCTGGTAGTGAGCCTGACGGCCAGCATCGAAGGCACTCCCGCCATGAGCGTCTCGAACATCGTCGGAAGTAATCAGTTCAACACTCTGGCTATTGTGGGGTCTACGGCTCTGGTCGGCACTATTGCTATTCCGCAGTCGACGATAGTCAAGGATATTCCTTTTGTACTCTTAGCTAGCATCGTAATCTTTGCCTTGGCCATGGACAGCTTGCTCGGTACAGGCTCTGACGTTATCAGTCGCGGAGATGGAATAGCTTTGCTTGCCTTCTTCACTATATTCATGTTCTCAACGCTCAAACTTGCAGAGAGAGGCGTCGTCGTTCCGGAACAAGACGAGAGCGAACCGTCGGAGGCCAAGCCTCAGGCGTTGTGGCTTACGCTGCTTTTCCTGGTCATAGGGCTGGTAGCCCTCATCGGAGGTGGCGAGCTGTTTGTCAACGGGGCATCTGGTATAGCGCGCGGCTTGGGCGTGAGCGATGCAGTCATCGGTCTTACGCTCGTGGCTGGCGGTACGTCCCTTCCTGAACTGGCCACCAGCGTCATGGCAGCGCGTAAAGGACAGAGTGGAATAGCCATAGGTAACGTAATAGGCAGTAACCTCTTCAACATCTTCTTTATCTTAGGCCTATGCTCTGTCGTAAGACCACTCCCTGTAGTAGGCCTTACATGGTTGGATTTTGGCATGCTCATCTTTTCGGCTACCCTCTTCTGGCTGTTCAGTCGCACACGTCACCGCATCACCCGTGGTGAGGGAGTTCTCCTCTTGGTCGTTTACATTGGATATCTCGCTTGGCTCATAGCTGGCGTCACTTCCTAATGCAATGAATTCTACAGATAAATTATTCACACAAACACTCAAATCTCTTATGATTAGAATTGCCGTTCAGTCTAAAGGTCGCCTCAACGAGGACACAATGAAGTTGCTCACCGAGGCAGGTATTAAGATACCTGCAGCCAAGCGCACGCTCCTCGTGGAGTCGCCAAACTTCCCTATAGAAATCCTCTATCTGCGCGACGATGACATACCTCAAAGCGTAGCCACAGGCGTTGCCGACATCGGCATCGTAGGCGAGAACGAGTTGGTTGAGCGTGGCGAGAAGGTCGACATAGCCCGTCGCTTAGGCTTCAGCCGTTGTCGGCTCTCGTTGGCCATTCCTAAAGCAATAGACTATACAGGTGTCGAGTGGTTCAACGGCCGCAAGGTAGCTACCAGCTATCCAAATATCCTTCGTCGTTTCTTTGAAGAGAAAGGCATAGAAGCTGAGATTCACGTCATTACTGGTTCCGTTGAAATCAGTCCGGGCATCGGTCTGGCAGACGCCATTTTCGACATAGTTTCTTCTGGTTCAACGCTTGTGAGCAACAACCTTCGTGAGGTTGAAGTTGTGATGAAAAGCGAGGCTTTGCTCATTGCCACAAAAGGGCTGAAAGAGGAGAAACGGGCCGTCCTTGCCGACTTGCTTTTCAGAATTGAGGCTGTGAAAGCAGCCGAGGATCGCAAGTACGTGCTTATGAATGTCCCCTCAGACAAACTCGAAGAGGTCGTGGCCGTATTGCCTGGCGCCAAGAGTCCTACGGTAATGCCGCTGGCTACGCCTGGATGGAACAGTGTGCACACTGTTATTGAGGAGAAACGCTTCTGGGAGGTTATCTCTCAGCTTAAGAACCTTGGTGCACAGGGCATTCTTGTATTGCCTATCGAAAAAATGATTCTTTAAGAGACGATGAAAATTTATAAATTCCCGAATGAAGAACAAGTGCGTGAGATAGTTACACGCCCTGTCAAGGATGCACGTGACCTGACGGCTACGGTGGCTGCAGTGCTGCAGCGTGTCCGCGCGGAAGGCGATGCTGCCGTTTGCGATTTCGAGCGTCAGTTCGACAAGGCAGAGCTCTCGTCGCTGGCCGTCTCTGCTGAAGAGTTTGCTGTCGCCGAGACGCTTGTCAGTCCTGAGTTGAAAGCCGCACTGCAGTTAGCACACGACAACATAGCACGTTTTCACCAAGCCCAGCGCTTCAGTGGCATCGACGTAGAGACGGCTCCTGGCGTGCGTTGTTGGCAGCGTAGCATTCCTATCGAAAAGGTAGGACTTTACATCCCTGGCGGCACGGCGCCGCTATTCTCTACTGTGCTCATGCTTGCTACACCCGCGCGACTCGCCGGCTGCGGCGAGATTGTTCTCTGCACGCCACCGCGTCCTGACGGCACCGTGAATCCCGCCATCCTTGTGGCTGCACGGATTGCCGGTGTTAGTCAAGTGTTCAAGGCCGGAGGCGTGCAGGCCATAGGTGCCATGGCCTACGGCACGGAGAGTGTGCCGAGTGTCTCGAAAATCTTCGGTCCTGGAAATCAGTACGTTCAAGCCGCTAAGCAGATGGTTTCGCTTGATGGTGTGGCCATAGATATGCCGGCAGGTCCCAGCGAAGTAGAAGTCATAGCCGATGACACAGCTGATGTGGCCTTCGTGGCTGCCGACCTGCTCTCGCAGGCGGAGCACGGTACCGACTCACAGGTGCTCCTCGTGACTACGTCTGAGGCGCTCATTGCTGCCGTTGAGTCAGAGGTCGCCCGTCAACTCCTTGCCCTGCCGAGAAAGGAAATTGCCGCTGCGGCGCTCGAGAATTCACGCCTCGTGCTTGTGGGTAACACCGATGAGGCTATGACCATCACCAACCGCTATGCGCCGGAGCACCTCATCATAGAGACATCTGATGCCCATGAGCTTGCCGCCCGCGTGGTCAATGCCGGCAGTGTGTTCATCGGGCACCTCACGCCAGAGAGCGCCGGCGACTACGCTTCCGGCACAAACCACACTTTGCCTACCAACGGCTATGCCACAGCCTACAGCGGTGTTAACCTTGATGCATTCTGCCGCAAGATTACTTTTCAATCTATCACGCCCGAGGGCTTGCAAGCGATAGGACCTGCCGTAGAACTTATGGCTGAGGCTGAGCACCTTCAGGCACACCGATTCGCCATGTCCGTTCGCCGGCAGAAGAAATAAACTTAAAATCAGAAGACTGACCGACTATGTTTTCACTCACATCTCTTGTCCGCCCTAACATACAAAGACTCACGCCTTACTCCTGTGCTCGCGATGAGTTTAAAGGACGTGCTGCAAATGTCTTTCTCGATGCCAATGAGAATCCCTACAACACGCCCTACAACCGATATCCCGATCCTCTGCAGGAGGAATTGAAAGCCAGATTAGCGCCCATAAAGGGTGTTGCGCCGCAATGTATCTTTCTTGGAAACGGCTCGGATGAAGCCATTGACCTCATTTACCGCATCTTCTGCGAACCGCAGAAAGATAACGTGGTAGCTATTGCTCCGACTTATGGGATGTATCGCGTATGCGCCGACATCAACGATGTGGAATATCGCGCTGTGCCTTTGTGTTCAGATTTCAGTATCGATGCCGACAACCTCCTTGCTGCCACTGATCGCCACACTAAGGTCATCTGGCTCTGCTCGCCTAATAACCCTACAGGCAACGCGCTCGACCGCCATGAAGTCGAGAGGGTGCTCGCAAGTTTCAACGGCATCGTTGTCGTAGACGAAGCTTACAGCGACTTCAACGACCTGCGACCTTTCCGTCTCGACCTCGACCGCTTCCCTAATCTCATCGTACTCAACACCTTCTCGAAGCTATGGGCATCGGCTGCCATCCGACTGGGCATGGCTTTTGCCTCGCCTGAAATCATAGCACTCTTCAATAAGGTGAAATATCCCTACAACGTCAACTTGCTCACTATGCGGCAGGCTATGACGATGCTGTCAGACCTCCAGCACATCAACCTCTGGCGGGCAACACTGCTCAAGGAGCGCTCTCACCTCTTGCCGGCCGTCGCCGAGCTGCCTATCTGTAAAGTTGTTTACCCTACAGACGCAAACTTCTTCCTCGCGTGCGTGACTGATGCAGGCGATATCTACCGCTATCTCGTCGATAATGGAATCATCGTTCGCAATCGCTCTCGAGTAGAACTTTGTGACAACTGTCTGCGCTTCACTATAGGAACGCCTGAGGAGAACAACGCGCTCCTCGGAGCGCTACGACGGTATAGGCGCTAAAGTACATGCGGTTGCATCCGCCTACACATGCGGTTGCATCCGCTTACACATGCGGTTGCATCCGCTTACACATGCGGTTGCATCCGCTTACACATGCGGTTGCATCTGCCTATACATGCGGTTGCATCCGCTTACACATGCGGTTGCATCCGCCCACACATGCGGTTGCATCTGTCCACACATCTGGCTTTCACTCCTGCAGCTACTGTGCCCGAGGGGTCTCCCGAGGGTTCAAGCTCCCCCGACACCGAAACACAAAACCACACCACATCCAATGTTCAAAGCCCTCTTCATTGACCGCGATGGTACAATCCTCCGCGAGCCTGCCGATGAGCAAATCGACTCCTTCGACAAGTTTCACTTCATGCCGGGAGTAATCAGTGCCCTGCGTTTCCTCAGGCAGCACACAGACTTCCGCTTCGTAATGGTTTCCAATCAGGACGGCCTTGGCACGCCATCGTACCCGGAGTCAGACTTCTGGCCAACACATAACCTCATGCTCGAAATACTTCGCGGCGAAGGCGTCGAGTTTGACGATATTCTTATCGACAGGTCTTTTCCTGAGGACAACAAACCCACTCGCAAGCCAGGCACAGCCATGCTGACGGCTTACACTGACGGCTCCTGTGACCTGGCTTCAAGCATTGTCATAGGTGACCGTGCCACAGATGCTCAGTTGGCTGCTAATCTGGGTGCA
Source organism: uncultured Bacteroidaceae bacterium (assembly GCA_905235285.1). Lineage (GTDB taxonomy): Bacteria > Bacteroidota > Bacteroidia > Bacteroidales > Bacteroidaceae > Physcousia. Next base: position 16,188 of record CAJOLI010000049.1, read on the forward strand.
AAGGCCATCCTTATCTCCGATGCAATGCCTTGGGACAAAGCAGTAGAGCTCATCTATGCCGGCGAGCGTAAAGCTTCGGTTCACCGTTCGACGAAGGAAACGGACATAACCGTCAGTTTGAACCTTGATGGTACTGGCCTCAGCTCTGTGGCTACCGGCCTTGGCTTCTTCGATCACATGCTTGAGCAGATAGCACGTCATGGCTCTATCGACCTCGACATAAAAGCTACGGGCGATTTGAACGTCGATGAGCATCATACTGTAGAGGACACTGCCATAGTGCTTGGAGAAGCCCTCGCCAAGGCCTTGGCTGACAAGCGAGGCATAGGACGCTACGGATTTACTTTGCCTATGGACGATTGCCTATGCTCTGTAGCCCTCGACTTGGGTGGCCGCCCATGGCTCGTTTGGAATGCTGATTTCCAGCGTGAAAGGGTGGGGGATGTCCCTACGGAACTTTTCTATCATTTCTTCAAGAGTTTCTCGGATGCTGCGCGCATGAATCTCAACATCAAGGCTGAAGGACATAATGAGCACCATAAGATAGAAGGAATCTTTAAGGCGCTGGCCCGTGCCCTGCGCATGGCCGTTCGTCGAGACATAATGAACATGCAGTTGCCTTCGAGCAAAGGGCTCTTGTAAGCCCAGGTAATCTATCAACCC
>CAJOLI010000050.1 GCA_905235285.1 uncultured Bacteroidaceae bacterium
ACGCCCAAGTCTATGCGTATGCGCAAAATCATCCTCGACCACTTAGAGCGCAAGCGTGCCAACAGGGAGTAAGAGCTCTTCACGTTCACCATTTTTCCACAGAACAGATTTAATATATTTTATTTTCCACTTTTTATTTAGACTATGGACTTAACAGGAAGAAGAGAAAGCTCTAATGTCGACGACCGTCGTCGTATGAGCGGAACGACGAAGGCCGGTATCGGCGGCCTCGCTGGTGTTATCATCGCTTGCCTGATGGCTTGGCTCACAGGCGGCAACGTGTTTCAGGCTTTCCAGCAAGCCGGTGGCCTCGAAGCCATCACCAACCAGAATGTCTCGACCAGCGAACAGCAGGATCGCGAGTTCACAGAGGAGGAGCAGCAACTGGCCCTCTTTGCCTCCCAGGTGCTGGCCAGCACCGAGGACGTGTGGTCTGAAGTGTTTAAGAATCAGCTGGGAAAGACGTACGTGCCCCCTCGCATGGTGCTCTACACGGGTAGCGTGCAGACTGGCTGCGGCGCCGGCAATGCGGCCGTAGGGCCTTTCTACTGCTCTGCCGACCAAGCCCTATACATCGACCTCTCGTTCTTCACCTCCATGAAAAGCCAGCTCGGTGCCGACGGCGACTTTGCCTACGCCTACGTCATCGCCCATGAGGTGGGCCACCACGTGCAGCACTTGCTCGGCACCCTCAACAGCGCTCACGCCCAGATGGCAAAGATGAACGAGACGATGGCTAACAAGGTTAGCGTGCGCATCGAGTTGCAGGCCGACTTCTACGCTGGCGTATGGGGTTATCATGAGGGCAAGACCTACGGCTCCCTCGACGATGGCGACCTCATGGAAGCTATCAAATGCGCCCAGGTTATCGGCGACAACTACCTCCAGGAGAAAGCGCGCGGCTACTCGCAGCCCGAATCTTTCACCCACGGAACCAGCGCCCAACGCATGAAGTGGCTCAAGCTCGGCTTGCAGACCGGCGACATGAGTCGTGGCGATACCTTCAGCATCAGCGAGAACCAGCTCTGATGCAGCAGTACGTCTTCACGCCCGGCAACGTCTCGTCCTAGGAGACACACCCAAGTCCCCGTCGAGCTGAAAGCATAATTTTGAGCGTCTGGGCCCATTTTTCACTGCCGAAAGCGAGAGTTTTTCAGAATAAATGGCTACCTTTGCGCACAAAATCGAAACATTGCGTAACAGATGGAAAAGAAATTCAAAAGAACAACTGTCACTTCGGCTCTGCCTTACGCCAATGGAGGCGTACACATCGGACATCTCGCAGGTGTCTACGTGCCTGCTGACATCTATGTGCGTTACCTACGCCTCAAGGGAGAAGACGTCATGTTCATCGGGGGCTCCGACGAGCACGGCGTGCCCGTCACACAACGTGCTCGCAAAGAAGGTATCACACCCCAGCAAGTCGTTGATCGTTACCACAAGATGATTAAGGACTCCTTTGAGGAGTTCGGCATCAGCTTTGACGTATACTCACGCACCACATCCAAGACCCATCATCAGTTCGCCAGCGACTTCTTCCGTAAGCTATACGATGACGGCAAGCTCATCGAGCGTACTACCAAGCAATTCTACGACGAGCAAACCGATACCTTCAAGACCGATCGCGACATCGTAGGCGAATGTCCCTACTGCCACGCCGAGGCCAACGGCGACCAGTGTGAGAAATGCGGGCGCGACCTCGACCCCACAGAACTCATTAACCCGCGCTCCAAGGAGAGCGGCGCACAGCTCGTGCTGAAGGACACCACCAACTGGTTCCTGCCCTTGAACGAATATGAGGGCTGGCTGAAGCAGTGGATTCTCGAGGGACATAAGGAGTGGCGCTCCAACGTCTATGGGCAATGCAAGAGCTGGCTCGACATGGAGCTGCAGCCACGCGCCATGACGCGCGACCTCGACTGGGGCATTCCCGTGCCAATCGAAGGTGCTGAAGGCAAGGTGCTATATGTATGGTTCGATGCACCGATAGGTTATATCTCCAACACCAAGGAACTGTGCGAGAGCGATTCCGCGCGTTGGGGCACTTGGCAGCGCTGGTGGCAGGACGAGGACACACGTCTGGTGCACTTCATAGGCAAGGACAACATCGTGTTCCACTGCATAATCTTCCCTGTGATGATGAAGGCTCATGGTGGGTACATCATGCCCGATAACGTGCCTGCCAACGAATTTCTGAACCTCGAGGGTGACAAAATCTCAACGTCGCGCAATTGGGCCGTGTGGTTGCACGAGTACCTGCGCGACTTCCCCGGCAAGCAGGACGTGCTCCGTTACGCCCTCACCGCCTCTGCCCCTGAGACCAAGGACAACGACTTCACTTGGGCTGAGTTCCAGGCGCGCAACAACAACGAGCTTGTGGCCATCTACGGCAACTTCGTCAACCGCGCACTTCAACTCACCCAGAAGTATTACGACGGCGTCGTGCCTGCCTGCGGCGAGCTCACCGCCTCCGACCGCGAGACTATTGCAGAGTTCAAGGATGTAAAAACCAAGGTAGAGAGCCTGCTTGACATCTTCCGCTTCCGCGATGCACAGAAAGAGGCCATGAACCTGGCACGCATCGGCAACAAATATCTGGCCGACAGCGAACCTTGGAAGGTCATAAAGACAGACCCCGAGCGTGTGAAGACCATCATTAACATCAGTCTCCAGCTCACCGCAAACCTCGCCATCGCCTTCGAGCCTTTCCTGCCCTTCAGCAGCAAGAAACTCTATAAGATGCTCGGCGTGGAACCCCTGGGTTGGGATAACCTCGGTTCAACCGAGCTCTTAAAGGCCGGACATCAACTTGCCAAGCCTGAACTGCTCTTCGAGAAGATTGAGGATGAGGCCATCAAGGCACAGACCGACCGGCTCGAGCGCATTAAGAAAGAGAATGAGGCAGCCAATTTCAAGGCAGAGCCCGTTAAGAAGGAGGTGACCTACGACGACTTCGAGAAGCTCGACATACGCGTCGGCACTGTCCTCTCGTGCGAGAAGGTTAAGAAGTCAAACAAGCTCTTGAAGTTTGAGATAGCCGACGGCCTCGAGAACCGCACCATTCTCAGCGGCATCGCACAGCATTACAATCCCGAGGACCTCATCGGCCGTCAGGTCTGCTTCATCGCCAACTTCCCCACGCGCAAGATGATGGGCCTCGAGAGCCAAGGCATGATACTCTCGGCCGTCAACTTCGACGGCTCTCTTTCCGTCATCACGCCCCATCGCGAGGTGAAGCCCGGAAGCCAGGTCGGATGAGTCCCGCTGAGCTTAATATGACATACAAATTATAAAATAAATAAAGCCTCCCCTTCTCCCCGGAAATCCAGGGAGAAAGGGAGACTTTCTGATTTTATGAGAATACTTGTGACAGGAGCCTCCGGCTTCATCGGTAGTTTCATCGTCAGCGAAGGCCTCAGCCGCGGCTACGATGTATGGGCTGGCGTGCGCGCCTCGAGCAGTCGTCAGTACCTCACCGACCCACGCATCCATTTCGCCGAGCTCGACCTCTCCGACCGCGAGCGCCTCGCACGGCAGCTCGCTGACCTGCGCGGGCAGATGGGCGGTCAGGGGTGGGACTACGTCATCCACGCTGCCGGCGCTACCAAGAGCCTGCGGCGCGAAGGCTTCTTCAGCACCAACCTGCTCGGCACACAGAACCTTGTCGAGGCTCTCGACAGCTGCAACATGCGACCCCGCCGGTTCATCTTCATCAGCTCGCTCAGCATCTTCGGAGCCATCAAGGAGCAGCCCGCACACGGCGGTGCCACCCTCTACCCACCCATTACCGATGCCGACACGCCCCAGCCCAACACGGCCTATGGCGAAAGTAAGCTTGCGGCAGAAGCGTGGCTGCGTGAGAAGACTGATTGGCCGTGGGTCATCCTGCGCCCTACAGGCGTATATGGCCCTCGTGAGCGCGACTATTTCCTCATGGCCCAGAGCATCAAGCAGCACGTCGACTTCGCCGTAGGCTATCGTCCGCAGGAGATAACGTTCGTCTATGTCCAGGATGTAGTGCAGGCTGTATTCCAAGCCTGCGAGCAGCCACAGGCTGATGTCATGCAGCGGGCATTCTTCCTCTCCGACGGCTGCAGCTACAATAGCCGAGCCTTCTCCGACCTGCTACAGAAGGAGATGGGCACGCGCTGCGTGTTGCACGTAAAAGCCCCTCTATGGTTCCTGCGCGCCGTGTGCGCCGTCAACGGCACCGTATGCCGCTGGCTTGGCAAACTCACGACGCTTAATATGGATAAATACCACATCCTGGCTCAGCGCAATTGGAACTGCGACATCACTCCAGCCCGGCAGCTGCTGGGCTATCGGCCTCAGTGGACTCTCGAGGCCGGTGTGCGTGAAAGCGTCCGGTGGTACAAGGAGGCCGGCTGGCTGTGATGATTGAAGAATGAAAGGCTGAATATCGGAGCTGAAGGGCCAAAAGAACTTGCTCTTGAATGGCTGGACGCAATATAATTAATGATATTAACGTTGAAAGCAGAAGGACAGACATATAGCTTTTATCTGTTGCCCATAGAGAAGGCATCAGGCATATATTGCGTGCTTACCAGTGTGCTCATGCTGTTGATGCTGCCTTATTTGGTCGACCTGTCAGAGATGCTGGCGGTTCGCTGCGGATGGCTCGCTATGACCGCCCTGCTCGTCTTCGTTGGCTATCTGCTGTCAAGACACGAATCTCTCTGGAGCAAGTCTTATGTCAGAGATGCGATGGAGACTCTCCGCACCGTCGCACAGCTCGCATGGCTCATCCTCTGGTATCCAGATACCTACCAGTTCAACCGCGTGCTGCCCAACCTCGACCATTTCTTCGCTCACGCCGACCAGGCCCTATTCGGATGCCAGCCAGCTATAGAATTCAGCCAGGCTCTCCCGCAGCCCTTCTGGAGCGAAGCTTTTAGTCTCGGCTATTGGAGCTACTATCCTATGATGGTAATCCTTGTCTTCGCTGTGTTGTGGAAGCAGCGCCCAGCGTTTCAGCTTGTAGCATCTGACCTCATCACATCATTCTTTATCTTCTACGTCATCTTCATCATCATTCCCGTGGCTGGACCTCAGTTCTACTTCCAGGCCGTCGGCATACCCGACATTCTCGCAGGTCATTTCCCTCCTCTCGGCACATATTTCAGCAGCCACACGCAAGCGCTGCCCGTGCCTGGATACACCGACGGCACCTTCTACCAGCTCGTCTGTGCTGCACAGGAGGCCGGCGAGCGACCTACTGCAGCCTTTCCCAGTAGCCACGTAGGCATCTCTACAATAGTTCTGCTCCTTGCCCGACGCCACACTCCACGCCTTCTCATCCTCTTCCTGCCGCTATGGATACTCCTCTGCTGCGCTACCGTCTACATCCGCGCCCATTACCTCGTCGATGCTCTCGCAGGGTTAATCGTGGCACCACTCATCCTCTGGGCGGCAGAGAAATGTGTAGGAAAGCTTATGAGGGGGTGATATGTAGCAGATAACCTCTCTTCTCGTTGCTTCCCGTGCGCAAGTTACTTGTAATATTAGCCTTTTCTACGCTGTCCAGTTCAGCGTTGGCGCAAACCGATGATTGGGATCGACTCTTAGAGGAACTGGCCGAGGAGAGCTATAGCACGGATGCCGATGATGATGCCGACGCCCTAAGCGATCAGATTGACGAACTGACAGAGCTTCACGAGCACCCGCTCAACCTGAACGAGGCCACGCGCGAACAGCTCAGCGGCCTGCCTTTCCTCAACGACGTCCAGGTTGAAGCCATCCTTGGTTATAGAGCCCGTTATGGGGCATTCCGCTCCGAGGGCGAACTTCGGCTCGTGCCCGAACTCGGGGCACGCGAGCTACGATGGCTCAGGCTCTGTGCGTATATTGGCAGCGAGACGCCGGCGTCAGCCCCTTCCTACCACAAACCCTATCGCCATGAAGTCATGACGCGCTTAGATGTGCCACTCTACGAGCGCGAAGGTTGGTCCTGGGCACGAGGCGTGGCCAACAGACTGCGATATACGGCGCAGCTCCGCGGACACTGGGACTTCGGGCTGCGTGCCGAGAAAGATGCCGGAGAACCGATGTTCGACCGTCAGAATCCTCTCTGGGACGCCTGGGGAGCACATGTCATGCTCGCTGGCTGGCGCTTCGTTGACAGGCTCATCGTAGGCGATTTCAAGGCTTCTATGGGCGAAGGGCTTGTCATCAACAACGGATTTCACCTCGGCAAACAGCTCACCAGCCTGTGGCGGAGGCCGGACGTAATCAGGCCTCACCGCTCGGCCGAAGAGGCTCGTTTCCTCAGAGGCGTTGCTGCAACTATAACAATTACCCCCCCCATCTCCTTTACGGCCCTTTATTCTTATCGCCAGCTTGATGCCACCGTGCAGCCCGATAACAGCGTGCGCACTATAAATACAAGCGGACTCCACCGCTCTGCCTCTGAAATAGCACGTCAACGCACGCTCGGGTGTCACACTACAGCTGCACATCTGGCTTGGAACCATCCGGCAGCGCGATTAGGAGCCTCGGCTATGTATCAGTACTACGACCATCAGTTTCGCCAAGGATCGGCGCTCTATCGCCAAATATACCCTGAAGGATATCAGTTTGGCGCTGTCAGCGCTGACTATTCTCTGCGTCTCGGACACCTTTATGTCAGCGGCGAGACAGCACGTAGCTTTGCAGCACATAGCGTTGAACCTGAAGCCGCAAATCCATCGAGCGGAAACGGTTGGGCTACTCTTAATAAGGCTTCTCTGCGCCTCAGTCCCAACAGCAGTTTCTCGGTGGTGCAACGCTTCTATTCGCGCAACTACTTCTCGGCCTTGGCCTCTGCCTATGGCGAGAACAGCCGTGTGCAAAACGAGAGCGGCCTGACGTTGCTTGTAGATGCCGACAGGATAGGCCCGTTCGCCCTCCGTTCCTTTGCAGATTTCTTCTATTCTCCATGGCCACGCTATACTATGACGCGAGCCAGCAGAGGCGTTGAAGCCGTAGCGCAAGCGACCTGCAGCCTTAACCGTACGCACCAGCTTGTCTTTCGCTACGCTTTCAAGAGTAAGGAACGCTCAGACCTCCGCTACCGTACCCACCGCTTGCGTCTCACCTATGCTGGGAACTTCACAGAGCGCCTGGCGATGCAGGCATCAGCCTTTGCGACCCACGTGGCCGTAGCTTCGCTTTCCCAGCATACCACAGGCGTCGCCTTCGTGCCGCGTATCACTTACTCTACTGCCTCACAGCGACTGCGCTACTCGCTCTTGGCTGCTATCTTTGCCACGGGGCTTGCAGCGCCGAACACCTACACCTCGGCCGACTATGACAGCCGCCTCTATCTCTATGAACCAAGCCTCTTCCAATCCTTCGGCCTGATTAGCGTTTACGGTAAAGGTGAGAGGGTGGCGGCGAGCGCGCGGTGGCAACCCTCGCCTCGCTTGCAGCTGCAGGCTAAGTGTGGTATTACCCACTATCGCGACCGAGATGTAATATCTTCGGGTATCACTATGATCAAGTCGTCATGGAAGACTGACCTGCAACTGCTGCTTCGTTGGTTGTTAAGGTAAGATAGTTCTTGTTTGATGAAAAAGAAAAAGGGTTGCCTCTCGGCAACCCTTATTCATCGTTACATGCTTAGTTATTCTTGAGAAAACAATTAAAAATGAATGAAGCCTCACGACTTCGTTTGCAGGGAAATGTATCAAGATGTAAGCACAAACTGTTGTTTTATAGAAAAAGCAAAAATGAATGTCTTAGTTTTGTAGTAGCTTGACGCTGTCGGCTTTCTCGGCAACCTCAGCGGATCGGATGTCGAGGGGTGTAGCCTCGTCTGGGTCGAGCTCGTCCTGCACTATGGCAGGTGCTGTGGGCGTGGCCTCGTGGGTGACAGTGTCCGATGTGGCATGCTCTATGGCAGAGCCGATGACGATGGCGAAGGCGACAAAGGCAGCAGCCTTGAAGAGCGGTTGCAGACGGCGTTGCAGTGTGATGCGTTGTGCCGTTACGTGTGTCTCTCCTACGCGCTCGAGCAGGCGTCTGTCAAAGTGCTCGTCGAGGTGCTCTGCCGCGAGGCTTGCTACGCTTTGGAAGAGAGGCTGCCAGATTTCGAGATGCTGCGGCACCTGCCCTTGCGAAAAGAAATCGCGGAGGATATGCTCTTCTTCGAGGGTTGTCTCTCCCTCGAAATAGCGGTCGATGAGCTGTTCTATGTATTTATAGTCCATGCGCGATACTTTGCGTCGTCTCTATAGTGATGACGATGGGCAGTGGGGTTAAGTTACAGCAGGGTGTGTTTTTTATGATTTGTTAACAATAAGTTCGCGCAACCGCCTACGAGCGCGGTGGAGGTATACGCGAACTTGGTCCTCGCTGATGTCGAGTCGTAGGGCTATGTCGCGGTAGCTGAGTCCTTCTATGTCGCGTAGCCGGAAGATTTCATCCTGCGGTGAAGGCAATGTGGCAGCACAGCGCCGAATGTAGTCGAGGGTGTCGCGTGCCTCGAGGCGTGTGGCATCGTCGGTGGCGGCTTCGCGTGGAGTGGCAGCGAGCAGTGTGCGCTGGCTGCGCTTGCGGCTGTCGAGGGCGAGGTTGCGGCAGATGAGTGTGAGCCATCCGCCTATGTTTTTTATCATGGGCCATTCTTCACGCCGCTCCCACGCGCGTATCATGGTCTCCTGCACGATGTCCTCGGCCTCACCGGTGTGGCCGGTGATGCTCAGTGCGAGGCGGTAGAGGCTGTCGCGGTAGGGGAGGATGGTTGAGCGGAGATCCATGTGGGAAGAGTATGATTCAATGAAGGTCTTTCTTCCTTTTTTCTTCCGGCTCGCTGAGGATGACAAGTGTGCCTCCGGTGAGATTGTTGATGTTGGTGATGCGTACTGAGGCTACGCCGGCGTGGATAGCCCGGAAGGCGTTCTCGAGTTTTGGAATCATGCCGCCGGCTATGGTGCCATCAGCTACGAGGGTGTGAAAGTCGGCCTCGGTGATGACGGGGATGAGCGTGGAGGGGTCGGAGGGGTTGCGCAGGACGCCTGGCAGCTCGAAGCAGAAGGTGAGTGTTACGTCTTCTGGCGAATAGTTGGGGTCGGCAACGGGTTTACTCATAGCTACGGCTATCGTCTGCGCCATAGTGTCAGCATTGGTGTTCAGCAGCTGACCCTCGCCATCATGTGTCAGGGGGGCTATCACGGGTGTAGCGCCCATAAATATGAGTTGGTAGAGGCTGTCGCCATCGGCATAGTCGACATCACCTACGAAGCCGAAGTCGATGCCTTCAGGCGTTATGGGTCTGCGGTGTGCACGCACCAGGTCTAAGTCGGCACCGGTAAGACCTATGGCATTCACGCCGCGGGCCTGCAGTTTGGCCACGATCTGCTTGTTGATGAGGCCGCCATAGACCATCGTCACCACCTTCAACATCTCCTGGTCCGTGACGCGCCGGCCGTTCACCATACGTGTCTCAAGCTTACATAGCGAAGCCATAGTCGTGGCTAAGCGCCCTCCGCCGTGGACCAGTATCTTAGGTCCGTCGATTTTCGTGAAGGAATCCAATAGAATGTCGAGGCTTATAGGATCTTCGACAACGGCTCCACCGACCTTTATGACAGTGAAAGATGATTTCCCGGCGGCCTCTCTCTCCGCCCTTTCTGTCATTGGGTGAGCGGGAAGTTTTTGAGCTGGTGATGGCTTATTCATATTATTCATTCGAAGTAGGATTCGATTAGAGAAAGGGCACACCGTAAGGTATCCGCTCCCTCCTTGTCAGGGGGCTTATTCCAGATACGTGTAGCCGTATAGTCCAGCGCGGTAGTTGCTGATGAATTCTTTGCCTTCGGCCTCGGTAATCTTGCCGTCCTTGATGGCTCGGCTGACCCATATCTCGAGGCGGCGTACGAGGCGCTTGGGGTCGTACTGGACGTACTCGAGGACGTCGGCTACGGTCTCGCCGTCGATGACCTGTTCGATGTCGTATCCGTCGCGCCCTACGGTGATATGCACGGCGTTGGTGTCGCCGAAGAGGTTATGCATGTTGCCGAGGATTTCCTGATAGGCCCCGACGAGGAAGACGCCTATGTAGTAGTGCTCGTCGGCGCGTACGGGGTGGAGGGGTATGTAGTTGGTCTGATGTCCGCCGTTGACATAGGTGGTAATCTTGCCGTCGGAGTCGCAGGTGATGTCCTGGAGCGTGGCGCTGCGTGTGGGCTGCTCGGTGAGGCGGTCGATGGGCATGATGGGGAAGAGCTGGTCAAGGGCCCATGAGTCAGGCATAGACTGGAAGAGCGAGAAGTTGCAGAAGTATTTGTCGGCCATCTGCTTGTCGAGGGCGCGGAGCTCGTCGGGGACGTGCTTTTGGTGGTGTGCCAACTCGGCCACTTCGTGTGAGATGGCCCAGTAGAGGGATTCTATCTGTGCGCGTGTCTTCAGGTCTATTATGCCGTGTCGGAAGAGGTCAAGGGCCTCCTCGCGTATGTCTTCTGCGTCGTGCCAGTCTTCGAGCAGCGAGCGTGCCGAGAGCTTGTCCCATATCTCAGTGAGGTCGTGCACCAGCTTGTGGTCGGCGTTGCCGGGTTGGAAGTCCTCGGGCATCTGTGGTGCGGTGACGCTCTCTAGGACGTCTACGATGAGTACGCTGTGGTGTGCGGTGAGCGAGCGTCCGCCCTCGGTGATGATGTTGGGGTGTGGTATGCCGTTCTGGTTGGACGCCTCTACGAGAGTGTAGACGCAGTCGTTGACGTACTCCTGGATGGAGTAGTTGACACTGGACTCGGAGTTAGATGAGCGTGTGCCGTCGTAGTCGACGCCGAGTCCGCCGCCGCAGTCGATAAACTCTATGCCGAACCCCATCTGGTGGAGTTGCACGTAGAACTGTGCGGCTTCGCGCAGGGCGGTGGATATACGTCGTATCTTGGTTATTTGCGAGCCTATGTGGAAATGTAGGAGCTTGAGGCAGTCGCGAAGGCCCATCTCGTCGAGGAGCTGCAGAGCCATGAGCAGTTCAGAGCTGTTGAGCCCGAACTTTGAGGCGTCGCCTCCGCTCTCTACCCATTTGCCGGAGCCGCCGGCGGCGAGCTTGATGCGTATGCCGAGGTTGGGGCGCACGCCGAGTCGCTGGGCTGTCTCGGCGATGATCTTGAGTTCGGGCAGTTTCTCGATGACGAGGAAGACGCGCTTGCCCATCTTCTGTGCCAGGAGTGCCAGCTCGATGAAGTTCTGGTCCTTGTGGCCGTTGCAGATGATGAGGCTGTCGGAGTCCATGTTGGTGGCGAGCACGGCATGCAACTCAGGCTTGGAACCGGCCTCGAGGCCGAGGTTGTAGCGTTTGCCGTGGCTGATGATTTCCTCAACGACGGGGCGCATCTGGTTGACCTTGACGGGGAATATTATGAAGTGCTCGGCCTGGTAGTTGTACTCGCGGGCGGCCTTGCGGAAGCACTCGTCGGTCTTCTCGATGCGGTTGTCGAGGATGTCGGGGAAGCGCAGGAGCATGGGAGCCGTGACGTGGCGCGAGGCCAGCTCGTCGACGACTTCCTTCAGATCGACCTGTACACTGTTTTTCTTGGGCGTGACGTAGACGTGTCCCTTCTCGTTGATGCCGAAGTAGCTGACTCCCCAGCCCTTGATGTTGTAGAGCTCTTCAGAGTCTTCGATGCGCCATTTTTTCATTTGCTAACAGATAATTCTCGGTTGTAAATATTTCAACTCTCCGCTCGGCGAAGAACTTTCAGTTTCCAATTCTCAACTCTTTCAAAATATACTGGATACATTCGTCAATCTTGCCTACGGAGTCGAGGAGCGAGATGTCAATGATATGTTTGGCCTGGGTGTAGAAAGGCTCGCGCAGCGTGAGCGTCTCCTGGATGTAGGCTCGCAGCTCGTCGGGCGTCTTTCCCTCGATGAGTGGCCGGTGTCCTTTGCCCATTAACAGGTGTTGCGTGAGTACGTCGGGTTCGGCCTTGAGGTAGACGGTCTGCGCCAGCGTGTTCATATATTCCATGTTGTCAAAGAAGCAGGGTGTGCCGCCGCCGCAACTGAGCACTATATTCTCAAATTCGGCCACCTCGTGGAGCATACGCTGCTCGAGGTCGCGGAAGCCGGCCTCGCTGCGCTCAGCGAAGATATCGCTGACGCTGCGTCGGTAGCGCATGGTGATATACCAGTCAAGGTCGTAGAAGGTGACGCCCAGCGTGGCTGCCAAGGCTTTGCCTATGGTGGTCTTGCCAGCGCCCATATAGCCTATGAGTATTATGCGGGTCAAGGGGGTAGGGATTAGGGAATAGGGAATATGGATTAGGGATTACTTCCTGTGCCTGCGTGTTTTTGGCGTTTTGGGATTCTCGTCCTGCTCACGTATGATGGTGAGACATTCTTCGAGGGTGAGTTCTGTGGCTCGCCTCTGCTGTGCCTTGGCGATGTGGTAGTTATTGCCTTTGTAGACGATGTAGGGTCCGAAGCGGCCATTGACGATTTCGAGTTCAGGCTCCTCGTCGAACGATTTGATGTGGCGGTCGTTCTCGCTCTGCCGTTTTTTCTGGATGAGGTCTATGGCCTGCTCGAGGGTGAGGTCGAAGGGGTCGAGGTCGTCGGGAATGGATGAGAATTTCTTATGGTTGAGGACATAGTATCCGTAGCGGCCTATGCCTACGACGACGTCGTCGCCCTCAAACTCGCCGAGCACTCGTGGCAGACGGAAGAGGTCGAGGACCTCGTCGAGGGTGATGGTCTCGATGCTCTGCCCCTTGCGCAGCTGTGCGAAACGAGGCTTGGTGTCCTCGCCGGCCACGCCGAGCTGTGCTACGGGTCCGAAGCGCCCTATCTTGACGCTGACGGGCAGCCCCGTGGCGGGGTCGTTGCCGAGTATACGCTCGCCGGCGCGTAGCTCATTCTTGCTGTTGAGGGTGGCCTCGACGAGCGGTTCGAGCTCGTCGTAGAACTGGTGTATCATACCTTGCCATTCCTCCTTGCCCTCGGCGATGGCGTCGAACTCTTTTTCTACATCGGCTGTGAAGTTGTAGTCCATGATGGAGGGGAAGTACTCCATGAGGAAGTCGTTGACGACGATGCCGGTGTCGGTAGGTACGAGTCGCCCGCGCTCGGCTCCTATTGAGGTAGTGGCTGTGGCATCTGTGACCTGTCCGTCTCTTAGGGTAAGTATTTTGTAGGTGCGTGTGTCGCCGGCCTTGTCGCTTTTGGCGACGTACTCGCGTTGTTGTATCGTGCTGATGGTGGGAGCGTAGGTCGAGGGTCGTCCAATGCCGAGTTCCTCAAGCTTACGCACGAGGCTGGCCTCGTTGTAGCGTGGCGGGCGCTGTGTGAAACGCTCCGTGGCCAGCACCTCGCTGGTGGTTATGGTCTCATCCTTGACGAAGGCGGGCAGTATGGTCGGCGCATCGCTGTCGAGATTCTCGTTCTCCTCGTCGCTGTCGCGGTAGACGCGCATGAAGCCGTCGAACTTCAGCACCTCACCCGTGGTAATGAATTTCTCGTCGTGGCCGGAAATGGCAATGGTGACGCTGGTTTTCTCCAGCTCCGCATCGGCCATCTGGCTGGCTATGGTGCGCTTCCAGATGAGGTCGTAGAGGCGGCGTTCCTGCTGGTTACGGCCTTTGGCGTCGAGGGTCGTGCGGTCGAGGTATGTGGGTCGTATGGCTTCGTGTGCTTCTTGAGCTCCCTTGCTGGAGGTGTGGTAGCGGCGTATCTTCACGTACTGCTCTCCCATCTGCTCTGCGATGACCGTCTTGGCGGAGGCAAGTGCAAGGTTCGACAGGTTGAGGCTGTCGGTTCGCATGTAGGTGATAAGTCCGCTCTCGTAGAGGTGTTGTGCCACAAGCATGGTCTGCGACACGGGCAGCCCGAGCTTGTGTGCTGCCTCTTGCTGCAGGGTGCTGGTGGTGAAGGGAGGTGCGGGCGAGCGTTTGACGGGTCGTGTCTGTATGTCTTCGATGCTGAACGTGGTGTCGGTAAGTCCCTCGAGGAAGGCTCGTGCCTCGTCTTCGGTGGTAAAGCGCCGGTTGAGGTCGGCCTTGAAGGAGCTTCCGTCGGCCTTGAGGAAGAGGGCGGTGATGCGGAAGAAGGCTTCGGTCTGGAAGTCTTGCACCTCGCGCTCACGCTCCACTATGAGACGTACGGCCACGCTTTGTACGCGTCCGGCGCTGAGGTTGGGCTTCACCTTACGCCAGAGTACGGGCGAGAGCTTGAAGCCTACGATGCGGTCGAGCACGCGGCGAGCCTGCTGGGCATTGACCAGTCCGAGGTCAATCTGGCGTGGGTGTTCTATGGCTGCGAGTATGGCGGGCTTGGTAATCTCATGGAAGACGATGCGCTTGGTGGTCTGCGGGTCGAGCTTCAGCTCTTCCTGCAGGTGCCAGGCTATGGCTTCTCCTTCGCGGTCTTCATCAGACGCCAGCCATACGATGTTGGCCTTGCGGGCGTTGGTGCGTAGCTGCGACACGACATTGGCCTTGTCCGTTGGCACTTCATACTGCGGCACGAAGTTGTCGGTGTCGATGCTGAAGCTGTGTTTCTTGAGGTCGCGGATGTGTCCGTAGGACGACATCACTTTATAGTCTTCGCCAAGGAATTTCTCTATGGTCTTGGCCTTGGCCGGGGACTCTACTATTACAAGGTTCGTAGGCATATATTATGTGTTTTTGTCGAAATGTGGCGGCAAAACTACATAAAAAAGCCGAAGTACACATTAATTATATAGAAAAAAAAGCATTTTTTAGCTGTTTTCGAGGCTCTCAGAACCTTCTTTATACACTTGGCGAAGGACTAATAAGAGTATGATGAGGCTAATGAGTGCTGTGAGGGCGGCGCCTGTGGAGCCGCCGAGCAGGTTGATCAAGCTGCTGTCGTCGGGGTTGAGGAACTCCATCAGGCAAGCGAACGAGTTGTTGAAGACGTGGATGAGGATGGGCGCCACCAGCGAGCCCGTCCACCAGTAGGCGAAGCCGAGGACGCAACCCAGGATGAAGGCTATGGGCATCTGTGCCGGGTTCATGTGTATGAGGGCGAAGACGATAGCGCTGAAGGCTATGGGCACGAACCACCCTTGGTGGCTAAAGCGCAGGCTCAGGTCGGTCTGCACGCCTCCGCGGAACAGCAGCTCCTCAGATATAGGCCCCAGAATGGCTATTGTCAGCAGTCCCAACGGGTTGTGCATGATGGTAAGCATCATTTCTTCGCCCACCAGATCGGGAATTTCGGGGAAGAAAGCTTCCTGGATAATGTTGACAAGAAGCGTGACGGGCACCGCCATGAGGAACACGAGAAGCGTGCGCCGTGCACCACGGCTGCGGAGACCCTGCGAGGTGCTGCGCCACGTGATGCTTTGCGGGCGGAAACAGAAGAAGAGGGCAATAGCCAGTACATTAGCCACGAAGAGCGCCTCCACCGGCATGTCGGAGCTCAGCGTTGCACCCGTGTCGCCCGAGATAAAACGTTTGCCAATCACCATGCCGATGCTGGCGAGCTGGCTGATAATAAACAGCAGGATAAACACCCACCAATATCTGCGTCTCTGCTTCATAGTCTTAAGTTGATTATATATATTCCTATTTTCAACCTTTCCACGTTTCAACTCATTACCGCCTTACGTGTCGCTTCTCTGTCTTTTTCGAGCTGTTCCCGTAGTTCAGCCTCGCTGTCAAAGCGGCGCTCTTCGCGCAGGCGTGCGATAAAAGATAATGTCAGGGTCTGCCCGTAGAGGTCGCCATGGTAGTCAAGCAGATGCGCCTCGATGGAGGTGTCGTCGCCGTTGCCGATGGTTGGTCGCCTGCCAATATTGAGCATTGCAGGCTCTCCTCCGGCCATGACGGCATAGGCTCCGCGTGCAGGCAGCAGCTGATGAGGCTCCACTGCCACGAGGTTGGCTGTGGGGAAGCCCAGCTGGCGGCCTATGGCGTGGCCGTGGACAACGCGACCGGTCCACGTGTAAGGGCGTCCCAACAGTCGTGCGGCCGTGGCCACGTCGCCAGCCATGAGAGCCCGGCGTATGGTCGAGCTACTGATGTGCTCGCCTTCCAACTCGCGTGCACCGATGACTTCGATGTCCAACGCACGGCCTATCGCAGCGTAGTCGGCGAACGTCTCGCCCTGAGGACGTCCGAAGTGGTGGTCGTAGCCGACGACCAACGTGCTGATACCCAACCGCTCGCGCAACACCTGCTGCATGAACGCGCGGGCCGTCAGCGCTGCCATGTCGTGGTCGAAGGGCAGAACGTAGATCTCATCGACACCCGTGGCTCTGAGTAATTCCATCTTCTCCTCGGCTGAGGTCAGCAACGGAGGCTCGCTGCCGGGAGCGACCACCGACCGTGGATGGCGGTCGAAGGTAACAAGCAGCGAGCGACCACCACAGCGCAAAGCCTCATCCAGCACTTGCCGGATGAGGTACTGATGGCCGCGGTGCACGCCGTCGAAGAAGCCTATGGTAGAGACGGACTCTCCCCCCGCCCTCCCTATGAGGGAGGGAGCAGTTACTTTTGAGTGAATCTCATCTTTTATATTCATTACTAAGGTATATGCTC
>CAJOLI010000051.1 GCA_905235285.1 uncultured Bacteroidaceae bacterium
GACAAAGGCTCCCATCAGTCCGAACGGCACGCTGAGCAACACGGCCCACGGGGTGAACCATGAGTTGTAGAGCGAGGCGAGGATGAGGTAGATGAGAATGACACATATTATATATATAAGGGCAGTGGTGTTAGAGCCGGAGGCTTCCTCCAACTCTCGCGACATACCGCTGTATTCGTAGCTGTAGCCGTTAGGCATAGTCTCCTTGAACACCTCGGCAATTACCTTGTGGGCGTCGCCCTCGGTGTATCCGCTGGCGGCCTGTACGAAGCAGGTGATGCTTTGGAACAGGTTGAAATGTTCCACGTTCGACGTTCCCACGACATCTTTCAGCGTGACGAACTCCGAGATAGGGGCCATCTTGCCGCCACGCACCTTCACGAAGATGTTGTTCAGCGATGAGGGCTCGAGGCAGTATTCTGGTGAAGCGCTGGCCATGATGCGATAGACCTTACCGAACTGGTTGAAGTTACCCACATAGGAGCCTCCGCAATATGAGCCCAGCGTTCGCAGCACGACAGCCGGTGAAACACCTGCACGGTCGCACTGGGTAGGGTCCACCTCTACCTGATACTTCGGGAAACGCTCGGAGTAGGAAGTCATGGCCATGCTTATTTCAGGTCGTTCGCCCAGTTTGGTGAGGAAATTGGTGGCCAGCTTTGCAAACTCCGACAGGTCACCGTCGTTCAGGTCCTGCAGCACCAAATTGACGCTGTTGTTAGAACCGTAGCCCGGCACCTGCGGCAACTGGAACGGCAACACCTGCACGTTCTTGATTTCCTTGCAGGCGAAAAACAGACGGCCGATGACCAGGTCGATGTAGTGGTTGAAGCCCTCACGCTCCTCCCAGGTCTTCAGGCGGATAATCATCGTGGCATAGTTCGAGCCTGAGCCCGACATCATGCCGTAGCCGCAGGCCGTGGCGAAGCTCTCCATCTCGGGAATCTCCTGCACCTTCGCTTCCACCTTCTTCACAATCTCACGCGTCTCGTGGAGCGTGGTACCCTCCGGGGCACGGATTTCGGCCAGAATAACGCCCTGGTCCTCCTGCGGCACGAGTCCTGAAGGCAGGTTCTTCATGAAGAAGATGAGCAGCACGCCAGCCACGGCCAGCAGACCCCATGCCAGCATGGGGCGCTTGATGAACTTCTGCACAGCCTTGGAGTACTTGTTGTAGATAGCGTCATAGCTGACGGTATAGGCTTTCTTCGTATAATATGTGATGCTCTTGCGCTCACTTTCCTTCTCTGTCACCTTCAGCATAATGGCGCATAGGGCAGGGCAGAGAGTCAGTGCGGAAACACACGACAAACCAACGGACGAGGCAATCGTCACGCCAAACTGGGTGAAGAACGACCCCGACGTGCCGGGCATGAAGGCCACGGGGATGAACACGGCCATGAAGACCAGCGTACACGATACGACGGCCACCGACACCTCGTTCATAGCCTCGCGCGTAGCCTGTTTGGCATCGGTAATGCCGCCCTCCATCTTCGCCATCACCGCCTCAACCACCACGATGGCATCATCGACCACCGTACCGATAGCCAGCACGAGGGCGAAGAGCGTCAGGATGTTGAGCGAGAATCCCGCCAGCGAGACGATGGCAAATGTTCCCAGCAGGGAAACGATGATCGAGATAGACGGGATGATGGTGGCCTTGAAGTTCTGCAAGAAGAAGAACACGACGAGAATCACCAGGATGATGGCGATGATGAGCGTCTCAACCACGTTGCCGATGGCGGCATAGAGGAAGTCGTCGCTGGTCTCGAGCTTCACGAACTCCAGCCCTGCAGGCATCATCGGCTTCAGGTCCTCGTAGAGCTGGTCGATGCGGGCGTTCACCTCCGTGGCGTTGGCTCCCGGAGCCTGGAATACCATGAAGATGGTACCCGGCTTGCCGCCGATGTTCGAGATGAAGTTGTAGCTCATGGCACCAATCTCCACGTCGGCCACATCGCTCAGATGGAGCAGATGCCCGCCGTCGCTGGTCTTGAGCACGATGTCGTTGAACTCCTCGATGGTCTTCAGCGTACCCTTGTACTCCATCGTATATTGGTAGGCATTCTCCGACTGTGCACCCAAGGAACCCGTGGCCGAGACGAAGCTCTGGCCACCGATGGCCGCGAAGACGTCGTTAGGCTCCAGCCCGTACTGTGCCATCACGTCGGGCTTCATCCAGATACGCAGGGCGTAGGTGTTACCGAGAGCCATCACGTCGCCCACGCCGGTGATACGCATCAGGCGCGGCCTCAGGTTGATGTCGATGTAGTTTGCCACGAAGTCGTCGTCGTACTTGCCGTCGACGCTACGGATGGCACCAATCTGCAGGATGTTGCTCTGCTGCTTCATCACCTGCACGCCCACCTTAGTCACGTCGGCAGGCAGCAGGGCCGTGGCACGGCTGACGCGGTTCTGCACGTTCACAGCCGCAATGTCGGGGTCGGTGCCCTGCTTGAAGTAGACCACAATGCTGACGTCGCCCGACGACGAGGCCGACGAGGTCATGTAGGTCATGTCGGGCACGCCGTTGATGTTCTCCTCTAAGGGCTGCACCACCGACTTCATGATGGTGTTGGCATCAGCACCCGTATAACTTGTGTTGACGCGCACCGTTGGCGGAGCAATATTCGGGTATTGCTCGATGGACAGGCTCTTCATGCAGATAAAGCCCACCAGCGCTATCACAATAGAGATGGCACAGGCCATCACGTATCTGTTGATGAATATGTTGTTTTTCATACTTAATTTGCAAACAGCACCTGCTGCCCTTCCTGAACGTTGTTGGCACCCACGGTCACAATGCGGTCGCCCACCTTGAGACCCGATTCTACGATGACGTCCTTACCGTTGCCGGCAGATGTGGTGGTCACGGTGACGGCCGTTGCCGTGCTGTCGGCCTTCACCTTATATACCAGAGACTTGTCCTGCAGGCGCACCACGGCGTTCTGCGGAATCACCATTACGTCCTCCTGCTGGAAGGGGAGCACCACGGTGCCCTGCACGCCCGAGAACAGGAGACCTTCAGGATTGGGGAACGAGGCTTTGCATCCAAGCGAACCTGTGGCGGCATCGACGACACCCGTCAGACTGGTGATGCGGCCCTTGTGCTTGTATTCCGTTCCGTTCTTCATTACGAACGTCACGTCGGGCAAAGCAGCAATGAGCTTGTCTTTCTCCTCGCCCTTCATGTCGGCCTGCACCTGCATCTCGATGATAGCCTCAGAGACGGCGAACTCTGCGTCCATCGTCGTGTTGCCGCTGAGTATGGTGAGGTTGGTGGCTGGCGACACCTGGTCGCCGGTGCGCACGGGAATCTCGCCGATGACACCTGTCACGGGAGCCGCGATGGTGCAGAAGCCGAGGTTCACCTTGGCGCGGTTGACTGCCGATTGAGCCTGTGCTACGGAAGCCTTGGCCTGGCTGACGGCAGCCTGAGCCTGATTGTAGCTATTCCTTGAGTTCTCCAACATGTAGCTGCTCACAATCTTCTTGTCGAACAGGTTCTTGTTGCTCTCAAACTCCAGCTGTGCGCTGTTGGCTTGGGCCTGAGCAGCCTGGAGGTTGGCCTGTGCGGCCTGGAGGTTGGCCTGTGCGGCTTCCACTTCATGCCGTGCATTTCGCGAGTCGATGACGAAGAGCGTCTCGCCCTTGCTCACGCGCTGACCTTCAGTGACGCAGATTTTCATCAGCTGTCCGCTCACCTGTGGTGTGATAGTCACGTCTGACTGACCTTTCAGTTTTGCGCTGAACTTCATGGGAAGCTCAACGTCGGATTTCTTGACGGTGATTGTCTCGAACGAAGTCTGTTTTTCTTTGGGTATGTCCAGCCCGCAAGCCGTCATACAGCTTATAGCGGCAAAGAGCGTCAATGCCCACCCAAAAACTTTTTTCCTTTTCATTCTACCTATGTTTTTATTTTCAAGTTTTATCCTCAAATTGTTTGCAAAGGTACATATTTCATTTTAATATGGCCCCAATTTTATCAAAATATTTCAAAAAAGGGGAAAAAAAGGTAAAAACCACGAGGGGGTTGGTAATTTTCCTTCTGGGGAGAAGTTCGGGGGTGAGGCTGTCCTCGTCATACAAACAGTTACCCCACAAATCGTCACGACGTAGTGGGGCTATGGTTTTCCGCGCAGCACCTTGAAGGCAAGGCGGAAGTAGGCGCGCGAAATGGTGTAATAGTTGCGGACGGCCGTGCCGGTCTTATCGGACTTATGGAGTGAATCTGTCTGGCTATCGCAAAACTCAATAAGTTCATTCAGCTGAAGGCAAAGGAGTTCGCGCTCGTCTGCGGAGAGCACGCCGCTGTGGCGCTTCCTATTTATATATATACGCAGCGGGACGGCCTGATATATCGCCCGGCCCACATAATTAGCTTTATTTGACTTTTCTGAAGACTCCATGGAAATAGAAATCGGCCATGTAAGGGAATAGAGATTGAGACCTTCCCCCGGCCCCTCCCTCAAGAGGGCGGGAAGAAAGGCTTGAGACCAAATCCGACCCCTCCCTCCAGAGGGTGGGGAAACAGGCTTAAGGGTTTCAAGGTAAAACAACTTGTTTTAGTGCAAAAGGCTTAAGGGTTTTGGGCAAAAGGCTTCTTCAGACTCGCTTCGCTCGCAGAAGCATCGCAAGCGACGAGCGAAGGGTTCAAAAAAAGACCGTCCATTTCCTGACACTTGAGTGCTGAGGGAATGGACGGTCTTCTGTTGCTTATGGGAAAGGACTATTGCAGAGCCCGGAACAGCTCGTCGAGGGCGAGGTCGGCGTCGCCTGTCTGTTCGAGGAGCTGCACGAAGCGCGAGCCGATGATGGCCCCTTCGGCAGCCGACTGTGCGGCCTCGAGCGTCTGGCGGTTGCTGATGCCGAAGCCTATCATACGCGGGTTGTGGAGTTGCATATCATCGATGCGTCTGAAGTATGCTTGCTTCTGCTCGTCAAAGGAGCGCTGTGCGCCCGTGATGGCTGCTGAGCTGACCATGTAAATGAAGCCCCCGGTGTTGTCATCTATGAATCGTATGCGCTCGTCGCTGGTCTCGGGTGTGATGAGCATGATGACGTGCAGACCGTAGCGCTCGGCCACGGGACGGACATCGCGGAGGTAGTCGTCGAAGGGCAGGTCGGGGATGATCATTCCGGCCACGCCGGCCTCGACGCACGAGCGGCAGAACGGCTCTATGCCATAGTGGAGGATGGGGTTGAGGTAGCCCATGAGGATGAGCGGAATGCGTACCTGCGGGCGTATGGCTGTGAGTTGTGCGAAGAGCGTGCGCAGCGTCATGCCATTGCGTAGGGCGTGCGTTGCAGCATCCTGAATCACGGGGCCGTCGGCGAGCGGGTCGCTGAACGGTATGCCTACTTCTATGAAATCGATGCCTCGCCGTTGCATGGCCAGGATGACATCGGCTGTGCTGTCGAGCGTCGGCGTGCCGGCGCAGAAATAGAGGCTGAGGAGTTTCCTGTCGCCACGTTCTGCGAATACTTTGTCGAGGATATTGTTCATTGTTTAGTTCACTAATTATTGTTGTCTGATGTGTCTAAGGAAAATGTCGAGGGCGTTTATGTCCTTGACTGCCGGTGCCGATTCGAAACGCGAATTTATGTCGAAGCCTATGCAGCGAGGGTGGCTGAAGCGGCGCAGGCGGTCGGCATCGTCGGGGCCTATGCCTCCGCTGAGCAGGAAGGGCAGCTGGAGGTCGTAGTCGGCGAGGACGTCCCAGTCGAACTGGCATCCAGA
Organism: uncultured Bacteroidaceae bacterium; assembly: GCA_905235285.1. Classification (GTDB taxonomy): domain Bacteria; phylum Bacteroidota; class Bacteroidia; order Bacteroidales; family Bacteroidaceae; genus Physcousia. Next base: position 5,741 of record CAJOLI010000051.1, read on the forward strand.
GCCGCCAGGGAGAGGCGTGCGTGTGTCAAAGAGGAAGGCGTCGACGAGTGTGTCGTAGGCCTGAGCTGCAGCGAGGTCACTGGCTGTGGCCACGGGCAGCGCTTTTATGATGCGCAGCATTTTGCTCCCTGAACCTACGCCCTCTGACGGGCTTTGGGCTGAAGGGCTGACGTCCTGTGCCGCGAGCCGCTCGCGCAGGCATCGGACATAAGCGGGCGTCTCGCTGCCGTGAAGCTGCACGATGTCGAGGCCGAAATCGGCCGTGCGACTCAGGACATCCTCAATGTCGGCATCTACGAAAACGCCGACGCGCCGGGCGTGCTCGGGCAGATATGCTGGCTTGGAAGCTACGTAGCGCACCGACGGTGGCCAGAAGATGAAGCCCATCATGTCTATGCCCAAAGCCTCCACGGCCCGGATATTACCAGGCTCGCGCATGCCACAGACTTTTATTTCTTTCAACTTATATTTTATTATAATTTATGAATTGCGCGAGGGTGAGCCCCGGGTCGGGAGTTCGCATAAAGGCTTCGCCGATGAGGAATCCCCGGAAGCCGGCTTGACGCAGGAGACGCAAGGTCTGCGGGTCGCTGATGCCGCTCTCGCTAACCTTTACGACATCGTCGGGCAGCCGTTCGGCAAGGCGGAAAGAAGTGTCGACATCGGTTACGAACGAGCCGAGATGGCGGTTGTTGATGCCACAGAGGTCGGGGCTAAGGTCGGCATATTCGAGCTCGCTCTCGTCGTGCATCTCAAGCAGCACCTCGAGGCCGAGGCTGTGGGCCGTGGCGATGAGCGTGCGTGCCTGAGCCGTCGTGAGGCAGGCCGCAATGAGCAGCACGGCCGAAGCTCCGCAGAGGGCGGCGTCATAGAGTTGCAGCTCATCAACGATGAATTCTTTGTAGAGAATAGGTAGTGTGACGCCTGCGCTGCGTGCCTGACGGATATACTGGGCACTGCCTCCGAAGTAATGCTCGTCGACGAGAATGCTGAGGGCGGCCGCGCCGTGGCGCTCGTAGCTTAACGGAATGACATCGGCCCTGCCGTCTGCTTTTATCCAGCCTTTTGATGGTGAGCGACGCTTGAATTCAGCAATAATACCTGTCTCGGAGTTGAGCAGCGCCTGACGCAGTGAAGCTTTAGGAGCCCTCAAGTATTCGATTTCCTGCCGTTTGTTAGCTATTATTTCCTCGAGGATGTCAGCCATAATGCTTGTGGGTTTGGGATTTATGAATTCAGCTCAACGAACTTGCGGAAAGTACGCAGGGCCGCTCCGCTGTCGATGGACTCGCGTGCTATGGCCAGGCATTCGTCGAGACTGCGCTCGCCGTGCTCCATCACTTGTATGCCGAAGGCGGCGTTGGCCAGAACGATGTTTTTCTGCGCAGGCAGGGCATGGTTCTCGAGCACAGCGTCGAAGATGTCCTTGGCCTCGACCTCGGTGGCCCCTGCCACGAGTTCCTCGGGCAACGCCGGACGGAAGCCCAGGTCGCTCGGTTCGAAAATGCGCTCGTAGGTATTGGTGGTAACCTTGAAAGGCCCAGTCAGGGATATCTCGTCGTAGCCATCGATGCTGTTGACGATGCCATAGTCAATTCCCAGCCGCTGGTAAACCTGATGATAGAGCCGCATCTGGTCGAGGTTGGCCACGCCAAGCAGCTGACACTGCGGTTGGCTGGGGTTGACGAGCGGTCCGAGCAGGTTGAAGATTGTCGGGAACTGAAGAGCCTTGCGAATGGGTCCCACGAATTTCATGGCACGGGCGAACAGCTGCGCGTGCAGGTAAACGATGCCGACTTCGTCGAGGCAACGGTTGAGGCGGTCGATGTCATCGGTAAAGCGCACACCGTGTTGTGCGATGACATTAGAAGCCCCTGACGTTGATGTGGCGGAGTAGTTGCCGTGCTTAGCCACTTTGTAACCTGCACCAGCGATGACGAAGCAACTGGTTGTGGATATATTAAAGGTGTTCTTGCGGTCGCCTCCTGTGCCTACGACGTCGATATAGCGGCCGCAGTCCAGAGGCACGGGAACGCCTGTCTCAAGGATTCCGTCGCGGAAGCCCAGGAGCTCGTCGACGGTGACGCCGCGCATCTGCAGTGCCGTCAGCAGTGCTGTTACCTGCTCCGTGGGATATTCGCTCTGAGTAATGCCTATGAGGATGCGTCGCATCTCTTCGCGCGTGAGCTCTTCGTGGTTGAGCAGTTTCGTGAGTATCTCTTTCATAATGATAAGAAGTTTTTGATGATTATTGCTCCGTCGGGCGTCAGCACGCTCTCGGGGTGAAACTGTATGCCGTGGACATTGAGGTGGCGGTGGCGTAGCGCCATAATCTGGCCTTCGTCGCTGACGGCCGTGACCTCGAGGCAGTCGGGCAAGCTGTCTGCGGCCACGACCCACGAGTGGTAGCGTCCCACGGTGATATCTGCCTTAAGGCCTGCGAAGATGGGATCGGAAGCTATAATGTGGCAGGGCGTTGCCAGACCGTGAAACACCTGGCTCAGGTTCTCGAGGCGTGCGCCGAAGGCTTCGCCGATGGCCTGATGCCCGAGGCATACGCCGAGGATGGGCTTGGCAGTGGCATAGCGCTTGATGACGTCGAGGAGCAGGCCTGCCTCAGAGGGTATACCAGGTCCTGGGCTGAGAATAATCTTGTCGAAAGGCTCGAGATCGTCGAGACTGAAGCGGTCGTTGCGCATGACGCTGACGTCCGCTCCTAATGCTTTCACCAGATGACTAAGGTTAAAGGTGAAAGAGTCGTAGTTGTCGATAATAACTATTTTCATTTTTTCTCTCTTCTCACTTTTCTCTATATATGGTCGTCACTTCGTTCTTCAATATCTCAAGAAAATCTATTTAAAAAATCTCTCAACTTCATGCTGTTTGAATGATTTTTCAGCCTCTCCTAAATCCTCCCCTAAAGGGAAGAACTTCTGCAGTGACACTCCCCTTCCCTTCAGGGGAGGGGCTGGGGGAGAGGCTTCATTTTTCACTTTTCCTTCTCCGAAGGAGCAGCGGCAACCATGGCCCGACGCAGGGCTCCCAGCTTGTTGTTTACTTCTTGGAGCTCATAGTCCTCGTCGCTCTTGGCTACGATGCCTCCTCCTGCCTGGAACCATAGCTCGCCGTTGCGCGCGACGAACGTGCGGATGGTGATGGCTTGGTTCAGGCTGCCGTCGAGGCCTATTATGCCGATGCATCCTCCGTAGGCACCTCGGTTGTGCGGCTCGTATTCTGAGATAAGTTGCATAGCTCTCACCTTGGGCGCTCCTGAGAGAGTGCCGGCAGGGAACGTGTCGAAGAACGCCTGTATTGGATCGGCATCGTCGTCGAGCGTTCCGCTGACGCGGCTTACGAGGTGTATGACGTGTGAGTAGTACTGAATGTCCTTGTAGTAGTCGACCTTGACGTCGTGGCAGTTGCGCGAGAGGTCGTTGCGCGCGAGATCCACAAGCATCACGTGTTCGGCATTCTCCTTAGGGTCGGTGCGCAGAAATTCAGCGCCACGGCGGTCGGCCTCGGCATCGCCGGTGCGACGCGTAGTGCCGGCTATGGGGTCGATGAAAGCACGCCTACCCTCAATGCGGCAATGCGTCTCAGGCGATGAGCCGAAGATGCGGAATCCTCCGAAATCGAAATAGAAGAGGTAGGGCGAGGGATTGATGCTGCGCAGGGCGCGATAGAGGCGGAAATCATCGCCCTCGTAGCGCTGTACGAATCGTCGGCTGAGCACTATCTGGAAGACATCGCCCCGCAGGCAGTGGTCTATACCGCGCCGTATGTTGGCTTTGTGCTGTGCGTCGGTGAGTGTCGAGGTGGCCTCGCCAATGATCCTGAAGTCATAGGCCTTAATGTTGTTGCGGTTGATAGCCTTTAGGATGTCGTCGACAGCTTGCTCGGCAGCCTCCCGCTCTGCGGCTAAGGCCTCGTCGCTGCCGTCGGCTCCGGCCAGGGAGACGACGGTGAGCCGGTTGTTGTGGTGGTCGAAGACGATGACCTGGCGGTAGAGGATATAGAGAATGTCCGGGGCGTCGTTCTCGTCCTGAGTCTCATCCTTGACGCTGATAGGCTCGAGGTAGCGCACGGCGTTGAACGAAGTATAACCGAAGAGACCGCAGACGCCAGCCTCTTCGCCCTCGACGCTTATATTGTCGATGAGCTCATGAATGGCGTCGGCAACGCTGAAATGTGCGTCGATGGTGTACTCATGACTTGTAGCATCGGGGAAGCGTATCAGCGCCTTGCCGTGGGCCACAGCCACAGAAGCCATGGGATTTATGGCTATGAACGAGCGCGAGTTGCTCTGGTCGTGATAGTCGGAGCTTTCCATGAGCGTGCTCTGTGGATAGAGGTCGCGCAATTTCATATACGCCGACACCGGCGTGACGAGGTCGCCCAAGATGGTGCGACTGTGAGTAGTATATTTGAACATTACTGGTTTATTTTATTCTTCATTCTTCATCGCGTCTCCGGCCTTCAGATACGTCTCAATATCCTTGTCGCCACGCCCGCTTACGGTAAGCACAACGACATCGTCGGGGCTGAACGTGAGTTTCTGCAGCGCAGCCACGGCGTGAGCACTCTCGATGGCCGGTATGATACCTTCGAGGCGTGTCAGTTCGTAGCCTGCCCGCAAGGCCTCATCGTCGTTGATGCTCAGGACTTGCGTGCGCCCTTGACGCGCCATATTGCAGTGCATAGGACCTACGCCCGGGTAATCCAAACCTGCACTGATGGTGAAGGCCTCTTCTATCTGCCCGTCATCGTCTTGCATGACCAGCATCTTGGCTCCGTGGAGAATACCTACTGTGCCGCGGTGGAGCGTGGCGGCAGTGTGGTCAGTCTGCCATCCGTGGCCTCCGGCCTCAGCGAGCACTATGCGTACGCGCTTGTCGTCGACATAGTGGTATATCGTGCCCGCGGCGTTGCTGCCGCCTCCAATGCATGCCATGAGGTAGTCCGGGTAGTCTCGTCCCACCTTCTCCTGCAGCTGCCATCGTATCTCTTCCGAGATAACGCTCTGAAGGCGTGCCACAAGATCGGGGTATGGGTGAGGGCCCATAGTGCTGCCTACGATGTAGAAAGTGTCAGAGGGGTGACAACACCAGTCGCGAATAGCCTCGGAGCAGGCATCGGAGAGCGTCATATTGCCCGTGCGTACAGGATGAACCTCTGCCCCGAGCATACGCATTCGTTCGACATTTGTGTGCTGGCGTTCGACGTCGGTAGCACCCATGAACACTTCGCATTGCAGGCCCATTAGTGCGCACACGGTAGCCGTGGCCACGCCATGTTGACCGGCCCCCGTCTCGGCTATGATGCGCGTCTTGCCCATACGCTTGGCAAGCAGAATCTGTCCTATGGTGTTGTTAATCTTATGAGCACCTGTGTGGTTGAGGTCCTCGCGTTTAAGGAAGAGACGACAGCCATAGCGCTCGCTCATGCGGCGGGCGAAATAGAGGGGTGACGGGCGACCGACATAGTCCTTGAGTAATTGATGATATTCCATGCGGAACGATTCCGACTCCAGGATGTCCGTGTACTGTCGCTGCAGTTCGTGCACCGTGGCATAAAGTATTTCGGGGATATACGCCCCGCCGAATTCTCCGTAGAATCCTTTTTCGTCGACGTGATATGACATATTATATAAATAAAGAAGGCGATGACGTCCGCTTGTGTGGCGCCTACCGCCCTTTAGATTTGTTGGTATTGTGCTTGCCGGAGACTGAAATGTGTTTGCCTGCGACTGAAAACCGACTGCAAAGGTACGTCTTTACACGTGAACATCGTAATTTTTATCACTAATAAGCTGATTTCATCTGTGAATCCGTTTTATACCTTACATAGCAAGCCGCAAATAAAAAGAGCAGTATCGTCATCACTGCTCCTCAGGCATGAAGCAATCGGCCATAGATGCAGCCTTTTTGGCAAAATAGAGTCTCCGAGGTCCGATTTTCCGTTCTTTTTTAAGTCCAAAAGCAAAAAATAAACTACCTTTGCACCGGAAAAGGCAGACAATATAATCGATACATGTACACAAACACTTACTCGAGCCTCGAGCAGGCGCTGACCGAGCGTATTCTGATTCTCGACGGAGCCATAGGTACTAAGTTGCAGTCGCTGGGCGTTGTGGCAGATGATTTCCACCGCGGCCGTTTTCGCGATTGGCCCGTCTCTCTTGTCGGCAACAACGACGTGCTCTGCCTGACCGCACCAGAGGTCGTAGAGCAGGTCCACAGGCTTTATGTCGAAGCAGGTGCCGATATCATTACTACGAATACTTTCTCGTCGAACGCCATCAGCCAGAGCAAATACGCCTGTGCCGGCGAGGCTCGCTCCATGGCTCTCGAGGGCGCACGGCTGGCTCGTCGCGTGGCCGACAGCGTTGCCCACCGCCACGTGTGGGTGGCCGGTTCCATAGGTCCTACTGCCGTGTCGCTGACGCTGGCCCCCGATATCAGCAGACCTGATCAGCGCCAAGTTGACTTCGACGCTATGAGCGAAGCCTATGGCGTTCAGGCCGAGGCGCTGCTCGAAGGTGGCGCAGACCTGCTCCTGCTCGAGACCTGCTACGACGCCCTCAACGCCAAGGCCGCCATTTATGCTATAGAGAAACTGGGCGAGCGGTTGGGGCAGCCTATTCCATTAATAGTATCGGCAACGGTGAACGACCGCAGTGGGCGCCTGCTTACAGGCCAGACACTGATGGCTTTTTACCACAGCATTGCCCACTACCCTAACCTCCTCGCCTTCGGGCTCAACTGTTCGTTCGGAGTTGCGGATCTGCGGCCTTTCGTGGAACAGCTCGCCGCAAACATTCCAGTGCGCCTGTCGCTATACCCCAATGCGGGCTTGCCAAACGAGATGGGCGAGTACGACGAACTGCCGGCATACACGGCTGAACATCTGCGACAGATGGCTACGGCCGGACTGCTGAATATTACAGGCGGCTGCTGCGGCACCGACGAGCGCCACATCCGCAGCATAGCGCAGGCGATGAAGGGCCTGCGGCCGCGCACGGTGCCTGCTGCCGACGAGCGTCTGTGGCTCTCAGGTCTGGAGCCCTTGCTCATAGACCGCCGCACGCAAAACTTCACCAACATCGGCGAACGCACTAATGTGGCCGGCTCACGTAAGTTTGCACGTCTGATAGCCTCCGGACAGCACGACGAGGCACTGGCCGTGGCACGTCACCAGATTGAGGGCGGCGCCTCGGTGATAGACATAAACATGGACGATGCGCTGCTCGACAGCGCTGCGGCCATGACGACATTCTGCCGCTACGTGGCCACCGACCCTGCCGTAGCGCGTGCTGCGCTGATGATCGACTCGTCAGATTGGCCCACCATCGTGGCAGGCCTGAAGAATGCCCAGGGTAAGTGCATCGTCAACTCCATAAGCCTGAAGAACGGCGAGGAGGCCTTTCTCGCGCAGGCACGTGAGCTCAGGCGACTCGGCGCTGCGGCCGTTGTGATGGCCTTCGACGAAGAAGGCCAAGCCACTACCTTCGAGCGCAAGACCGCCATTGCCGACCGTGCTTACAGGCTGCTTACCAGCATAGGATTCCCTCCTCAGGATATTATTATAGACGTGAACATCCTGGCAGTAGGCACGGGACTGTCTGAGCATTCCGCCTATGGCCTCGACTTCATTCGTGCCGTGGCCTGGATAAAGCAACACCTGCCGCAGGCCAAGACAAGCGGTGGCGTCAGCAACCTCTCGTTCAGTTTCAGAGGCAACAACGCGGTGCGCGAAGCGATGCACTCTGTGTTCCTCTATCATGCCATACGTGCAGGACTCGACATGGCCATCGTCAACCCCACGATGCTCAAGCCTTACGACAGCATAGCTCCCGAGTTGCTGCGCGCCGTAGAAGATGTGGTACTCAACAGCGATGCGGGTGCCACAGAGAGGCTCATCGCCCTGGCCGCACGCCTCCGCGACGAGCAAGAACTCAAGCCGCCTTCTGCGGCCGATGTGCCGGCGGCTGGCGCTGACGCGGCAAGCCTCAGCGTAGAAGAGCGCCTGGCGAAGGCCTTGGTCAGCGGTAATGCCGAGCACTTGGAAGCTGACATCCCCGAGGCCATAGAAAAATACGGAAAGCCTATTGACGTTATCGAGGGGCCACTGATGCAGGCCATGGAGGACATCGGGACCCGCTTTGCCGAGGGCAAGATGTTCTTGCCGCAGATAGTGAAGGCTGCGCAGGTGATGAAAGAGGCTGTGACGCTGATGCAGCCCTACCTCGACACTTCCGCCGGCACGGCAACGGCTTCGGCCCGGCCGTGCGTAGTGCTTGCCACCGTCGCAGGCGACGTCCATGATATAGGCAAGAACATCGTGGCTATAGTGCTAGCATGCAACGGATTCGAGGTCATTGACCTTGGCGTCATGGTGGCGCCAGAAGTTATCCTCAAGGCTACCGTCAATCATGAGCCCCTCTTCGTAGGCCTGAGCGGACTCATAACGCCCTCGCTCAAGGAGATGGAGACGCTTTGCCGCCTGTTCCAGCGTGAAGGGCTCCGCACACCAATAATAGTCGGCGGCGCTACAACCTCGGCCGTCCACACCGCCGTACGCCTGGCTCCGCTCTACGACGCCCTCGTGGCTTACGGAGGCGATGCCTCGCAGACAGCGCTGCTGGCCAAACGCCTGCAGATGGATGCTGATGCCGCCACAGCTCAGGTACGCGCAGACCAGGCGCACATCCGTCAGGCGTACGTAGAGAACCACGTCGAGCTCCTGCCATACGCTGAAGCTAACAGCAGAGCTCCGCACTTCACCTTCCCCGAAGGCTGTCCCACGGCAGAGGTCCTGCAGCAGGCCGTCGGCCCCATCGACGTACCTGTGGCTTCGATAGTGCCGTTTATCGACTGGAGAATGTTCCTCCTCTTCTGGGGCTTCAAGGGAGAGACTCTCGAGCAGCAACTCGTGACGCCAGAGGCACGCCGCACGCTCACCGAAGGCCAGGCACTGCTGCAGCAGGCCATGACCTCCGGAGGCGTAGAGCTGCAAGCACTGCTGCGCTTTGAGCCCGCCACGCGCAGGGGCAACGACATAATCCTGCCCGATGGCCAGATCCTGCCCATGCTACGCAGTCAAAGCAGCCGCGGACACTTCCTCTGCCTGGCCGACTTCTTCGACGAGCAGCGGCCCTTACCTGTCGGGCTGCTCACCATTGTGGCACGCCAACGCCACCAAGAGCCCGACGAACCTCAGCACCTGATGCTACATTCCATCTGCGCCCGCCTCGTAGAAGCGTGTGGAGAAGCCCTCAGCGCGCAACTGACAGACTACGGCCGCGCAGCGGCTGCAGCCACCGATGACAGGCCTGCCTTCAAGATGCTGCGCGTAGCCTTTGGCTATGCAACATGCCCTGACCACTCGCTCAAGCGCATCATCGTAGACCGTCTGGATGCCGAGTCACGCCTCGGCATTGTTCTCACCGACCATTATTCCATAGACCCAAGCACCGCCCTCTGCGGCCTGATGATATGCCATCCTGAGGCTCGCTACTTCTCCGTAGGGCGCATCGACGACGAGCAGCGGGCCGACTACTGCAGACGCCGTGGATTGAAGTTGGAAATATGAAATATAAAATGAAATATAAAATATGAAAGTAGCAGACATATTACGCACAGCGGCAAAACCATTTGCCAGCTTCGAGCTGGTGCCGCCACTCAAGGGCAGCGATGTAACGCGCCTCTACGAGAGCTTAGACCCGCTCATGGCGTTCGAGCCGCCCTTCATCAATATCACCTGCCACCGAGATGAGGTTGAATACGTGCCCAATCCCGATGGCACCTTCACCAAGATGACTCTGGCCAAGCGCCCCGGCACGGTGGCCATCGTAGCAGCCATCATGCGGCGCTACCCACAGCTCGAAATTGTGCCCCACGTAATCTGCGGAGGCGCTTCACGCCCGAAGATAGAAAGCGAACTGCTCGACCTCCACTTCCTCGGCGTGCGCAATGTCATGGCCCTCAGGGGCGACGCCCTGCCCGGACAGCGCTACTTCACGCCCGAACCCGACGGTTTCGCACACAGCGACCAGCTCGTAGCAGCCATCACCGACCTCAACGGCGGCCACTACCTGGACCCCACCGTGAAGAACCCACTGCCCACCGACTTCTGCATCGGCGTAGCCGCTTACCCCGAGAAGCACTACGAAGCCGCCAACCTCGATGCTGATATCGCACGACTTAAGCAAAAAGTGGATGCTGGAGCGCAATATATTGTAACACAGATGTTCTTCGACAACGACAGCTTCTACCGCTTCGTCGACAGAGCCCTCGGCGCAGGCATCTCAGTGCCCATCATCCCCGGCCTGAAACCCATCTCCGCACAGCGGCAGATACAGTTGCTGCCGCGCTCCTTCCACATTGATATCCCACAGAGACTCGTAAACCTCATGTCACAGGCCACGACGCCCGACGAAGCTTACCAGGTTGGCATACAGTGGGCCATAGCCCAAAGCCGCGACCTGCTGGCCCACGGCGTGCCCGCCATTCACTATTATACCATGGCCAAGACCGACAACGTTTGCCGGATAGTGGAAGAAGTCATGTGACAACCTCACCCGTTTAACTCATGAAAAAAAATATGAACCGCCTACAAGACAACCTCCAACAACTGGGGCACACGAGCGACTACGCCTTCGACTACGCCCCCGATGTCCTCGAGACCTTCGAGAACCGCCACCCCGGCAACGACTACTGGGTGCGCTTCAACTGCCCCGAGTTCACTTCACTATGCCC